>DIZZ01000046.1:28668-53786 GCA_002428045.1 Verrucomicrobia bacterium UBA6015
CCTTTCTGGCCCGGCTCAGCCAGGATCTGGCCCGGCGGCATCGACTTGCCGATTTTGGAGGAGATCACGGCCATCTGGTTTGGTTCAACATAAAAGCGGCAGAAACCCCATTGCCAGATACCCCCATAGCAGAAGGTGATCACCAGCACGGACAGTACAGCAAAACGAATCGCGGACCTGGTCATTGTTGTTCTCCTTTCGAGGGCATCACGGGCGCGGGTAGCATCGGGTTGAACATGGATCCGAGGCCACCTTCCTGATCGTTGCTCAGAACCGATTGGATCCGCGGGGCGACGGCCTTGTAGAATTCGTAGCGGGCCAGATTGATGCCGGTGGCGAAGGCGGCCACAAGCCCATCGACCACGGCCGCCTCGGCCTTGTTGCCTGCGGTGATGGCGTCCGCCTCGCCGCTGGCGCGCGACAGGGTGGCCTTGGCCTGGAATTCAGCCGCCGCCAGATCCAGCTTTGCGACCTCGAGATCCTTGTTGGCCGATATCAGCTTGACCGACTGTTCCTGCTCGGCGTTGATGACCGCCTGG
Source organism: Verrucomicrobia bacterium UBA6015 (assembly GCA_002428045.1). Taxonomy (GTDB): domain Bacteria; phylum Verrucomicrobiota; class Kiritimatiellia; order UBA8416; family UBA8416; genus UBA8416. The sequence goes on from DIZZ01000046.1 coordinate 29,208, forward strand.
ATGCGGCTGGTATCCGCCTCGACCTTGACCTTGTTCTGCAGGGCGAGGGTTTCCTGCTTGACCAGCTCGGCCTTGGATTTGGCCTGCTCGATCTGCTGCGTGAACTTGCGTGCGTTCTGAACGGCCAGTTCGCGGTCGCGACTGATGCTGGCGATCTGGTCCGGCACCACGATCTTGCGGATAAGTACGGATTTGATGTCAACGCCCCATGACTTGCACTTGGCCCGCAGGTGCGCTTCCAGTTCCTTCTGGAAGCGTTGGCGGGTCTCGCCGACAATAAAGTCAATCGCGGGGTACTTGCTCCCCTCGATTCGGCTGAACCCGCGGGCCCTGGGAAGGATGGTTTTCTTGATGATGTCATCCATATCGCCAACCCGGTGGCTGAGCAGTGCTGCAGACTCGCGTTCAAGGCCGAACTCGATGGTGCCCTCCACGGTGACGGTGAAGCCGTCCAGCGTCAGGAACGTGATGATATCGTCACCGCTCATCTCGAAGCGCTGGCTCTGTAGGTTGACCTCGACCACGTTGATCAGGTAGGGATTGAGGTAGTACGTTCCGGGATCCAGCACCTCGTTGCGGACGCCCTTCATGGCACCCGACACCAGGAAGGTATTGCGCTGGTCGTCAGGTAGATTATTGTTAATGACATCGGTTCCTGTCAATGCGGTTTTGACGCCGACATGACCGGGACGGATGTTGAGCGCCTCGAACAGCTCGATGCGATAGGCATATGGGTTAAGGCGGTATTTGCCGGGCGAGAGTACCTCGGGCAGGATGCCCTTGGATGTTGCCGTAGCCAGGATCTCCCCGGGAGGAAGATCTTCTCCGAATAAACGGGTGACCACGCCAAGGCGTCCTGCCGGAATATCCGTCATCGTGTGGATTTTCCAGCCCCAGGAGTAAGGGTTGTAGAAGTAGCGACCTTCCGTCAATACCTCGAGCTGGATGCCTTTCCATGTCGCATTGGTCGCGATGACCTGCTCGGGCGGCAGGTTCTTGCCGGTTTTGTGGATCAGCACGGCGATTTCCCCCGCTTCGGGCTCGATGCGGCAGAAGAACCACACAAAAATGCCCGCGAAGGCGATCAGGCCAAGCGTGAAGACCACGCCGGTCATTTTCAGTAGGGTGACCAGCAGATTAGGCAATCCACCGGTCGGTCGGGGTTCATTCATGGGGTGCTCCTCGTGTTAGTGGGTGGACTCGGTTATTCCACGTCCATATTGGCGGCGGCGTCACTGGACTGCTTGGCACGAAAGTCGCGCAGCTTGGTCTTCAGATCGGCATCGTTGTTTGCCAGGAAGGCAATCGCCAGCAAGGCGGCATTCTTGGCTCCGGCATCGCCGATTGCCAAGGTACCCACCGGTATGCCTCCGGGCATCTGGACAATCGACAGGAGTGAATCCATGCCATTGAGCGCGGCACTCTGCATCGGCACGCCCAGGACGGGCAACGTCGTCAAGGCGGCCACAACGCCCGGTAGATGGGCGGCGCAGCCAGCTCCGGCGATCAGCACCTGGATGCCGCGTTCCTCTGCTGTCTTGCAGTAGTCCATCAGCAGTCCGGTACTGCGGTGGGCGGAGATCACCTTGGCTTCGCACGGCACACCGAAGTCCTTCAGGACGTTCACGGTTTTCTGCATCGTACTCCAATCCGAACGGCTGCCCATCAGGACGCCGACAACCGGAACCGTCTTTTTCGTGGTCTTTTTCATCGTCAATTCCTTTGCTAGCGTAGTTTCTCGTTACCGGTTAGATGCTCAATGAAGGTGGCAATCACCTTGGCTGCATCCTCTGCATCGCTGAGCGCGATCGTTTCGACCGGACTGTGCATGTAGCGGCAGGGAATGCTCACCAGGCCGGCTGCAACCCCGCCGCGCGTCATCTGGATGGAGAAGGCATCGGTGCCAGTGCCACGCGCCTCGGGCTGTATCTGGGTCTTGATCTTCGACTTCGAGGCGGCCTTCTTGAGCATCTCCAGCACCGTCGGGTTGTAGGTCGGTCCCGGATGCAGGATCGGACCCTCGCCAACCTTGGCTTCGCCCGCGATCTTGGCATTCATCCCGGGGAAGTCCGTGGCAAAGCCGACATCGACAGCAATCCCGATCTGGGGATCCACCGCATAGGCCGAGGTGCGCGAGCCGCGCAGCCCCACTTCCTCCTGGACGGTGCTGACGGCATGCACGGAGACATTCAGATTGTGCCCGTGCAACAGGCGCAGAACCTCGGAAATGACGAATACACCAATACGGTTATCGAAGCCGCGGCAGGCGATCTTGCCGTTGGTCAGTTCGATCCAGCCGCTGTTGATGGTGGCGGTATCGCCCAAGGCAACCATCTTTTCGGCGTCCTTTTTGTTCTTTGCTCCGATATCCACCCACAGGTCATGGATTAAGTTGACCGGATTCTTGCGATCCTCATCGGTCAGCATATGGATCGGCTTGACGCCGAACACGCCAGGGATCGGGCCCTTGGCCGTCTGGATCAGGATCCGTTCGCCCTGCAGCAGCGGGACGGTGACGCCACCGAGCGCCGACATGGTCAGGTAGCCCTTGTCATCGATATGCTGAACCATCAGGCCGATCTCGTCGCAATGGCCTGCCAGCATGACGCGGACATCCCGCCCGGGGTTCATCACACCATGCACACTGCCATGTACATCCATACGCACATCATCGGCGAATTGGCCCATGTAGGCACTGACAATCTCCTGCCCCCTGGTTTCGAAGCCGGTGGGCGTCGGGGTTGCCATAAGTTGCTTGAGGAAGGTGAGTGAGTTCTTATTCATCGGAATCTCCTAATTATTGTATTAAAGACGGTCGGCGAGCGGTACGTAGGGCTGCCGTTTGCACACGCTCTTGTAGGCCGGACGGATGATCTTTCCGCCGGTGATCAGTTGCTCCAGGCGGTGGGCGGACCAGCCGGCGATGCGCGAGATCGCGAAGAGCGGAGTGAACAGCGCCTCCGGGAATCCCAGCATGCTGTAGACGAAGCCCGAGTAGAGGTCTACATTGGCGCAGAGCGGCTGGTCGCTGCCTTTCTTGCGCTGGAACACGCCGGGGGCGATCCGCTCCACGGCCTCGTAGATGTTGAAGGTATCGGACAAACCCTTGAACTCAGCCAGTTCGCGGGCCTTATCGCGCAGGACGCTCACGCGCGGGTCGGAAATGGTGTAGACGGCATGCCCCATGCCATAGATCAGGCCGGATTCGTCAAAAGCCTGACGATCCATCAGTTTTTCGAGATATGCCTGGATCGTCTGTTCGGATGGCTTGTTCCCGCATTGGGCGCGCAAGTCGGTCATCATCTCGTGTACCTGTCCGCTGGCTCCACCGTGGCGGGGCCCCTTGAGCGAGCCAACCGCTGCGGAAACCGCCGCGTAGGTATCGGTGGCCGAGGAGGTCACCACATGCATCGTGAAGGTCGAGTTATTGCCGCCGCCATGCTCGGCATGCAGGATCAGCATCAGGTCCAGCAGTTCCGCCTCCAGCGGTGTGTAGAGCGTGTTGTCGCGGGTCATCCGCAGCAGGTTCTCGGCGGTGCTCAATTCTGGATCGGGGTTGTGTAGAAAGAGGCTTTCCTCGTTGTAGTAGCGCCGGATGGCCTGGTAGGCATACGAGGCCAGGGTCGGGAACCGGGCGATCAGCTTCATGCTTTGGTCTAAGACGTTACGGACGCTGATGTCATCGGCTTGCTCGTCGTAGGAGTAGAGGACAAGAACACTGCGCGCCAGCTTGTTCATGATGTTGCGGCTGGGCACCTTGAGAATCATGTCCACGGTGAAGTTCTGAGGCAGCATGCGGTACTCGCCCAGCAGCCGCGCGAATGCCTTGAGCTCATCGGCATTGGGTAGGGCACCGAACAATAGCAGGTAGCAGGTTTCCTCGAAACCGAACCGGCGCTTTTCCTGCTGAATCCCCGCGATGAGGGTTTCGACATCGTAGCCGCGATAATAGAGCTTGCCCGGAATGGCGACTTTTTCGTTCTCATCGATCACGTAGCCGTGTACTTCGCCGACGTTGGTCAGCCCTACCAGAACGCCCGTCCCGTCGGGATTGCGCAGGCCTCGCTTGACATTATACTGTTCGTATAGCTTCTGGGGAATGACATTATTCTCAATCGATTTCTTATAGAGCCTGTCCAGCAATGTTGTATCTTCCATGATGCCTATCCTTTCGTCCGGGTACTAGGCTTGTTAATCGGCAATTCACGTCGGGATGACATGCCGAAAGCGTAGATCGAAACCACGCTCCAAAAGCCCGAATGGCCGAAACGATAGTGTCGGTTGGTTCATTTGTCGATAAAAAAGAAATAGGTTGGTAATCGCCGGGTACAGGTCAGCTCTGCGGCGTACCTGTCAAGCGGTTTCCCCGTATCTGTAGGCGTCCGGCCAACGTGGGGAAAGCTGGCCTGAGATCGCGGAGGCCTGCTGGCACGAGGAACGCGAACCGGCGGCTGCGGACTGGGCTAAGCAACCTGCCTATTGCCCGAATCGGCTCTCTCGAGGTTCAGAATCCTGCTTACCCTGGGCTCGGAATTCCTGCGGGCTGCATCCGAAGTGTTTGTGGAAGACGCGATGCAAGTAGTTTTTCGAAAGCAGTCCGATTTGCGGGGCGATATCCGTCACGGATAAGTCCGTGGAGAGTAGTAGCTCCCGGCAACGTTCCAGACGCTTGCGCTGTAGCTCCTGGTTGACGCTGCGCCCGATCTGCTTGCTGAAGCGCCGCCCAAGGGCACTGCGGGAGAGGTTCGTCGCCTTGGCCGCATCGTCCACGCCGATAGGCTCGCTCATATGTTGCCACAGGTAGCTGATCGCCTTGGCAACGGCAACATCCTCCACGGCAAGGATATCGGTGCTCTTGCGCGCGGCAATCCCGGCAGGGGCCACGAGGATGGGGGCTCGGGGCGCGGGCTTTCCATCCATAAGGTCCTGAAGCAGGCGAACCGCTGTGCGCCCGCGCATGGCATCATTCAAGTCCACACTCGAAAGCGGGCAGGGCGACATATTGCACCAGCGGTGCTTGTTGCCAAGCCCCAAGACCGCGATTTCCTCAGGCACGGCCACATGATGCGACTGGCATGCCGCCACGACGTGCCCGCCAAGCACATCGCCGGAGGTCAGCACGCCGAGTGGGCGAGGCATGGTGCCGATCCATTTGCTGAAGACGTTGTTGAACGCGTCCCATCCTTGCCCCTCAAGCATTGGCAGATGCGTCTCACCCAGATAACGGGCACCCCCAGCTTCAAGGGCCTTTGCCAGGCTTTGCGAGATCTGATCGTCAGGTTCCCCGGGCGTGTCGTTAAACCACGATAGGCGGGAAACCTGCCGGAATCCCCGTTCCAGGAAGTGGCTGGCCACGAGTTGCCCGATGGCGTCGGGATCATGGCCAACGGTCGGGAACACGGTGTCGGGATAGGACTTCGGGATGCGCCAGACCCGCACGACAGGTACCCCCCGTTCCTGCAATCCGGGGATGAAGGGATGTATTTCATGCCTGCAGCAAATCATGCCATCCGGGTTGAAGTCGATTTGTGAACCATGCAGGAAAAGCACGTCCACAAGGTGCCAGTTGAACCGCATGGCCTCGGTGGTGATGGCATTCATCATGTCCTCGGTTCGCCAGTCGGCCACGATGATCACCTGTTTCTGCCGGGGCTTGCGGATCACCTTTCTCGCGCCGTCGCTGATCTCGGTGGGCATGTGCGTTTCCTGACTGCTGGATATTGATGCGACATGGGGCTCAATCAAGCGTATTTCTGCATTCCTGTCAAGGCTAACGATGCGGCCAACGATGCGGCATCGAGGTGAACGCTCTAAAAGGATACTGTTTTTTGGTAAAAAAGATACTCTTTGTAAGGTGACGTATGTTGCTAATCTAATGCTGCGTGATGGGAAGGGTTATATATCCAGCAAGGAGATGAGGATGATGAAACCAGGAATGTTGGCACCGTGGGTGATGGCTCTATTATCCACCGTTGGCATTGCCTTTGTCGGCCTGGCGAATGCCAGCCCCCTGGCGGTGGCGCAGCAGGAACGGGTCAACCAGGACGCCAATGCCTTCAAGCTTTCAAGCATGGTCAGCGCGGAATTATTCGCAGCGGGGACTGCCCCGGCACGGGATGCCGTTGATGCGGATGCGCCGCATGGAATGGGGGCGCTGCCCATCACGGAGGAACGGCTTGCCAAGGAGAAGAAAGAAGGCCGCGGTATAAAGAAGATCCGGCTGAATAAGATCGGCCTGGCCCGTGTCAATGCGGAGCGCGCAAAGAAGGGGCAGTCGGCCCTGGTGGCCGGTGTTGACCTGCAGGTTGCCCCGATCGGTATGGAAGTTGAAACCGAGGCGGATGCCGGAGGTTCAGTACTGATGACAGAAGACCGCGAGGCATCTGGCGCAGAGGGTGTGACTGACGCAGGGGGAGCCACCGACGAATTTGCTACAGATGGCGAAAGTGGCGGGGCGCTCCCGTCCGCTGTCAACAACAGCACCTTGAAATATTTTCCCCCGATCCGAAACCAGGGACAGGTCAACTCCTGCGTCGGATGGTGTGAGATCTACTACAACATGACGCATGAGACAGCGCTGCAGTATGACCGAGACGTGAAGGCGATTGGCGATGATGCCATCTTCTCGCCGCTCTTCACGTACAACTTCCTGAATGGCGGATTGAATGACGGAACCTATTTCGGGGATCACTACACCATTGCGCAAAAGCATGGCGCGGTGCGCTGGACGGAGATGACCCCGACCTCAAGTTTTACCCGGAACTGGGACACCACCGCCGCGCATTACCGCCGCGCCATCGACAGCCGGATCGATGGGTACGGTTACCTCTCGAGCCTGAATACATCCAACGGGCTTGCCCTGCTGAAAACGCATCTGGCCAACGGTCGTATTGCCTCGTACCGCACGGACTTCGATGGTTGGGGGTATAAAACGCTGTCCAACGATCCGAATACCACGGGAGATGATTCGGAGGCGGGTAAGTGGAGCGTGTATTCCTATACAAGCACATCTTCCGGTCATGGCATGACGGTGGTCGGGTACAATGACGAGATCTGGTGCGATATCAATGGCAACAGTGTCGTCGACGCCAATGAAAAAGGCGGTCTACTGGTCGTCAATTCGTATGGCACAACGTGGAAGAGCGGTGGTTACTGCTGGGTTCCCTACAGCATATTGCAGACCACTACCATCTTTTCGAGCACCCGTGTCTATATCGCAACGATTAAACCCGTGCAGCATGCCCCCTCGGTCGTGGCCCGCATCACGCTCAACCACAATAACCGTAGTCAGGTCTCGGCAACAGTCGGCAGCAGCGCGACGAACAAGACCACGCCGACGCAGACCGCCGTTTCTGAAATTGTGCAGGGGCAGGGGGGGGCTTATGCTTTCAGCGGTGCTGCTGCCGCCTACCAGGACTTTACCTACTACATTGACATGACCGATCTTGCGCCCTCCATCGGAACGGCACAACGCTGGTACGTGACGATCAGCGACTGGGGAACTGGTGACGTGAACCTGACGCTGAAGGCGTTTGACCTGATTTACATTTCATCCGGTGTTGACCGGCCGGTCGGGAGCTGTAGCACCGTCCCGGTTGTGGCCAATGGCGTCACCCAGTATGCCTATATCGACTGGACTATGGGGGACATCCTGCCTGCTGTGACAGTGACCTCTGTCGTTGCAAGCGCGTCCGAGGAAGGTCCGGCAACAGGCAGCTGGACCATTACCCGCGACGGGAGCACGGCCGCGTTGCTTGCGGTCCACTACAGCCTGTCGGGGACGGCCACGCAGGGCGTGGACTACACCATAAGCCCAGCCAGCCCCCTTACGATTCCCGCAGGACAGACCTCTGCCACGGTCACGCTCACGCCGATTGATGAAACGGTTGCGGACGAGGGAACGGAGTCGGCGGTTCTGACAGTCCAGCCGAATGCCGCCTACTATGTCGCCGCCGCCGCCGCCACGGTCACGATTGCTGATAATGATCTCGTTGCGCCGGCCGTCAGCAACCAGAGCTGGACCGCTACGGGGCCCACCAGCGCAGATTTGTCTGGTGTCATTGTGACCGGGGCGCAGGCATCAGTCTGGATCTGCTGGGGAGCGGTGGATGCCGGAACAGCCACGACCGGAAGCTGGACGAAAGTCCAATACGTTGGCAACTTCAGCAAGGGTGTGCCGTTCACGGCAGTTGTCACGGGCATGGGGACGAATACCACCTATTGGTACCGGTTCTATCTGAGCAATGCGGCTGGAATCGGCTGGTCTGGCGCGGCGGCGATGTTCAACGGCAGTCCCGTTAAGACGAATGGAGAATGGAGTCCCTCCAACCTTGTGGCTGTGGCGTGGTATGATGCCAGCGACAGCAACAGCCTCACGCTGGTCAGCGGCAAGGTCTCGCAGTGGGGAGACAAGAGCGGCAACAACCGCCATGCCGCGCAGGGCACCACCGGAAGCCAGCCAACCTACCGCGCAGCCGATACGCGTATGAACAACCTGCCGTCCATCGGGTATGACAATGCTTATCGCTGGCTTAGGACACCTGTGATGGCCTTCTCGAATGTGTACGTGGTGACCTACTATGACGCGGCGACATTCAATAACTGGATGCCGTTGCTGGGGGATGGAGTGGACCAAGGGCATGAAATGCGGGGGTATAACGGCCGCTTGGAGTTAAACACGGGGCGGGGTTTTGCTTTCTACCGGGACGGGGCCACTACAACAACAGCGGCATGCCCGCAGGTCGCCACGCTCTGGCGGGCGGCGGCGACAACCAATCTTGGAAATTACGCCTGGTTTGTGCTCGGCGGACCAGCCACGTGGCAGTACTGGAATTACGGTGCTGTCAGTGAGTTGATTTTCACGGATGGTACCGAGGGTCTGCCTGTGCAACAGATGATCGAAGGATATATGGCCCATAAATGGCAGATAGACGGGAATCTCCCTGCGGATCATCCCTACAAAAATCATCCGCCTGGTGGCGGTGAGAGTGTTGCAGTCGCTAACCTGGCGCCCACAGCCATCGCGGACAGTGCGGCGACGCTGAACGCGAATATCAGCACGCATTCCACCAACGCGGATGTCTATGTCCACTGGGGGTTGAGCGATGGCGGTACCAATGCCAACGGGTGGATGTCTTCGGTCAAGGTTGAAACCTATACCAATGTCACGACCAATCTTTTTTACACGGCGACAGGACTGAATCCTGGTCAGACTTATTACTATACCTTCCGTGCTACGAATGAGACGACCAATCTCTGGGCCTCACCGAGCTGGTCCTTCCGCACTTCGGGGCAGACCAGCATCCTGGCACCTTCCAATCTCAGTGCGACACCGGGTTCCGGTCTGATCAATCTGACGTGGACGGATACCAGCACCAATGAAACGGGGTTCCGAGTGGAACGTTCCCTGTCCGGTATGTCAGGGTTCACTGCGATTGGAGGAGCAACCGCCAACGCGACCAACTATACGGATAGCGCTGTCAGTCCCGGCCCCATCTATTACTACCGAATCGCCGCGACAAACGTCACCGAGAGCAGTGTTGTGTCTGGGACGGCTTCTGCAAGCCTGCCCAAGCTCTCGGCAACGGTGACGATCAGCAACACAAACCAAGTCTATGATGGCACGCCAAGATCCGTGTCGTATGCCACCGTTCCTGCTGAACTCGCAGCGGATATCACGTATGGCGGGTCGCCCTCCACGCCTGTTGATGCAGGCACCTATACGGTGGTCGTGACGATCAACGATGCGACCTACGAGGGCGCGGCAACCGGCACGCTGGTCGTCGCCAAGGTGACCCCGACCGTCACGGCGTGGCCGACCGCCGCCTCCATTGTCGAGGGACAGAGTCTCTTTTATTCGGAGCTGACCGGCGGAAATGCCTCGGTGCCTGGAACCTTCGGCTTTGACACGCCCTCCTACCCTCCACCCCGGGGTATAAACCCCGTCGATGTCACGTTCGAGGCCGATGATGCGGTGAACTACTTCTCTGTTGGCGGCACGGTGGATGTGGTGGTGGCGGAATATCATCAGGATCCTCCGCTGATCAACCATCAGGGCTGGACAACGAACGGGACGACCGGCGCGAATCTTTCCAGTGTGCTGGTTGCCGGGGATAGCGCATCCATCTGGGTCTGCTGGGGGGCGTTGGATGGCGGTACGGCAAGTGTCGGCAACTGGGATCATGTTGACGCGGTCGGCAACTTCGGCGAGGGTGAACCCTTCACGGCGCACGTAACGGGCCTGGCAACCAATACGACGTACTGGTACCGGTTCTATGGGACCAATGCGGCCGGAACATGCTGGTCGGATACGGCTATCGCGTTCAATGGTAGCCCGGTCGGCACGGACGAGCCCTGGACGCCGGTTGAAATGGCTACAGCCGCCTGGTATGACGCAGCGGATACCAACACCTTATGGGCGGACACAACGGGATTGACAAAGGCCACCACAAAGGTTGCACGATGGGATGACAAGAGCGGGTATAATCGCCATGTCACTCAAACCAATAGCACGCAACAGCCTAGTTACGCCTCAAGCATTATCACCTTCGACGGAACGACTAATATGCTGTTCAACAGCTCGCCATTCGCATACGCGATGGGGGCTGTGGATGTGTACGTAGTCGCCGCCGTCAATACCAACTCTGGTATGCGGATCGTTTCCGAGAATTGGACATCAACCGACAACACGCTATACACACCCGCCCAGACGCGTACTGGCTCTGGTACTGCCATGTCGGCATATGTTCGTAACGATACCGGCTCTACTAACGCTACTGGCATTAGGTTTGAGGGCACCAATGCACTCAGTGCGACGGGTTCCTTCAACAGAACCACCCCTAACCTTTATCACTGGCGCGACGCTGCGACTAACTTTGCTGGGCGGGTGGCGGGTGGCAGTCCAACGACCGTAAGTTACACACGATTGGGCACGGTAACTGTCGATAGATTTGCGATTGGAGCCATTGGTCCACGTCCCTCCTCTCCGAATGGTTCTGCATTTGTTAATGCAGGCCTGCGGGAAATTGTCATTACGGGTATCCTGTCTGACAGTGACCGTCAGAAGATGGAAGGCTACCTCGCCCACAAATGGACGCTGGCGGGAAATCTTCCTTCCGGTCATCCCTATAAGACTCAGCCGCCCGGAAGCGGCGCTGTCACGGTGGAGAATCTGGCACCTGCAGCGATCTTGGGCAGTACGGCGACACTGAACGCAGTTGTCAGCGCACTTTCCACCAACGTGGATGCATATGTCCACTGGGGGCTGAGCGATGGCGGAACCAATGCGGGATCCTGGACGCATTCGGCCAAGGTGGGGTCCTATACCAATGCTTCCGCGAATGTCGGCTACCCTGCGGAAGGCCTGAGTTCCGGCCAGACCTATTACTACACCTTCAGCATCAGCAATGCATCGGCCCATGTCTGGGCGTCGCCAAGCTGGACATTCCGTACACCGGGGACGGGAGGCTCGTGCCTGCTGACTGTATCCAGTCCTTATGGCTTTCCAAACCCGTCTGGTGCAACCCCCCATAGCTTGGGCAGCAGCATCGACGCCGTGTTGTCAGGTTCTCCGGTGGTGACTGGCCAAACCCAGTATGTATGCACGGGCTGGACAGCAACCGGCAGCGGCCTCACTAGCGGGCCTGGCACGAATGTCTCCTTCACGATAACCACCGACACGACCATCACTTGGCAGTGGACGACTAACTACTGGGTCGAACTCTTCATTCACGGAGAATAACTGGCTGAAGACACCCCCTGCATGCCTTTGTTTTGCTGTTTGGAAATGTGCAAAACCCTATGCGTGTATTGGATAAATATATTTCGTAATCGGTCAAAGACAGGCATCATGCGGTTTGGTACTATCAGGGTGCTTATGGGTGGTGAAGGTGGCTGGGCAGGTTAATCTAGATGGGTTCGTGGACACGGGAAGAGAGGACGTTTATGCGCAAGGTGTCGTATTGGATGGCGGGTGTGGGTTTGTTTTTCGGACTGGGGCTGGCGCAGGCCGAGGATGTGTTTTATAAGCGGCCGGCCTATTTTACGCTGCGCCCGTCGGAAACCGCCGTACTGAGCTCGGTGGATCGTTTCGGTCCGGTGGGGATCGGCATCGAACTCCATCAGCCTGCCTTTGTGATGAAGGTCAAGCATGTCGAGCCGGGATCACCGGCCGAGGCGACCGGGATGCTGCACGCCGGCCAGATCATCGATTCCATCAACGGGGAAACACTCAAGGATATCGATCCGCGCATCCAGCTTGGGGATATGATCACCAAGGCCGAGGCGAAGGATGGTATCGTCCGTCTGATGATTCGGGACGATGAGAACAGCGCCCCGAAGGCGGTCGTGGTGCAGATTCCTGTGCTCGGCAGCTACAGCGAGACCTGGCCGCTGAACTGCGAGAAGTCTGAGAAGATCGTCCGCGGGTTTGCTGCCTGGGCGAGTAAGCAGCCGTCTTCCCTTGATGTGGCGGGGGGACCGAGGATGCTCTTTCTCCTGTCAACGGGCGCGGATGAGGATCTGGCAGTTGTCCGTCAATGGGTCGCGGCGATGGCTAAACAGAATGCGGGGCGGGAAGAAATGAGCGACATTATCTGGCATCTGGGGTATGGCGGCATTCCTCTGGCTGAGTATTATCTCCGCACCGGCGACGAGAATGCGCTTCTCCTGCTCCGCCAGGTGGTCCGGTCGGCAGAAAAGAATTTCATGCCCGGAGGGTGGGCCCATCGCGGGGTCGGGGGATTAAACTACTATGCGGGCGGACGGATGAATCCTGCCGGGGTGCATGTCATGACCACGCTCATATTGGCCCGTGAGTGCGGTGTCGAGGTGGATGAGACGGTTTTCCAGGAGGGACTCAAGCAATACTTCCGGTTTGCCGGACGCGGGCTTCTGTCCTATGGCGATCATCGTCCGGAATCCGGCTACACCGACAATGGGCGTAACGGGGCGCTGGCCTTCACCATGGCGGCGGCGGCCGCGCAGTTCCCGGATCGCGAGGACACGGTTTATGCCGGTGCCCGCGACATCACTGCTGTGCGCGGATTTTACACGACGCACCGGATGCTTCACGGTCACACTGGCGGCGGGATTGGCGAGATCTGGCGCGGGGCGGCGATGGGGCTGGTACAGCAGAAGGAACCGCTCAAGGTCCAGGAGTTCATGAATGCCCGCAAGTGGTTCTACGAACTTAACCGCCGTCACGATGGCTCCTTCGGCATTATTGGCGGCGAACGCTATGATGACAATAACTGGGGTGGGGGGCTCGCCCTGGCCTATACCATGCCTCGGCGCACACTTCGGGTCAGCGGTGCTGCCCCGACAACGTACAGTCATAAGGTGGCACTGCCGGAACTGCCCTGGGGAACCGTGGCGGATAATGATTTCTACTCGCTCAAACCGGCGGTCGATAAATTCGGCAAGTCGCCCGATGTTGCCAGCGAGCGCTTTGTTGACGTCTCGGCCGCGCGTATCTACAATCTGGCACCGGAAGCGGCCGATGCAGGGGCGGAGGCGCTGCGCCTATTGCTTTGTCATCCGGAGTTCGATATCCGCCTGATGGCCGCGGCCCAGCTCAATCGCTACCCGGCACTTGTCACCGAGCTGTTGCAAGCCCCGGATGCAAGGGTTCGCCGCGCTGCACTGGAAGGGATTATCCGCTATCCCAAGGAATTACTGACGCCGGAGCATACCGACATGTTGTGGCGGATGATCGAGGATCCGAAGGAGGCCTGGTTCGTGGTGGATGGGGCCTTGCTGGCATTGAAACCAGCGGCTCCTGAGGCTGCGCTGGCACATCTGGATCGGCTGATCTATTGGTTGGAGCACCCGGAATGGTGGATGAGCAATTCCGCCATGCTGATTCTCATGCGCACGGCAGCGGCAGGCCATGAGGTCGAGAGGATTACGCAGGCCGTCGCTCCGGTCATGGCCGCGAATCAGCGCTACGGCCGCTGGTCGAACTGGACGATGGGTCCGATCATGAAGGAGACTGTGCCGGCAGCGCAGCCAGCATTCCTGCAAATGTTTGCAAGCGTTTACGACGCATGGCCGGTTCCGTCAGCCGCTCATCCCGAACCGAAGCATCCGGATTCAGAGTTGCATTTCACAACGGCACTGGCCACGCTCATGGCGGGTTTGCCGGGCGGAATGGATCAACTCTACACGCTTTCCAAAAAACGTTTCCCGCGCCAGACCCTGGCGCACCGGGACGTCTTTCTTAACAGCGATCAGATCGAATCCAATCCGGCAATGAAAGCAGCCTTGCTCCCGCTCGTCCGCGATGAGCTGATCCCTCAATTCGTTGCCCAGAACCGACGTAAACTGGAACGTGGCGAACTGCTCGATGAACTGGTCGGACTTTACAACCGGATCGGCGTGCAGGACTACGACTGGCAGGTGCATGGCCCGGACCGGACGACGATGGAATGGAATTACCATTCCTTCGATCCCGCTGAAAAGCCCCCGCTGGGACAGGAGAAGAATCGCCTCGGACGCTACCGCAAGGTCACTTATCCCGACGGGATGGAGAACTGGTTCAAGCCCGAATTCGACGCCACTGCCGTTGGTTGGAAGCGCGGTAAGTCGCCGTTCGCCTCCTTCAACGGCCAGCTCAAGCCCTTCGGCAAGTGTATCGGTGGCTTCTGTGGCTGTGGCGAAACCCCCAACACGCTTTGGGAGAAAGAGGTTCTGCTCCTCAACGGGAACTTCACCATCCCCGCCTTTGAAGAAGGCTATATCTACCGCGTCCTCGTCGGCGGGATGTCGCATGTGGGTGCCGGCGACGGCTGCCGCATCTATGCCAATGGACGGGAGATCTACTCGCGCCAAGGCTCGGTCGATCGCCGTGCAGGCGGGGCTCCGATCTGCGCCCAGATCCCCAAAGACCGGTGGCCGGATTTTGCCGCCGGTACCGTTAATCTGGCCGCCACCGGCTTCATGCACTATCATGACAAGTCGAAGGAATATGGCAATTACCTCACGGTCTTCTTCCAGCGGATGAAACTGCCGCCCATGGGTGAGACGATGCTCAACCGTGCCGCCGCCCTCATCCCGATGCGCTCGGCGGAATGGCAGATGACCCAGGATCCCGATACCAATGTCGAGCCGGATGATGGCAAGTTCAAGTGGGATGGTGTTGTCGTTCCCAATCCCGCCGTCAAAGGCACGTGGAACGTCATCGGCCAGGTCGATTCCCTCGAATCCTTCGACGTAGGCACCAAACCGGTGCCCGCCCGCAACCCGCGCTTCCAGCGAATGACCTTCCAGGACGATGGCGCAACCGACAGCCCCCTCTGGCTCTGGTCCGGCAAGATGCTGATGGATCTCGACGAGTTCCAGGCTCTGCAAATGGAGCCTAGGACGGTCAACGGAAAGAAATATCTGCTGATCGAGGCCGGTGGCTTCAACACCCAATCCGGGACCGCCTGGACTCCGCCACTCCTGGTGCTGGAGCGGGAATAGAAAAAGCGGTGACTGTTGTCCCCGCACTCCAAATGGTGGACATATGGAGCGATCTGAAATAAGTGCTAATATATTAGCTTTAGATCTTGATAATAAAGTTAAGAATCAATATATTAGCACTTATGAAAACGTTGCATGATTATCAGTTGGTGACCCCCGAGGAGGTGGCGCTCACGTTGGCCAAGCGGATGCAACAATTGCGGCTGTTGCGGGTGTGGAAGCAGAGTAGTCTTGCCCGTCGTGCTGGCATTTCGCTGGCTTCATTGCGCCGCTTCGAGCAAACCGGACAAATCTCGCTGAAGGGGCTGTTGCGCCTGTCGTTTGTTTTGGGGCGGTTATCCGATTTTGATACCCTTCTGGAACCGCCTCCGGCAAGCAGCATCGAGGAACTTGCCGCGCAGTTCACCAAGCCCCGCCGCAAAAGGGGTACACAGTGAAACGACTTGAGGTTTATTTGCCTTCGGATTGGCCCGGAAAGCTTGGCATTTCGTCTGGATCGCCATCGTCGGATCGCGGATGGTTTGTCGGAACACTGGCTGAATCCGATCACCGCTGCTATTTTGAGTACGCACCAGAATTTCTGCAGAATCCAGTATGGCTTTCACCATTCAAACTTCCGCCGGAGCCTGGTCTGCGCGAGCACCGGGATCTTGCCTTCGGTCCGTTGTTCGGTTTGTTTGACGATAGTCTGCCAGATGGCTGGGGGCTTTTGTTGATGGATCGCTATCTGCGCAGTCGTCAGGTCGCCCTGGAAACGGTTTCGCCGCTGGATCGGTTGGCTTTTCTGGGATCCCGAACGATGGGTGCGCTGTCGTATTATCCGCCTGCTGACCCGGAGCCTATGGTGGTTAGCTCACTCGATTTGCACGAGCTGGCAAAAGAGGCTCACCGCGTGATGCAAGGATCGGTCGAGGAGGTCTTGCCGCAGTTATTGCAGTCGGGCGGTAGTCCCGGAGGTGCTCGTCCCAAGATCCTGGTCGGGCTGAAAGGCGATGAACTGGTAACGGCACCCGATCCCTTGCCCGATGGGTACCAAGGCTGGATGATCAAGTTTCATGCCCGCGAGGATGCGGTGGATGATGGGCGTATCGAATATGCCTATTCGCAGATGGCGCGTGCAGCCGGGATTCAGATGCCGCCGACACGCCTGTTCTGCACAAGGCAAGGGGATGCTTTTTTCGGGGTTACCCGGTTTGACCGCACCGGCTCCGTACGGCATCATGTGCATACCTTCGGTAACCTGATCCATGCCAATTTCAGGGTGCCGGGCGGCGATTACAGCCAATTGCTGCGGGTCGCCCGGATTCTTGCCAAAAACCAGGGCGATGTGGAGGCTGCATTCCGAATCATGGTGTTCAACATTGCCGCGCACAATCGCGATGACCATGTAAAGAACTTCGCGTTTCGCCTTGAGGCTGACGGTGAGTGGCAACTGGCACCAGCATACGATTTGACCTTTTCGTCAGGCCCCGGTGGTGAGCACACGATGACGGTGGGAGGCGAGGGACGCCGGCCAACCCTGATGCATGTGAAGTCGGTTGCAGATGAAGCGGGGATCGAGCCGAAACGTTCTGCAGAGATCGTGGCAGATGTTAATGACGCCGTTGCAAAATGGCCTACTTTTGCCGTCGAGGCCGGGCTTTCCCCGCGACGGGCAAAAGCGATTGGGCAGGCTTTCCTGGTTTTGTAGAGGGATGACATGAAAAGTTTTTCAGATACTTGCACTTATCAAACGGGTTGTGAAAGCGGGAGCGAAAGATGCTGACGGAACTGGATATTACCAAGGCACCCTATCATGCCGATCCGAGCGGGAAGACGGATTGTACGGAGGCGATCTGCCGTGCGCTTGATGATGTAACGGCCATGACCCGCCTGGCATACCGGCAGGGGCTTGCCGAGGTGGAATCCCTCTCCGGGACGGGGGTTCATTATCATCCGAGCGGGTTCGAGAATCGTCGCGATCATGGCGTGCTGATGTGCACGCTCTGTGTCCGTCTGCCTTTTCTGCCGGTGATCTATCTTCCGGCAGGGGTATATCTGGTTTCCGATACGCTCTGCTACCGTCACAAGGATCTGCAGAATACCTATGGATCTGAGATGAACCAGCAGATCCGCATTCGCGGGGCAGGCATGGACCGAACCGTGATCCGGCTTCAGGATCGTGCCCCCGGCTTCGGTGCAGGCGCGGGCAAGCCGGTTATCTCTTTCATGCAGGGCAAGCAAAGTAATGTCGCGATGTCGAACTACTGCGAGGATCTCACAATCCGCTGCGGACGGGGGAATCCCGGCGCGGTCGGTCTGGACTTCTTTGCCAACAATTCCGGCGCGGTTCGTCATGTGCGGATCGCCAGCGACGACGGTGCCGGTTTCGCCGGGGTTCAGCTCGGGCATGGCAATTACTCCGGAATCCTGCTCAAGCATATAGAGGTGGATGGCTTTGATCATGGCGTGCATATCGATTCCAGCCTCTACACGATGTTTGCCCACGGGGAGGATATCACCGCGCGGAACCAGCGGATTTCAGGGGTGACGGTCGGGAATATCAGCGTCAGCCTGCGTCGGCTGACGACCGTCAATGTGCCGGTCGCCCTGACCTGCATGGGACGGGTCGGCCACACGGTGCTGGTCGATTCCGAACTTTCCGGGACCGGCCCGTGCGCGATTGACCGGCAGGCAGGCTCCTTGTATGTCTCGAAGGTGCAGACGAATGGTTTTGGCGATGCCGGATTCCTCGATGAGCAGGTCTATCCGCAGCCGGTCACGGCATGTCATCCGGATCGGGGCATGGCGCGCTTGCCGATCGAGGAGACTCCGGCGTGGAGCCCGGCAGGCGACACCACCGGCGTGCGTGCGTTTGGCGCGATCGGCAACGGCATCAACGACGACAGCCCGGCGATTCAGCGGGCTCTCGATTCCGGTGCGGCAGAGATCCGTTTCGAGCCGGGGCGGTATCTGCTGAATCAGCCGATTGTCATTCCTCCGTCTGTCGAGCACCTTGATTTCGGTTTCTGCGACCTGGTTGCCGGGATTGATCTTAAGCAGGGAACGGGCGAGGGGTTTGTGATTCTCGGTGACGCAACGGTTCGCCCCCTGTTTATCGAACGGCTTTTCGCCTGGGAGCAATGGAGCGGGACGCACTGTTCGTTCACCCATGCCGGCACGCGCACCGTCTGTTTCAAGGATATGCATACCCAGACGCTGTCCTTCTACCGCAACACGGTGCCGGGTGCCCGGGTCTTCTTCGACAATGTCGCCACGACAACCGGAGTCATTCCCGGCACGAAAGGTCATGGCCGTTGTGCTGTAGTCCTCAGGGGGCAGAAGGCCTGGGCTCGGCAGCTCAATCCGGAACGTGGCGAGCCGATGATGATCAATGACGGTGGCGACCTTGTGCTGATGGGCTACAAGAGCGAGGGGACAGGCGCTGTTGTCCATACGATCAACGGTGGACGAACCGAGGTTCTCGGTGGCGTGGTCAATCTCGGCCAGACGGGCGATGTCGCGTTTGTGGCGGAGGATTCGCAGCAACGCCTCTCGACGGTCAGCCAGGGCTGGCGATCGCCTGCTTATCACCGCTGCGCCATCCGCGAGATTTGCAACGGCCAGGCACGCGAGATCGCCTCTGCCGAACTCCCGTCGCGCGGCTTTGAGCCGTCTCGTGGCCCGCAGTATATCATACCTCTCTACGGAGGCGGGAAAAGCGCATGAGCAAAGGAGTATTCATATGACCCCTTATGATGGGATATCAAGACCGGGAGTTTGCGCCATGGCGGTTGTTCTGCTGTTTGGCGGTCAGGTACTGGCGACGGATTGTCGCCTTTGGACAGATACCGCCGTGGTGCTGGACCCGAAACCAGAAAAGCCCCGCAAGTATTTCGAGCAGACGTGGGGTTCTTCCGTGTACCCGATTGGCAATGGTCGGCTGGGGGCGACGATCTATGGAGCCCCAGCCGAGGAGCATATCCAGTTCAACGAGGATACCCTCTGGACCGGGGATGAGGACTATACCGGTGCCTATCAGAATTTCGGGGACGTTTTCATTGCCATGGAGGGGCACGAGCCAGTCACTGGGTACCGGCGCGAATTGGATTTCGCCAACTCGCTGCACGCCATCTCGTATGCCGTGAATGGCGTGCAATACCGCCGTGAATATTTCGCCAATCATCCGGCCAATGTCATGGTGTTCCGGTTCACGGCATCCAAACCCGGAGCCTACAGCGGTAAGATGACGGTCAGGGATGCGCATCAGAAACCGGTGAATGCGGCAATGCAGGTGAAGGGGGAACTCGCGGCTGTTGAGGATGCCAGTGTCGGTATGATGCACGCGGCAGGAAACACGGTCACCTTTGGCGGACGACTTCCGGGAAACATCGGTTTGAGCTATGAAGCGCAAATCATGGTGCTGAACCAGGGCGGCTCACTCTGCGCGACCAACGGGGTGATTACGTTCAAGGATTGCGACAGTCTGCTCATTCTGCTGGATGCCGGCACCGATTATATCAACCGGCGTGACCAGGTCTGGAAACAGGAACACCCGCACCGGCGCATCACCGAACGGCTCGCCGCCGCGTCGCAACGGTCGTTCGATGATTTGCTGGCCGAACACCAGCAGGACTACCGATTATTGTTCGACCGGGTCTCGCTGGAACTGGGCTCCACGCCAGTCGAAACGCTGGCCCTCACGACGGCGCAGCGTCTTGATTCGTACCGCAAGGGAAATCCCGATCCTGACCTGGAGGAGATGCTCTTCCAGTATGCTCGGTACCTGATGATCAGCAGTTCCCGCCCCGGCACAATGCCGGCCAACCTGCAAGGCGTTTGGAATCCGTACAACCATCCGCCCTGGCGCAGTGACTACCACACGGATGTAAATGTGCAGATGAATTACTGGTTCGTGGATCAGGCAAACCTGCCGGAATGCTTCCTGCCCCTCGCCGAATGGGTGAATTCCATTCGCGAAGTGCGGCGCGAGGCGACGATGAAGGAATTCGGTGTGCGAGGGTGGGCGACACGGTCCGAAAACGGCATCTTCGGGGGCGCGACGTACCATTGGGTGCCCGGGGACGCCTCCTGGGTGGCGCAGAATCTCTGGGATCATTATGCGTTCACGCAGGACAAGGAATACCTCCGCAACCGGGCCTATCCCGTGATGAAGGAACTCTGCGAGTACTGGGAGGATTCTCTTAAGACGAATACCTCGGGCAGGCTGGTGGCGCCCAAAAGCCAATCGCCGGAACACGGGCCGTTCGCCGAGGGTAATTCGTACGAGCAGCAGTTGGCCTGGGATCTGTTCACCAACTTTATCGAAGCGTCCAAAGCGCTGGGGATGGACAGCGATTACCGGGAGAAGGTGGCTGCGATGCGCGAGACGTTGCTCGGCCCGCAGATCGGTAAATGGGGACAGTTGCAGGAGTGGGTGGAGGATCTGGACGACCCGAATGACAGGCATCGCCATCTTTCGCACCTGATCGCCGTGCATCCCGGACGGCAGATCTCGCCGGTTACGAGGCCGGAACTCGCAGAGGCTGCAAAAATCTCCATGAATGCGCGCGGCGACGGTGCGACTGGCTGGAGCAAGGCGTGGAAGATCTGCATCTGGGCTCGCCTGCATGATGGTGACCGCGCCTACAAGCTCGCCAATGAATTCATCAGGCACAATGTTTATCCGAACTTGTGGGGCTTTCACCCGCCATTCCAGATTGACTGCAACTTCGGCTATGCGGCTGGTGTCGGCGAGATGCTGGTGCAATCGCACATGGGGATTCTTGATCTCCTGCCGGCACTGCCGAAGGCGTGGCCGACCGGCAAGGTGACCGGCATGCGCGTCCGCGGCGGGTTCGAGGCCGACATCGAATGGAAAGACGGCAAACTGGTGCGGGCCGTGATCCGCAATATTTCCAGCCCGACCGGCGCTTGCATGGTGCGCTATGCGGGCCGGACGATGCCGATCACCGTGCCCAAGGGTGAAAGCCATACATATTCAGGGGAATGAAGAAAGGAAGCGATGATGAGGAAATTACTGCTGATGGGAATGACGAGTGTATTGATGGTGGCTGGGGCCCGTGCCGGGGAGGATCAGTCGCTTTTGACAATCAGTCCGATGTTTGGCGACCATGCTGTACTGCAGCGGGATATGCCGGTTCCGGTCTGGGGTTGGGGCGCGCCGGGAACCGTCGTGACGGTGGCCTTCGCGGGGCAGCAGAAGACGGCCACGAGCGGTGAAGATGGCAAATGGCTGGTGAAGCTGGATCCGCTTGCCGCCAATTCGACGCCACAGGAGATGTTGGTCAGCGATAGTATGGGCAACCAGCTTGCGCTCAAGGATGTCCTTGTCGGTGAAGTATGGATTTGCGCGGGCCAGTCGAATATGCAGTATGGATGGGGATCGGAATCGTTGCCGATGTTCAACTGGGGAGGGGAAACCAATTTGGCTGTTTTGGTCCCGGATGCGCGGACCCGGCCGATCCGGAGTTATCATGTGTCGGTCGATGTGTCGTTTGCGCCGAAGGAGAAATGCAAGGGCAAGTGGTCAACGGATGTCTCCGGCAGTGCCGTTGCTTTCGGGTTCAGCTACCATCTGCAGAAGGCACTGGATGTTCCCGTCGCCGTCATCGTCAGTTGTTGGGGAAGTTCCAGCATCGAAGGATGGATGCCGCGCGAATTGACCGGGGAACTGCCGCACTTCAAGGCCATCATGGATGCGTTCGATGCCAGCTCGAACACACAGAGCCGGGTGCAGGCGGCCATTGATCGGGGTGTCCAGCCCGGGAACGTGTTTATCCGCAAGCAGCCGAATATCGTGTACAATGCGATGCTGCATCCGGTTATTCCGTATGCGAGCCGGGGCATGGTCTGGTATCAGGGCGAGGCCAACGCCGAACGGCCCGACCAGCCCGGGCAGTACGCCCGGAGCCTGCCGGCGTGGATCAAACGACTGCGCACGCAATGGGGCAGGGATGACTTTCACTTCCTAGGGGTAATGCTGCCGGGCTACGGCAACACGATCTGGCCGCGGTTCCGCGAGGTGCAGCTTGGTGTTCTGCAGGAACCGCATACCTCGGTAGCCAACACCATTGACCTCGGCGACGAGAAGAATATTCATCCTGCCGACAAGGCGCCGATCGGCGAGCGCCTGGCACTCCTGGCCCGCCGGGATGTGTATGGCGAAAAGATCGAGGCGCAGGGGCCGGTATTCAAGCGTGCAACGATAGAAGAAAACCGGGTGGTCGTTGAGTTCGTTCACGCGGCCGGGCTGAAGACGACCGATGGGGCCGCGCCGACCGGGTTCCAACTGGCTGGTAATGATCGGCAATGGCTTCCGGCGGTAGCCATCAACAAGGGGAATACAGTGGAACTTGCGGCCGAAGGGCTGGCGATGCCGGTATTTGTCCGCTATGCCTTTACAGGCAAACCGGCGGTCAATCTGGTCAACGAGGCAGGGCTGCCTGCCTATCCATTCCGGACGGATGACGGGGAGATGAAGTAGCGGCGCCCATTCTGGCCGCTTCACACCCCCTGTTCTTTTTGCAATGATATTGACTCGCCTGTCAGCTAGAATGTATTCTCTGCCAATCATTGGAACCCCAAGAACGCCGCAGGAAACAGGACGCTGAATGCCCGATAAGGAAGCCACTGCCCGGATCAAGATCAACAAGCTGCTCGAAGCCGCCGGCTGGCGCTTCTTCCCGGACGGCGGCTCCCCCGCCAATATCCGTCTCGAACCCGGCGTCACGCTCCAATCCACCGACCTGGACACCCTCGGCGATAACTTCGAGCAGGCCACCCGGGGATTCGTCGATTTCCTGCTGCTCAACGAGAAAGGCTTCCCGCTGATCGTTCTCGAAGCCAAGGCCGAAGCCAAAAGCCCGCTGGCCGGGAAGGAGCAGGCCCGCAAGTACGCCAAGTCCCTGAACTGCCGCTTCGTCATCCTCTCCAACGGCAACCTGCATTACTTCTGGGATCTCGAACGCGGCAACCCTTGCGTCATCACCTCTTCGAGATGGCCACCGGCACCGGCAAGACCCTTACCGCCGCCGCCATCATCAAACTTTTCCTGCGCACCGGCAATGCCCGGCGCGTGCTGTTCCTGGTGGATCGCCTGGAACTGGAGGATCAGGCGCAGAAGGCGTTCCGCAAGGTGCTAGCCAACGACTGCAAGTGCTTGATCTACAAGGAGAACCGCGACGAATGGCGCCGCGCGGAGATCGTGGTCACCACCGTCCAGTCCCTGCTCTTCAACAACAAGTACCAGCGGCTCTTCTCGCCGACCGACTTCGACCTGGTCATCTCCGACGAGGCCCACCGCTCGATCGGCGGCAATGCCCGCGCCGTGTTCGACTATTTCGTCGGCTACAAGCTGGGCCTCACCGCCACCCCGCGCGATTACCTCCGCCGGTTCGACAGCACCAAGCCGGGCACACGTGACCCGCGCGAGACCGAGCGCCGCCTGCTGCTCGACACCTACCGCACCTTCGGCTGCGAGAACAGCCAGCCGACCTTCCGCTACTCCCTGCTGGACGGCGTCAAGGAGGGTTTTCTCATCAACCCGACCGTGGTGGACGCCCGCACCGAGGTAACCACCACGCTGCTTTCCGAGGAGGGCTTCGTCGTCGCGTTCACCGATGACGCTGGCGAGGATCAGCAGCAGGCCTTCAAGCAGCGCGAGTTCGAAAAGCGCTTTTTCGCGGATTCCACCAACCAGCTCCTGTGCAAGACGTTCCTGGAACACGCCCTGCGCGACCCGGTCAGCGGCGAGCTCGGCAAGTCGATCATCTTTGCCGTCAGCCAGAACCACGCCGCCAAGCTGGCGCAGATCCTCAACCAGATGGCCGACCGCATGTACCCCGGCAAATACCAGTCCGACTTCGCCGTGCAGGTGACCTCCCAGATCCCCGATGCCCAGCAGTTCACCATCAACTTCAGCAACAACAACCTGCTCGGCTCCGGCAACTTCCTGCCCGCCTACAAGACCAGCAAGGCGCGCGTCTGTGTGACCGTCGGCATGATGACCACCGGCTACGACTGCGCCGACATCCTCAACCTCGGACTCTTCCGGCCGATCTTCTCGCCCACCGATTTCATCCAGATCAAGGGCCGCGGCACCCGCAAGCACGACTT
>DIZZ01000273.1:0-15143 GCA_002428045.1 Verrucomicrobia bacterium UBA6015
CGTTTCTATCCACCTCTTTTGACACATTTATGGAAACAGGTGCAAGGTCGCGAAACACAGAGACAAAAGCCTCGTCAATATGCCGCACGCAAGCAGCATCAATGCATAAACCCTTGTATATTTTCTCTCGCCTCATTTATTTCTCCTGCGCACATCTACATGGCAAAAGGACATCGGCACCTCGATGTCTGACGGGCGAAATCGCCGCTCATTTTTCCCATCATCATTCAAAACAAATAATCACACCGAGAGTTTCTTGCAGCAATC
The DNA here is from genome assembly GCA_002428045.1 of Verrucomicrobia bacterium UBA6015. GTDB lineage: Bacteria > Verrucomicrobiota > Kiritimatiellia > UBA8416 > UBA8416 > UBA8416. The sequence continues at coordinate 268 of DIZZ01000273.1, forward strand.
ATTCACTACCCATCGCACACTCAAACCCGGCTCCAGCCATCCTCAAAAACGGACTCCCATCAGGCAGCCCGAGGCTTCGGCATCAGTCAGGCGCAGGCGGATGTAGTCCTCGATCCGGAATTCGGGTGAGAATTCGTTGCGGGGAACGTAATCGCTATTCAGTGTGCAGATGTATTGAAATCCGTGGGCTTTGGATTCGCTGGCGGCGAGTTCGATCGCCAAAGCTCGCTGGCGTTCGTCAACGCNNAACGCCATCGAAAATGGTGCTGTCGTGGATCAGGAAGCCGGGGGTGGTCGGGCGGGCGGACCAGAGGCGGGCGAGCATGAGGTCGTAGCAGAAGACCTTCATATTTCCGATGCCGTCACTGCCGGAGCGCTCGATCTCGACATCGTACTTGAAACCGGTCGGGGCGGGGTTGATAATAAGGCGCCCCGGGGCGTTGTAAAGACACTCCGAGTAGTCGTTGAACTGGGCGATAGCCCGGTCGCGCAGCGGTGCGCGTTCGTCGAGATCGCGCCGGGCCTTCTGCAAGAGCAGTTCCTGATCAATCTTTACCTGGCTCAGGCCGTTTTGGCAAGCGGTCACGTTCGCAATCAGGTTCTCGACCGCGTTCAGTTCGCCTACGGTGTCCATGTGTCGCCGCTGGAGGAGCGTGTATTCCTCCAGGGCACCGTGGGTTTGGAGGATTTCCATAATCGTGGCGCGTTGTTCGGTTTTCTCGTGGACGACCTGTTCACGCTGTTCGACATCGCGGGCCAGTCGCCGGGCTTCTTCGTCAAGAAATGAGCGTCGGTTGTGTATGACGGTTTCGTGAAACTGTCGCACCTCGTCCAACGCCCGCAGCGTGACGCCAGGAAGGACGACGCCCGCATCGGCGTATAGACTGGCGACCGCGTCGGCTGCGGGGGGCGTTTCTTCGGTCTGGCTGCTGTGGTACAGGTCCATCAGGCGCTGGGCAACCGTGTTCGCATTGACCGCCTCGTGAATTTCGGCAGTCAGGCGGTTGGCCTGTTCGCGCATCTCGACGTAGTTGGGATGTACCCGGAAACCGCGCAGGCTGCCTGCCTCTTCCTCGACCTTGGCGGCGAGCCGAACGCGACGTGCTTCGAGGTCGCCCAATGTGCCCATGAAGTCTTTGACGACTCCCTGTTTGGCCGCTTTCTTTAGTTCCATCAATCCCTTGCGCCGGTCTTTGAGGATCTGGAATGCGGAACCGTCCTCCCAGTTGAGTTCGAGTAGGTAGGCGTTGTTGACTTGACGCTCCCATTCGGCCTGTTTGGCATGATGCTCAAAGGGTGAGAAGAACCCATCTTTGCGTCGCCTCGCTAAATAGGAGATCAGACTGCGGAAGGTGGGCTGGTACTTGGCCGGCGGCTCCGTGCCCGAGAGGCCGAACAGCCGCCGCCCCAGCCAGGCGGTCCAGTCGTTCACGTCAACGAACCGCTCACCGCCGCTTGCCCGGCTGAAGCGCGGCATATCGGACGCATCGCCTTCGACGTTGATCCGGCGGGGTTTGCTAGTGGCGCGCGTGGCGCGCAAGGGTTTGCCGACGACATCGAGTTCGAGTGTGAACTCCCAGTCTTCCAAGGCCGCGACCATCAAGCCTTTACCCGTCTTGGGGGTTGACCCCAGGCAGAAGTGGATTATCTCAATCAGGGTCGACTTACCCAACCCGTTGCGGGAATCCTTCTTGGTGGATTCCTGCGTACGGTCGGCCCAAACAACGTTCAGTCCGGGACCGAACTGCACGGGCTTGAAGGTCTGCTTATTCGCCGTAACGCTGCGGATCATACGGGCCTCCGCTTGGTCAGTAAACCGTTGCCGAATTCGAGCGCCCCGACCGCGTACAGGAAATCCAAGGCTAGAACGAAGCGTCCATAGGCACGGATTTCGGGGGCGGAACGGACGGCATCCCAGAGGGCGGAGACGGTCATAGGTCTTGTCACTTGAGTAAGAACCACGGCACCGGCACCCAGTAGCGAGTGTGAAAGGTCAACATGTTTGTCAGGTAGGATCATTTTTCGAATACCTCGCACCGCTCAAAGAGATAAACAAGCACCGCCACAGCAGCCGAACGTCCGGCCTGATCCCGGACCCCCTGTTGGGCAAACACGCACATGGTCTCAAACAGATCGTCGCCATGCAGGCCATCATGACGGAGTCGATGATACTCGGAAAGAAAACCCGACTTCAAGCGATCCGAATACCCCGAATCCAGCATGGACTCATTCTCCACAAACTGGTGGACAAGCGGGGCGATACTCAGACCCATGGTGATGGTCAGCCGGGAAGTGGCCGACAGATCGTTCTTGCGGATTTTTGCGTCAAGGTCCAGCACCCTATAATCCTGCGTCACCGCATCCACAGGCACGCTTTTAATCCACGCGGTGGCCTCTTGCAATTCGGGGAAGGCGACATCCGCGAAAGCGGCCACCATGGCCCCACGCACCTTGGTCTCGTGTTCAGTCTTGATCGTGAAGAGCCGGTCTACGCTGAAATCGGACTCCTGCTTGTCAATCTGCGTGTGGTGATCGCTGCAAAGGTAAATAAGGTTACTGTAGCCGTTACGTTCATCATCCGTCATGTATGCATCATAACGCGCTGTTCCCGGCTGCTCGCCGCGAATATGAGCGGCCTGCCCGGTTGATACGGGCGCGTTGCCACCGGGGCTGTTGACAGTAAGCTCACGCGGGCAGCCGGGAAAGGCACAACGGTTGCCGCTACGCATAGCCAGAATCAGCTTCGTTGGGTATGACGCTCCCACTCAGAACCGTTCCTTTCTGGATCCGCAGACCACGGAACTGTCTTCTGGGCATGCTGGATAGGCAATTTGCATCAATCGTTCCTTAACAATCCGTAAATCCTTAATGACGGCGGCATCTTGCCAGAATGTCCTGCCGCCGTCAAACCGCAAAGACGCAATTAACAAGGGAATCGCCATCAGGCCTAGCGGCTCTGTCAGGGTAGCAGACCGTGAAAATAGAAAACAGCCTTGTTTGGTGGGTTTCAGGGGCAAGGCCCGCCGATCTTCACGTGCCAGCATGACTTCCAATTCCATCATCATTCCCAATCCTATCTTGATCCCAGCGTTTCGAATCCATTCCCCGCCGCCACCACGCATTTCAACTCGAGCTCCGCCCATTCTCAAAACCGGCAAAATCATGCCGGAACAACCGCCCGGCGTCAAACCGGCAAATCGGGTTCGTCTCTGACCGATGGTTTTCATAAGCATACCCAAAGGGGATGGGTTCTCCAGTCATGAGGCAGCCCCATCCTAATGCTTGCATCAAGCACAGGAGGCATCTGGTGCAACAAAAGTGTTTCGACTCGTATTTTCCAGTCGCGGACAAAGTCTTTTTCGGACGGACAATGATACAGGAACTTCGCTTGAACCAACAGGGATGCAAAAAATCGCGTATTGTCGGGCATGAGTGGAACCTGCCATGCTTTACCGGCAGGCAAATCCGGCTTTATTGCCCACTTTCGATCCCACACCCGTAAATGATGTGCACAAAGGTTTCGCGTGTATACAAGATGATGAAGCCAAGATTTGAGTGTTTCTACTTGAACATGATACCGCGCCGCAATGTCTTTCTGATCCCTCCGCATCATTCCGCTGTACATCTTTGAAAGGGCACCAAACGACATTATTTCCGTGGCGACCCAAATGGGCATATCAGGAAACTCTGAATAATCATTCTTGTAATGCGCCACAAATTGTTCATCTGATCGCCGAGTCTCTTCATGCAGTTTAGCAAGCCATTCCCGATGCCGAAAAGTATGGAAGAAGTTACTGGGGCTCGTGTGTCCAAATGGGTTGTGATTTTCCCCGAAGATGTAGGCAATGTTGGCACGCAGATCGAGTTCGATAACTTCAAGGGACTCAGTCACCAAATCACGTAATGCCCGATCGAAATTATAGGCGGCCCGAATTTGTTCAAACGAAGTACCAGGTCGAAACACATGCCTCTGTTGTTCAAACGCGAGGCCATAGCCACCAAACCGGTAGTAGTTGATATGCCGCAGGAATTCAGCAGCGGCAGTATCATCGTCGATGCTCAACCCGTAAGATTTGAGTTTCTGTAGTTGGCCCGAAATCGAAAGCCAAGGTTTTGCATACGGGGTGGTCATGGAAATCTCCCCATGCGCAAAGCAGATTCGGGGGAATAAAAAAACGCGCCCTTGATGTGCATCATTCTTTCGAACGAGAGGCACGGCGCGTGTGTTGGCAGTAAGCTACCCAACCTAGCAGCGATGTGCAAGATGTTTTTTCGGTCTGGTGCGGTCAAACCCCGACGTTCTTGATTCCCCATCATCATTCCCAATCCCATCTTGATTCCAGCGTTTCTAATCCTTTCCCCGCCGCCACACCAATCACGAATTCAGCACCAGCCCCGGCCCATTCTCAATACCGAAAGGTAAGGGACTTCTGATATCAGGCGACTTGGTGAACCTGAAATGGAAGATGGGCAAAGTCCAGCCGGTTCAGGTCGAGATGCCTGGAAGCCTGGTCGATATCCAAGCCCACAGGGCGGCCCTGCTCATCCACATCCATTACAACCCCTTCGGTCAACTCCACAACATCGGTTCCCTTCCTTCCGGAAAGGTCTATGTACAAACTGTCCGTATCCGCGAAATATTCAATTTTCATTGCACATCTGTTTCGTCAGGTATGGTCGTTTCTCCAGCACTTTGGTCTCAAAGTAGTCTGTGAATCGGCATTCCATCGTGGTAAGTCTAAGAGCCATACATCTCCATTCCCCGCCACTCCATCACGCATTCAACACCGGCTCCACCCCATTGTCAAAACCGTCACCATCATGCCGGAACAATAGCCCGCCGTCAAACCTCATGTCAGCGTTTTGGCTTGCATCGCGGCTTGTCTATCGCGGCACGATGTCGTGACAACCGGGGCAGCCGGTCTCGTCGGCATGTCGTCTGGATGTCGGGTATTCCCGGCAATGATCCGGCTTGAGATCGTGGATGCAGCAGTGCCCGCATTGCCTGCACTGGAATCCGCTTTCTCTCATACACCCTGTCACTTCTTTCGATTCCGGCGTTTGGCGGCATCCGCTTGTTTCCGTTTGGCCTTGGCTTTCTTGCCGTTTTCGCGGGAACGGGCTGGCTCGGGTGCGGAAGGTTTGCGTATTTCGCTCGGCAGCCTCCTATGCAATCCCATCAGGATTGTGCCAGCAGTCGGTTGATGGCGGCGGCGGCGCGGCGGCCTTCGCCCATCGCGAGGATCACGGTGGCCGCGCCCAGCACGATGTCGCCTCCGGCAAAGACCCGGTCCAGCGATGTTTTTCCGTTCTCATCCACCACCAGAGTTCCCCATTTGCTGGTTGCCAGCCCCGGCGTGGTCTGGCGGATCAGCGGATTGGATTCGTTGCCGATCGCCACGATGACGGTGTCCACATCCATTTCGAACTCGCTGCCCTTGATCTCGACCGGACGGCGACGCCCGGAGGCATCCGGTTCGCCCAGTTCATAGCTCAGCAGCTCCATCCCGCAGACCCAGCCGCGTTCGTCAGCCAGGATACGTGTTGGATTCTGGAGCAGGTGGAAAATGATCCCCTCTTCCTTGGCATGGGCGATCTCCTCGATACGTGCAGGCATCTCTGCCTCGGTCCGCCGGTACACCAGATGGACTTCCTGCGCCCCGAGCCGGATGGCGCAACGTGCCGCATCCATGGCTACATTGCCTCCGCCCAGGACGGCCACTTTCTTCGACGGGAAGATCGGCGTTGCCGCCCGGTCATCATATCCCTTCATTAGGTTGGCCCGCGTGAGGTACTCATTTGCCGAGAAGACGCCGACCAGGTTCTCGCCCTGGATGTTCATGAATTTCGGTAGACCGGCACCCGTCCCGACGAAGAGCGCATCGTACCCATCCTTCTCCAGCAGGTCATTCAAGCGCCGCGTCCGGCCGATCACGAAATCGGTCTTGATCTCGACGCCCATCGCGCGCAGCTCATCGATCTCCCGGTCCACGATCGCCTTGGGTAGGCGGAACTCGGGAATCCCGTAAAGCAGCACCCCGCCCGGGCGGTGAAAGGCCTCGAAGACGGTGACTTCGTGCCCCTCGCGCCGGACGTCCGCCGCGACCGTCACACTCGCCGGGCCGCTGCCGATGATGCCGACCTTCTTGCCCGTTGGCGTTTTCACCGCCGGGGTCTTGAGTAAGCCGTTCTCCCGTTCCCAGTCCGCCACAAAACGTTCCAGCCGGCCGATGGCCACCGCCTTGTCGGTAGACTTGAGTGCCTTGCCGACGGTGCAGGGGGCCTGGCACTGCGACTCCTGCGGGCATACCCGCCCACAGACCGCTGGCAGCAGGCTACTCTCGCGGATGACCCCGATGGCTGCCGCGAAATCGCCATCGGCGATCTTCTGGATAAAGGCGGGAATATTGATGCTGACCGGACAGCCTGCCACGCAAGGTTTCGTCGGACACTGCAAACAGCGTTCTGCCTCCAGGCGTGCCTGCGGCTCGGAATAGCCAAGGGCGACTTCGTTCATGTTGTGACGGCGCACCGCGGGATCCTGCGCTGGCATCTCCTGCGCCGGAATCGCCATGCGCTGCTTCGCCTTCAACGGTTTCTCAAGTGTCTTCAGCCCCTGTGTGGCCGCCAGCGTCAATTGCTCGGATGTCGTATGTGTCATTTTTTTTCCTCGATGGCTTCGTCCAGATGGCAGCGGTGATGATCTTGATCCTCTCGCGATTTGTAGGCCTTCAGACGCGTCATCATGTTGTCGAAATCGACCTTGTGCCCATCGAATTCCGGCCCGTCGACGCAGACAAACTTGGTCTCGCCGCCGACCGTCACGCGACATCCGCCGCACATACCGGTGCCATCGACCATGATCGTGTTGAGCGAGACCATGGTATGCACGCCATAGGGACGCGTGGTCTCGGCGCAGAACTTCATCATGATGGGCGGCCCGATGGCCACGGCCAGCGCCGGCTTTGGTTCCATCTCGCACAATTCCTTCAATGGCGCGGTCACCAGCGCCTTGCGTCCGCAGGAACCGTCATCCGTGCAGATGATCAGTTCGTCGGCAATCGCCCGCATCTCCTCCTCGAGGATCAGCAGATCGCGGTTGCGTGCGCCCATGATGATGATCACCTCGTTGCCCGCCGCCTTCATGGCCTGGGCGATCGGGTGCATCGGGGCGACCCCGATCCCTCCACCCACGCAAATCACGCGACCGAATTTCTCGATATGCGTGGGCTGCCCCAGCGGACCGACGACATGCTGTACGGTATCGCCGACCGCCTTGATCGCCAGGAGATGGGTCGTCCGACCGACGGCCTGGAAAATGATGGTGATTGACCCTTCCACCGGATCGGCATCCGCGATCGTGAGGGGAATCCGTTCGCCGAAATGGCTATCGATCTGCACGATGATAAACTGCCCGGCCCGCCGTTCCTTGGCGATCAGGGGAGCCTCGATCCGCATCTTATAGACATCCGACGATAACTGCTGCTTGTAGATTATTTTGTTCATGGCGGCATATTGTAACCATCCTTTCCGATTTGGCAAGCGTTCTGAATAGGAATTTATAGGGCCTGTGCGTTTGGCCGTTTGCTTTTGCTGGCATTCGTCTGTTGGGTTCGCTATAGTGCCGTCATGAGTATGGCAAGACGGATGGTTCTGCTGGCGGCAGCGACGCTTTTCGGGGCGTGGCTCGTTATTAACTGGACACGGGTGACTGCCGAGGCGGATGCAGGCATCCGATTTACCTTGGGGCTGTTTTTCTGCGTTCTTCTGGTCATTCGTCGCAAACGTCCTGAAGCGGACGGCGGCCTGCGGGTGCCGGATGGCGTTGTTCCGTGGGCCTTGGTCGTCGGCACCCTCGCTGCCCTGTGCGGGATCATCCTTCCTGTGCATACCCTCGAATGGGGCGGGGTGCTGCTGATGCTTCTGGCCTGTCTATGCTGGCGTTCAACTCCCCGTGCCCGGCCAGACCTGATGCTCGCGACCTTCATGCTCTTCTGGGTGCATCCACTGCCGGGGACCCTGTTCGATGGGCTGCAGGCGGTGATGCAGCGTCTCTCGGTCACGGGGTCTGAACTCGTGCTGCATGTGTTGAATGTACGCGTGTGGGGGGATGGCACCATCTTGCGCACCGGCTATCAGAATTTCCTCGTGCCCGAGGCCTGCAGCGGGATGCGGACCAGCGTCACGGTGTTCTTGTGCGCCTTGGGTGTGAGCCTGCTGCTGCGCCTGCGCTGGTGGGAAACCCTCGGGGTGGTCCTCCTCGGGCTGGTTCAGGTCCTGGTGCTGAATATCGTACGGATCAGCTACATGGTGCTGTGGGCACCGCGTATGGAGCGTGAATGGGCGGAGCACTTCCTGCACGACTCCCTCGGGCTTTTCCTGCTCGCGGCGATTGTACTGGTGCAGGTCGAGGCGGCCTGGTGGCGGTGGTGGACCCGTCGCCGGTGGGCGCTGCGCGAGGGCGGAGTGCGACCGGATAAGGAACTGCCGGATCATGCCAGCATCATCCCGCATCCATTGCGGCGCCTGGGCTTCATCCTGCTGGTGCTGTCTGGATTGGGTTTGGTCGGCTTCGGATCCTTTGTGATCGCCTACAAGAGCAGGACTTATCACCGCAAGGAAATGATCCGTGAGGTGGCCTCGGGGCTGATGGAAACCGATCCGGCCTCCGCGTATCGTGCCTTTGCCGAGACGCTCCGCTATTTCCCGAACGACACCGAGCTGTTGGCGTTGCAGGCGAGTACCGATTTGCTACTGGGGCGGTTTGACGACGGGTTGCTGTTGCTGGATGCGCTCGAGCGGGTAGGGGGGGGCCTGGGCTTGCGCGAGACGGTGATGAAAAGCTGGGCACTCAGCCGGGTGGGGCGTGTTCCCGAGGCTCGGGCGTTGGTCAACGCGTTGCCGCAGGAAAGCGACCGTCTTCCCGGGGTTGCCATGCTGAAGGCCGAATTCGCGGCGATGGATGGGGTTCCGGAAGAGGCCGCGCGACACTTGCGGGTGGCCTCAGGGTCGCACATGATGCTGCCGCGGATACGAGCCCTGTTCCCGTACCTGGCGCGGCATGAGCAGTGGGCGGCGATTGCCGTTGCCGATCATGATCGTCCGTATGCGGAGGTCTACCAGGCGCTGATCGCCCTGTATGCCACTCAGCAGGTCAATAATTTCTCGAAAATGGTCCAGGTGATGGAGCAGGCATTGAAGGCGTGGCCTGACGATCCCCGTTTCATGCGGTCACTTTTCGAGATCGCCTCGCGTCGGCGCGAGGGGCATTGGATGAACCAGTTCGAGCGCAGCTTCCGAGCCAACATCGACAAAATGCCAGCCGATCTGGCGTCTGAAGCGGCGGGATACTGCTGGCGTCTGTCGCGTCCGGATCTGGCCTGGCTGGCGTATCTGCGTTTGGAAAAGGTCTCGCCCGGCGACCCGGAACGACTTATTGCCCCGGCCCTGCATGGGCAGGGCTGGGCCCGGTTTCCACGCCGTGATTTATCCATCCAGTCCGATTCTTTCGAGCGGATGCTGGATCTGATTCCCGTGCTGAACCTTTTCTCTCGGACAGGCCCGTTTCGTGAATTCCGGCAGCGGATTCCGATGATTGATGATGTTTCAGCGTCTGCCGCCGACCGGGCGAGTGGGCGGATCTATCTGGAAAAGGGGCTCGCCGCCCTGACGCAGCGCGAGGCCCAGGGTCCGTTGGGTGAGCGCTTTATGCGGCTTTACCCAGTGGTCCTGGCCATGCTAAATCGATTTGATGAGGCCCATGAGCGGCTGGATCGTATCCGCACAACCTATCCGGAGCGGTCTGCGGAGATCCTTTTCCAACATGCCAATCTCTACCATCAGCAGCAGGATTGGCAGCGCGCCTACGAGATGCTGGTTGAATACCACCAGCGCGGTGGCGGGGCCAATCTGACGGTGGAACTGCTTCGGGTCAGTGTCCTGATGAACCTTGATCTCGGGGTTTGCGCCATGCAGGTGCATGAGGAAGCCCGGCGGGCATTTCCCGGGTCTGAGCGGTTGGATCTGGCGGAGTCTGCCATCTGGGACGCTTTTGGTTTCAGCGCCCAGGCGTTGCATGTGCTGTCGCGCGCCCCGGCAGGCAGCACCTCCCCAGCGGCGATCAATCTGTTGTATGCGACGGGGCGTACGGCCCAGGCCCGGCAGTTGGAAAGTGCGCTGAGGATAGCTCCTGCAGGTCAAGCGGTTCGTCCGTCGCCGCCGCTCTGGCTACCGCCTGCGTCTTTTGTCCTGACCCCGCGGTGGCCGCCCCCCTTGGATGCCGTGGCACTGCAGACGCGCCGGGAGTCCTTGAAACAGGAGCATCTTCAGGCCACCAGTCCCTATGTGAAGGCCCTGCGGGGCGTGATGCTGGCGTGGGTGGAAGAGCAGCTTTCCGCTGAATCTGCCAGCCTGAGGGCGGATGCATCGCGTACCGAGTCCTGGTTAGCCGCCTGGGAGTCTGTGGGGCGGACGCCGCTGGAGAAGACCGGTGCGCTGTATGAACTGGCCATGCTCTCGGCCCGCCAGCAGGATCTGTCCCTGGCTCGGACGGCACTGCAGCGCACGCTCGTCCATTCCCCGTCCAATCCCGTGATCTGGCGGGCGTTGGTTTCGCTTTCGGAGAAGGATTCCGCCGTTGTGCAGGCGGCGGTTGACAAATGCCCAGCCGATCCCGAACTGGTCCTGGCCGAGCTGGTCATGCAGGTGGATGGCACGGCCGATACCAACCGCTGGGTTGCCGTGCAGCAACGGGTGGACCGGATGGCCGCTGACGACACGTTTGCTCCAGAAGTCCTTATCCGGGCGGGGGATTTCCTGTTATCCAGGAACCGGGCCGATAGGGTGGAGCCGCTTGTCCGGGCGGCATTGAGCCGCGCTAGCGGGTTGCTCGTGGCGCATGTGTTTGCGCTGCGGTCCGCCATCCTGCGTGGCGAACCGGACAAAGCCCTGCCTGCCGTCCTGCGCTGTATCGAGCAGGCTGAGGATCCGGTGCCCTTCTACCGCATCATGGTGGAGCTTAAAGTGGCGAGGCGTCAGGTGGACAACGATCTGCTGGGCGCATTGGAGTATCTGCAGGCTCATCGCAAGGACGAACCGCGCTGGGCTGAGTTGCTGGGGTCGCTATACTTCCATAAGGGGGATATGCGCCGGTCTCTCAATGTGTTGGGCACGGCGATTGGCAGTGATGTCAAGCGCGTCCGGTTGCAGACCTTGCTGCTGGCGGCTGAAGCCGCCCGGCTGGATGATAAAACCGACCGGGCCATCCAGTTGATGGAAGCGGCGTACAGCCTCTACCCGCAGGAGCTGGGGGTGCTGAATAATCTCGTCTATGTACTGGCGCAAAACCCGAAAACCCTGGCGCGGGCGCGCGATCTGCTTCCCAAACTGCTGGACACGGGAGGGGATCAGTTTGCCGTGATGGATACGGCGGCGATGGTGGCATTACGTAGCGGGGACACGCAGCAGGCTGAACAATGGATGAGCAAGGCGATTGAAAACCTCAAGGGGGATGGCTATGCTGCGCGAGAGGTACAGCTCAATGCCGCCGAGTTGAAGTGGCGGCTGGGTGCCGTTAAGGAAGCCCGCCAGACGATCGGGGATCTGCGGATGGATCCACAACGGTCTGACTTCATCGACCAGCGCAGCCGTCGCCTGTTGCGGGATATCGACATGCTCAACCAGGACGTCCAGTGAAACTCGCCATCGCCGAAATTTAGATGCATTTCCCTTGTCGATTTATTTTGCATCATCACAAACTTATGCTAATCTCGAAACATAAGGTTTTTCCTGATATGCATACAACGGGTATCAACAATGTGAACCGCTGGTTTCGGGCGGCGGCGATGTGGGGGCTTGTGCTGGTGGCGGGGTGTCGCTCCGTGCAGCCCCGCGAGCGCATGGACTGGGATTCCGTGTTGGCGCAGTGGCGGGTCGAGCGAGCCGCCAAGGCGAACGCCGGGATCAACCGTCCCGATGCGCCGATTTTGTCCCTTCCTCCCCCCCCCCCAGTGTCTGTTGTGGCCCCGCTAGCGCCTGGCGTGGCCCCGCTAGCGTCTGGCGTGCAGGAAATCACGCTGGTCAAGGCCGGGGATGTGACCATCCAGCCGGATAGCATTCTTAAGGTGTCCGTGCGGGAGGATTCCGCCCTCGACGGCAGTTACCAGGTCAATGAGATCTCGGCCATTCAGTTGGGCTACGTCGGCCCCGTGTTTCTGCACAATATGACTGAGGGACAGGCGGCACTCAAGATCAAGGAGGTTCTCGAAAGCCGATTCTTCAACCAGGCCACCGTGACCGTGCAGATCCTGCGCGCCTCCTACGATAAGATTGCCCTGCAGGGGCGCGTCTCCTCGCCTGGCATTATCAAGATCGGCAGTGGCGACCGTATCTCGCTTAACGATGCGTTGCTGCGGGTCGGCAATGTGACTGCACCGATCAAGAATGCCCGGATCCGGATCGTGCGCGGTGGCCTGCTGCGGGCGGTAGCGTCCAACGAGCCGGGCGAGATCTATTCGCTGATTGATGCCAAGGGTAATCCCGAGGTACCCGATGTGGATCTATGGAATAACGACATCGCCTTTGTGTATGCCAGTTCCGGGAATAATAATTCGCCCGTGGCCATCGCAGAGAAAGCAGACAAGGACATCCTTGTGCTGGGCGAGGTCAAGCGGCAGGGGATGTACCGTTTTGCCGATGGCTCACCGGCGACGCTGATGCACCTGATCTTCAATATGGGAGGCTTCCCTGCCTATGCCAATACCAAGGCCATCAAGATTATCCGTCGTGACGACCAGGGACTGGAGCATGAGATTATTGCCGATGCCAGCCTGATCCTGGAAGATGGTAGTCCCGAACGGGACATCCCCCTTGAACATGGCGACCGGGTCATCGTCCCGCCCCGCAAGATAAGTATCTTCAACTAGGAGGACGTGTATGGCAACTCCCCGGCCCGGTGGTGGTGTGTCCACCGAAGAGAACAAGATCGATTTCCGCATCTACCTCAGTGTCATGCTTTTCCGCTGGCAGTTGATCGCGCTTTGCTTTCTCTATACCATGCTGGGGGCGGTCGCCTATCTGTATCTGGCACCGAAGACCTACGAGAGCAACACGAAGATCATGATCTATCGCGATCCGCTGCTGACCGTGAGCAACGAGGGTGCCCAGTGGACGTCCCTGCATACGCATACCTACATGCTGAACAATGAAAAGCTGCATGAACGGGTAATGAACAAGCTGGCGGAGGCCTGGGCCGACCGCCTGGGGGGGCGCCACCGGATGAATCCGAAGATAGCCATCTCGCAGGTTCGCGGAATAAACCCGATGGTCTCGGTGGCGGTCCAGTCGCGCAACAAGGATTATACCGCTGCCTTCCTGTCGCTGCTGATTGACGAGCACCGGGAGGAATGGCAGACCGTACAGCGGCAGGCGCGCAATTCAGCAGGCGGTATGCTGGAGCAGGAACTGGCCCGGCTTGACCAGAAAATCCGGACGGCGGAAGATGACCTGATCGAGTACCAGCGCCTGCACGATATCGCCCGCGTGGAAGCCCGCGGCACGATGGAAAGCCGTCACCTGAGCGCACTGATGGAACGGCGGAATCAACTGACCACCGAATTGATGCTGCTCGAGGCGCAGTATCCTGCGCTGGACGGAGCCAATGCCGCCGTCATCAGTGACGTGGCCCGGCTGACCCGGGCAACGGGCGAGATCAAGCCCTCCGAGAGCAGCCGCGACGAGGAGGAGGCACCGGTTCCCGGGGGTGAGACGAAAAGTGCGAAGGAAGACGCGGCGCAACAAACCGATGAGACCATCCAGGGCTTCCAGAACCTGCGTGTCCGGTTGATGCGGCTGGAAGCGGATCAAGCTGAGCTGCTCAAGGTGCTCAAGGATGATCACCCCCGTCTCAAGGCGGTGCGCGACGAGATCAAAAGTATCCAGGATCAACTGGCTTCCATGGCCGAGGTGCAGATGCGTAATCTGAGGGATCGCCACCGAGCCCTGAGCATCCAGTTGAATGCGATCGAGACGGCAGAGTATAAGTGGCAGGCCAAGAACCTGACCGCCAGCCAGCGTCAGGCCGAGTATTCGCGCCTGCGTTCGGAAGTGGGGCGTCTCGCGGCCCACTACAATACCCTTTACACCCGGCTGCACGATATGCGTGTCTCTGAGGAACTCAAGTCCGAGCATTTCGTGCCTGAGGACATCACCACGCGCGAAGACCCGGTTTGGCCGGACCCTCTGAAAATCCTGATGGCTGCCCTGGCGGGTGGACTCGGGCTCGGTTTCGGTCTGGCCTTCCTGGCTCAAGTCGTCGACAACAAGGTGCAGACGATCAAGGATGTTGAGAACATTCTCGGGGTTCGCTTCCTGGGTGGGATTCCCTATTGGGCGCACAGCCAGTTGGAAAGCTCCATCCGTCCGATCGTGACCGAGGAGCATTCGACCGGGGCGATCGAGGCCTATCGTGCCCTGCGTACCAGCGTGCTGGCGGAACTTGCCAAGAAGCATGAAAAGATCCTGATGATTACCAGCGCGGATTCACGCGAAGGCAAAACGCTGACCGCCTTGAACCTGTCGATCATGGTTGTCCAGATGGGCAAGCGCGTGCTGCTGGTGGATATGGACTTGCGCCGCGGGCGGATTCACCGTTCCCTCGGGCTTGATCGCGAACCTGGGGTGACCGATGTCCTGCGCCATGGCAAGTCATTGCGGGAGGTCATCCAACCGGCCCGTATTGAGAACCTGTTTGTCGCGCCCTCCGGCGGCGATATCGACGACAGTGCCGAGCTGCTCCAGACGGTCGATGTGCGCGGCTTCTTTGTCGATGTGCAGGATGACTACGACTACATCTTCGTTGATACCTCGCCGGTGCTGCG
>DIZZ01000273.1:15277-16568 GCA_002428045.1 Verrucomicrobia bacterium UBA6015
AGCCTCTATTATGCCTACCAGTACCCGAACTATGCCTACTACAGCAATGCCTATGCCTACGGGTATGACTACTATTACGATGAAAAGGGGGGCAACCGGCGTAGCCGCCGCCAGATTCGGTGGCGCAAGCAGCTTGAACATGCCGGTGCTTGGATCCGGAAAACGCTGATGCCGATGTAGAACCCGGTCGGTTTAATCTTGAGGGCCACGTGTTGCATTCACATGTAAAACCGCAGAGTTCCTGGATCGTCGTGCTCGATCTGGGCTGCCTGCTGCTGAGTATCCTGCTGGCCGTCGTGCTGCGGTTCGGTCATGCCGAGATCGTGTTGCACGTTTACACGCGCCTGGATGGCTGGCTGCTTTTCGTGTCCAGTATCCTGATCGCCAACTACATGGCCGGCAGCTACCGCATCCAGTTCTCCCTGTCGCGTTTCAATATGGTGGTCACATGGTTGTTCTCGATGGCCTTTGCCGTTTTCATCATCAGCCTGACGTCCTACGCCTCATGGTTCAAGATCCTGCTCGGGCGCGGAGTGCTCGGCCTGGCGGTCGTCTTTTATAGCGTTTTTTCGCTGTACTTGCGGATTGTAATTGTACGCTGGATCTATGCCATGAGCGGCGTTGCCAAACGGGTCGCCATCCTGGGGCATGCGGAGGCGGATCGCCGCCTGCGCGACTATCTGCAGAATCCCTTTATCCTGCCGCAGCACCGGGTCGTGGCTTGGATCGACGTCTGCTCACCGACACAGCGCCGACCGGCCACTCTCGGTCCGGTGGTCGATGGGATCCCGGTTGTGGAGGCCACACCCGATGAGTTACTCGATGCCTTGCTCAGTCTTGAGGTGGAACTACTGGTTGTCGGTCGCTCGGCGATGCGTGAATTCAATGCCATTCATCGCCATTTGCGCAAAATCCATTTCTCGGGGATTGAGGTGATGAACCCGTTGTCGGTGAGCGAGATCTATTGCGGACGCGTGGCTCTCGAGATGATGGATGATCACGAAACCTTGCGGATGGGGATTATTGAGGATTTCCCGGTGGTGCTGCAGGTCAAGCGGGTAGGGGATATGATCGTTGCCATCCTCGGCGGATTGCTGACCGCGCCGCTGATGCTGACCGCTGCGCTGTTGATCAAGCTGAGTAATCCATGGCAGCCGGCCTTCTATTCGCAGACGCGGGTGGGGAAACTCGGTCGCCCCTTTACCATCCGCAAGCTCCGCACCATGCGCCCGGATGCCGAATCCGAATCCGGTGCCATCTGGTCCTGCGAGGACGATCCCCGGATCACCTT
>DIZZ01000019.1 GCA_002428045.1 Verrucomicrobia bacterium UBA6015
AAGATTCAACCTCCGCTTTTAGGTTTAATCGTGTATTCATGCTTGAAATACTCGCACGAAAACCTTCGATTGTCAACGCTAAATAGCTAATCTACAAGCATTTATGCGTTGCTAAAAAAATTATTTTTTACCTGCCGCATTTCAAATCCCTTCTTTACGCCGCACGGATGGTGCCAGACAGGGGGCTGCCCACCCCTCGGAACACGAGAACGGACGCCGTGAACGCCTTACGAGTAGCCAATCCACACTCTCCTTGACTCGTTTTCCGTTCTCGTCCACCGTTCTCGTCCACCGATTTAACGACACCTGACACCTGATTCCGAAAAACGCACACCCGTGCGTTCGCATCGAGAAGAGATGATACCTAGTTGACACCACCTCACAGGTATAGGATTTATACCATAGAATTTGACTTCGACCCAAGGAAGAGCGCTTCAAAACAGGCGCAAGCACGGAATCGGCTTCGTCGAGGCGCAAGCGCTGTGGGACGATGCTGCTTTGATTGAGATACCTGCTCGAACCGAAGACGAGCCAAGGTTCCTCATGGTCGGCTTGATTGCCGGCAAGCACAGGTCTTGCGTCATCACGTATCGTGGTGAGCGTATCAGGATCATCTCTGTGCGGCGTTCGCGAAAGGAAGAGGTGGAGATATATGAAGGCTAAAGACTTCGACACGGCGTTTGATTCAGGAGAAGATGTCACCCAGTTTCTTGTCCTTGGACCGGGAATCCAAACGTCTTGGCGTTCCCAGGCAGTCTCTGATCAAAGTGCTGATTGCTCAGCATCTTGAGAAGGCGCACGCATGACCAAGATGCGAACAAATGAAATTTGGACAGGTATTTAGTATAGTTGACGGAGCGGGAGTGTTGTGGCTGGGTGGAGTGGTGTTTTTGGGGAATGTCATTATGGACTGGTGTTTGGCAGCGAGCCGCCCAAAAGGCCAAGGATTTACGGCCCGAGAATCTGGTGTTCGATAAGATTGTGTTGCCGACGATTGCCCTCTGAGATAGCATACTTGTCAATATGAGTCGTTTAAAAATGTTTGCATCCCACCCTTTGGCCTTACTGCTGAGCGGTCTTCTTTTTTCAGCAGCGCTTTCGCCGACGCCAGTATATGCGTTGTTTGGGGCCAAGGCGGTGCCGAATCCGGAGTGGACCAGCGTGGCGGCGCATCCGGATTATCTTCCGCCTAGGTATATACTGGGGGTAGGTGTTGCCAAGTCCACAAAAGACCAGACGAAGGACCGATTGACTGCCGATCAGAATGCCTTTGTGGAAATCGTTCGGCAGATATCGGCCGATGTTTCGTCCGCCATCACGATCGAGACGCTGGAGGTTCAAAACGGTCGGGTGGATTCTTACTGGGAGCGCGCATCGGCAGGGTCGAAGGTTCGTTCATCGCTGAGTGTGAACGGGTTGACGATTGTAGACCGCCACTACGATGCCAAGGAAAAAGTCTACTATGCCTTGGGTATGCTGGACCGACGGATTGCCGCTGATCCATACATGCGGCAGCGGGACCAGATCAAGTCGGAATTCGTGTCGCATCAGGAAACAGCCAAGCAGTTTGAGGCTGAGGGAAATGTGTTTCAAGCTATTTTCAGTCTTCGTGATGCCTATCGTGCGGCGTGTCGCTATCAGGATGTTCTACCGGCATTGCAACTGGTCGCTGGTCCGGCGCAGCAGGTTCTTGGCATCGCGCCCGATCCGGAGGCACCGTCTGCGGCGGATGTGCTTTCATCGCTGTCCGCCAGTCTTGCCGGGATGCGCCTGCAAATCGAACGTGGAAACGGGCAGGCGTTCGTTCACAATCGTCCATTGCGAGAGCCGTTGGCGGTTAAGCTGACGACAGGCGGTGACCGGATGATTCCGGTCGAAGGCGTTAGCGTCGAATTCCGTTTCCAGTTGGGGTCGGGCAGTCTCTTGCCCATGACGAAAGCAACCGATAACCAGGGGCTGTCCTCAACCCTTGTTCAGAAGGTGATCAACCCGGACGGGGGCTCCTGCGCCGTCTCGGCCAGCCTATATTTCCGCGAACTGTTTGATCATGGTGTCCATGCTGGACAATGGAATAGCCGTATTCCCGCGACGCCGATGACCGTGCTGTTCGATTTACCAAAGAAAAAGGCACCGGTTGGGATTGAGGTGCTTACGGTGGTTGCCAACAAGAGTGTATTCCCTGGCCATCCGGCGACGACGCAGGGCCTGCTCGCGGCCCGGCTGGCGCAAGCGGGATTTGTGCCCGCGACGAATGTGGATCCTGAACGCATGAACTCCAAGGCCACACCGGAAGCGCAGCTTGCCATGCTGGGTCCGAATGTCAACATCCTGGTTTTCGGTGAGATTACCAGTGATTCGGTAAACGACGCCATGGGCATGAGGGTGTGCAATCTTGGCGGCTCGCTAAAAGCCTTCCGAGTAACTGACGGAAAACCGCTGGCGACATTATCGTTTGACCGGATTCGTGGGTTCGGCGTTCAGGATGCCAACGCAAGAGAAGATGCCTACAAGAAGGCGGGCGAGGACTTGGCTGAGCGGTTGATTGAAGCGCTGCTGGCGGCGTACGAATAGGATGGTTGTGGGTAAAAAAGTGATGGGATGATGAAATCGAAGGGGGACGATGATGGTTCGTGAAAAGTTCGGTATAGCCTTGATGATGGTGGCCGCGTTGTTGGTTTCAGGCTGTGCTTCGATGACACAATATGGGATGCTGCATCAACAGGCCCAGGCCAATTATGTAAGTGGAAACCTCGATCAAGCGGTTGCCGAAGCGGCCCAGTCGCTGCGTATCAACCCCAAGTATGATCCCCCGAAATTGCTGCTCAGTACAGCATTTCCAAATGCAGTGGATGCGCACCTTGAGCGGATCGAGAATGTTAAGCGGGGAAGCGATAGCTTCAAATGGGATCATGTCGTTGCCGCATATGAATCGATTATGCTGCTCAACAAGCACATCAAATCGCTGCCCCCCCTGCTGTATAAAAAGCAACCTGTCGTGTTCGATATACGCGATTTTTCTGCCGAACTGGAGGAGGCTCGTAATCAGGCGGCAGAGGCGCATTATCAGGACGGCCGTCGTGTGTTCGGGAAGGAAGGCATCTCGAATCGTGACGCGGCGGCGGCACAATTCTCGGCCTCGATGAAATATGTTGCAAACTATAAGGATGCCGCCGAATTGGCGGCGGAAGGATACTATCAGGAGGGGTTGCGATTAAGCCAGGTGGATGATGTCGAGACCCAGAAACAGGCGGCCAAAGCATTCACGGCGGCACAGGGATATGTGCGAGGGTACAAGGATGCAAGCGATCTATATGCAATTGCCCGAAAGTCTGGAATCAAGCGCATGGCGATTATCCCGTTTGAGGATAAGAGCGGTAAGGGGCTGCAGTATGGATCCGTGGCGGATGCCATTGTGGACGGTCTGGTCAGCGATGTCATGGGCGATCAAGGGGCGACCGAATTTCTCGAGATCATCTCCCGGGATCAGTTATCCCAGGTGGTTTCGGAGCAGAAGCTGGCCATGAGTGGTCTGGTGGACGTCGGTACGGCGGCGGAAGTGGGTGGAATTCTCGGTGTACACGAGATCCTGACCGGGCAGATCACGCAAATTTCCATAACGCCCGAGAACACTGTCGTTCGCAGCATTCAGGAGAAGGGATCGGTGGTGGTGGGGACGGAGAAGTATACCGATAAGGACGGAAAATTGCGGGAGCGGGACGTTTGGCGCGATGCGCATGTGACCGTGACGTTCTATAAGCGAACGGCGGGGGCTTCGATTTCTGGATCTTACAAGATCGTTGACGTCAAAACGGCTAAGCTGAAGGATACCAAGCAATTCCGGTGCGACTATAAATTCGATTGCGAATGGGCGACATTTTCTGGTGATGCGCGAGTCCTGAGTCAAGAATCCAAGATGATGATCAACAAGGAGGAGCGTAAAGCCCCGGTCGCTGAGGAAATGGTGTCCCTGGCGATGCGTGACTTTGTCAAATCGCTATCAAAAACATTAAAAACGTATGCCCGCTAAATTAAGACGTGTTTCCCATGGCGATTCTGCTTGCAATCGATCTTTAGGAAGTATAGATTCCAAAAGATTTTTACAGTTATCAGGAGATATAGAGAATGCAAAAAGAGATTCATCCGAAGTATAATGAAACCACGATCAAATGTGCGTGTGGTAATGTTATGAATGTTCGCTCGACGGGGCACGACATGCATGTCAACGTCTGTTCGAATTGCCATCCGTTCTATACGGGCAAGTCTGCACTGCTGGATACCGAGGGACGCGTTGAGCAGTTCAATCGTCGCTACGGTCGCAAGACGGCTTAGTTTTCGGGAAAGGGGTCAGGACGGCAAGATGCCGTTACTGGCCCTTTTTGTGTCCAGGCTCGGCATTTTTGGAGTGTTATGATCGACTCGGCCATTATTGACAGAGTGTTGATCCGTATCCCCGAGATCGAGTCCCGGTTGTCGGATCCGGCCACGGCCTCCGAACCGCTCCGTTTCCGTGCCTTGATCAAGGAGCATTCGCATCTGAAGCGCGTGGCGGACAAGGCGCAGCGTTATCTGCAGTTGACCCGGAGCATTGAGGAGAACCGGGTGATGGCGGCCGATGATGCCGACCCGGACATGGCGGCCTTGGCCCGCGAAGAGCTGGAGGCTAGTGAAACCGAATTGCCGTTGGCAGAAAAAGACCTGCGCTTAAACCTCTTGCCTCCCGATCCGGACGATAACCGTAATGCCGTCATGGAGATACGGGCAGGCACGGGTGGGGATGAAGCCGCCCTGTTTGCCGGTGACCTGTTCCGTATGTATGCCCGTTATGCCGAGTCGAAGGGGTGGAAGATTGGTGTTGTAGATGCCAGTCCGGGCGAGATCGGCGGTTACAAGGAAGTCATTTTCGGTGTCCAGGGGGATGGTGTGTTCGGGGTGTTGCGTCACGAAAGCGGAACTCACCGAGTGCAGCGGGTTCCGCAGACCGAGGCGCAGGGGCGTATTCATACATCGGCGGCCACCGTGGCTGTGTTTCCCGAGGTGGAGGAGGATGACGATATCGTGATTCCGCCGGAAGAGGTGCGGATCGATATTTTCCGTTCGTCCGGGCCGGGCGGCCAGAGCGTGAACACAACCGACTCGGCGGTACGGGTGACGCATTTGCCCACCGGGGTGACGGTCCAGTGCCAGGATGAGAAATCGCAGCATCGTAATCGCGAGAAGGCGATGATGGTTTTGAAGGCCCGGCTGCTGGATCACAAACTGCGCGAGGAGGCGGAACGGCAGGGCGCGGCGCGGCGCCTGCAGATTGGCAGCGGCGACCGCAGCGAGCGCATCCGTACCTATAACTTCCCCCAGAATCGGCTGACCGATCATCGGATCAACCTGACGCTATATAGTCTGGATCGGATTGTTGAGGGGCTTCTGGAGGATGTTATCCAGCCGTTGCGCGAGCATGCCATGGAGGCTCGTATGCAGGCTGAGTTGGGCGTCTGATCCTACTTCTTGTCCATCCGCCAGTATTCCCCGTTCCATCCGGGCGGGGGCGGCGTAATGCGGAATTTCTGTACACGTTCCATCAACCACCGTGACGGACCGTCATCGTTTTCGGCAAGGATGGTGCGGATCCATTGCTCGGCTTCATCCCAGTCCTGCCGGTAGTATGCCGCCAGTGCTTTTTCGTAATGCTCGAACTGGATCCGCAGCGATGCCGGCACATCCGGTGCTGCGCCGACCAGCTCGTACAGCGTCACGCTTTGTTCGCGTCCGACAACCACGATTCTTCCCAATGCCCGGGTCACGAGGCGCTCCCCGATCAGGGCTCGCGTGGCCTCGCCAATCAGGATGCGACTGTCCAGGTCGCGGTTGATCGGCTCGATGCGCGATGCCAGGTTAACGACATCGCCAATGACGGTATATTGGAACTTTCGCTCGGAGCCCATGTTGCCAGCTGTGACTTCGCCGGAGTTGATGCCCATGCGCACATGCAGGCGAATTCCGAATTCCGCTTCGATCTGGTCGTTGAGCCGATGCAGCAGCCGTTGCTGTTCCAGAGCCGAGAGGCAGGCGCGATAAGCATGTTCTGCATCGTAAAACGGTGCGCCCCAGACGGCCATGACACCATCACCGACATATTTGTCGAGATAGCCCCCAGCTTCCAGGATGGCGTCGGTGATCGGCGTCAGGTACATATTCAGCAGCCGGATCAGGCGGGCCGGTTCAAGTCGTTCACTCAGGGATGTGAAATCGGCGATATCCGAGAACATGACCGTGACATCCGTGGTATGCCCCTCCAGCGAAAAACTTTCGGGATGGTCCTCCAGCCACTCCAATACACGATTCGACACCATGGTCGAGAACATGCCGCGGATCTTACGGCGTTCAACCGATTCCGTGAAATACCGCAGCGTCAGCAGTGTGAACGCGGCAATCAGCAGGAACAGCGTGGGAAGCACCACCGGGAGGATCGCCAGGTCGTAATGCATGGCCCCGTAGGCCGCGATCCAGTACCCGGTCATCGACAGCACCAGTGCCACGGAGACCCGCACCGTACGTACGGCCAGCGCCAGAGCGGTAAAGCCGATCACGCAGAAGGTCATCAGCCAGGCAATCTGCCCGTGATCCAGCGTGTGCAGGAAGGTGTTGTTCAGGATGGTGTTGATGGCGGTCATCTGCGCATACACCAACGGGATGTTTGGATCTACCGGGGTTGGACCAACATCCACGCCGGTGGTGGTTACCCCGACCACGGCGATGCGATCACGGATCGCGGGGGAAACGGCCTGCGCCAAGGCCATTCTTGATTCCTTGCTGGTCGTTTCGCTAAAGGGTGCGGTACTGGAAAAGCTCAACGCGGCAAAGTCTTTAAAGCTCCATCGGTAGTTCAGGCGCATTTGCCCACGCTCATCAATCGGGATACGGATGGTTTTCCCTTTTAGATTGAGCGTTATGGTATTGCCGAAGTCCACCTGGATGGTTCCGGACGGGATGGGGAACTGATCCGCCCCATGATACGCCAGAACGGACAGCAACGCAAAGCTGGGGATGAAGAACCGCCTGGGTGAAGCCTCCGCGTCGGTGCGATCCTCGATGCCGAACACCAGAGGGGCACGACGTACGACACCGTCCGCATCACGCGGGATGTTCAAGATTCCGGGCAGGGAATAATCCAGGAAATCACGGGTGGGAAGGCTACCGTTCGGGGCATGCCCTTGCTTCCAGATTACGGATGCCTTGGATGATGCGAAGTGAATATCGGCCTCGGGAATTGCGAGATAGGCCACGTATTCGAGCGGATGCGGTGGCGTGGATGACGTTTCCGACCAGTAGGGGATGCGAACATCCTGGGGATCATCCCACCCGCCTCGCAAATTGCAACCGAGGATCACCGGAAACGATTGCTGCTCCTGTATTTCCGCAAGCATGTGGGTCAGCATCAGATTGGCTTCCGAATGCACCAGCACGCTGATCGACCGGAGCATGTCACGCGAAAGTTCTCCGCCCCGGTGCTGGGCGGTTCTTGCCAGCGCATCGGCCATCTGCTGGCGTTGGGCAGCATTGGCGTAGCCGCCATGGTGACCGGCCATTTCCTTGAGAATGATGTCATAAGCGAGAACGCGGGGGCGACCGTAAGTGAGCAGAAAGCGAAGCTGATCCATGAACGGCTCACGGGCCAGCCATGGTCCCACACCGTAACGCCCTAGCTCATTCTCGGTCTTCTCATCGATCGCCAGCAGCACGAGATCCCGCGTATTCTCTCTGAGCGCCGTAGGTAATAGCTTGAGACGTAGGCGCATACGGATATCAACCGTGGCCTCCTCGATATCCATGACGCTGTCGAACTGCACGGCGGCCAGGCTGAGGGCGAGGGCGGTCAGCGCCGTGACCAATGCCGATAACACGGCTCTCCAAACTGACTTACGACTGATAAGTTTCAAGATATTCACGTTGTCATCATGGCCTTCCTAGATGCCTGGCGGCAAGAAAATTCATTTTTTTTGGAAATCGCTTGACCTTTGGTGGGGGGAAGTGTCAAATAGTGTCAAGAAAAGGCAAGGTGTGGAGTAAAATTGTGGATAATGACAGTCCAGCGTTGGTTGAGATGGTCGCCGGGATCGGTATGTTCGTCGGCGACTTCCTGCATTCGCTTGATCCCAAGAAGCGCCTGACCATCCCGGCGGTATGGCGGGCGCAGGTGGGCGATCCCAAGAGTCTTTTTGTGCTTCCGGATTTCCACGAGCGCTGCCTGAACGTGCTGCCGGCGGCAGAAATGGCGCATAAGCTGGAAAAGATCCGTCGGCATTCGATGGCGGATCGCAAGGTGATGGAATTTACGCGGACGTTGGGGGCGGCCTCCGATCTGGTGTCGTGGGACTCGCAGGGACGGGTACGGATCAAGGACAAGTTGCTGGCGTTTGCGGGAATTACCGAGCAGGTTCAATTGGTGGGGGCGATGGACAAGTTCCAGCTCTGGAATCCGGCATTTCTGGTGGACAGTGGTGATGTGGATCAGGCGCGGCTGGTGGAAGCGGGCCTGTATATTGATTTTTAGCGGGTGGCCCGCGGACGGTGTGAAACGGAGGCAGGATGCATCGTCCGGTACTGCTGGCGGAGACGGTGGAGCGGTTGGGCGTGAGGCCGGATGGCGTGTACGTGGATGGCACACTGGGCGGCGGGGGGCATGCCGAGGCGGTGCTGGCGCAGCTCGGTGGACGGGGCATGCTGTTCGGGATTGACCGGGATGTCGAGGCGTTGGGGCGCTGTCAGGAGCGGCTGGCGCGGTTCGGGGGGCGGTTCAAGGCGCTGCATGGGAACTATGCACAGATGGATGTGCTGCTGGCCGCCGAGGGGGTGACCGCCGTTGACGGGGTGGTGTTGGATTTCGGGGTCTCGTCGTTCCAGTTGGATACGCCGGCGCGTGGATTCAGTTTCATGACTGACGGGCCGCTGGATATGCGTATGGACCAGGGGCAGGCGTTGACGGCGGCGGGGGTGGTGAATACCTATCCGGAGCAGCGTCTGTGCGACCTTTTCCGTGCCTATGGCGAGGAGCCGTCGGCATGGCGGATTGCGCAGCGGATCGTGGCTCGGCGGTTGGAACGTCCGTTTGAGCGGACGTCCGAACTGGCGGCGTTGATCTGGGAGGTCAAGGGTGGGCGTCGGGGGCGCCTGCATCCGGCAACGCAATGTTTCCAGGCGTTGCGGATGGAAGTGAACCGGGAGTTGGATGGGGTTGAACAGGGGTTGCAGGCTGGACTGCAGCTTCTGCGGACAGGCGGACGGATGGCGGTGATCAGCTTTCACAGCTTGGAGGACCGCTGTGTAAAACGATTTTTTTCGGCGCACGAGGGGCGATGGGTATCGCAGGAGGCGGGAGGGGCATGCTGGGATGGCGTCTTGCCTGCGGTTGAGCGCATTACGCGCAAGGCGGTGCAGCCCGGCGAGGCGGAGTGTTTGGAGAATCCGCGGGCTCGTTCATCGAGGCTCCGTGTGGTGGAGCGGGTCGCGGATGTGGGTTTGTGATGGTAGGAGGTGGTTATGGAAATTTTTAAAACACGTAGGAAACGTAATCGTAAGAAACGGGTTGAAGGCAATTTGGGGCCTGTTCCCTTTGCGTCGTTTGTGCTGTGCATGGGCATTGCGGGCATGGCGTATGTCTGGATTCTCTCGCGTAGCGAGGCGATCGGTGTTGAAATCAAGGCGCTGGAAGCCGTGGCGTCTGATCTTGAAGAGAAGCATTTGAACGAGGAACTCAAGTGGACGCGGCTCTGTGCCCCGCATAATATTGAGCGGATCCTAAATCGTAATGGAGTGAAGATGGGGTATCCGACCGGGCGGCAGGTCGTCTTGCTGGCGGATGCAGGGGTATGGGAGTCAGGAATGGATCATCTGGATCGCGACATGGCCGACGAAAGCCATTATGCGAAGGTGAGCGGGACGGAAAGGCATGAATGACAGGCGCATGCTTGGGCGGTTCGGTGTCTGTGCCGCCGGGTTCCTGCTGCTGGCTGCAGGACTGGGTGCACGCCTTGCCTTTTTGCATCTAGGGCCGCACGAGGCGCGACGCGAGCGGCTAGACCAGTTGCGTCAGTTTCATGAGGAAATAAGCGGTCGGCGCGGCGAGATCTTTGACCGTAGCGGTCCCGGGAATATCCTGGCGATGGATCTTCCCGTCAAGAATGTCTGTGCCAATCCGTCCGTTATACTGGCTTCCAATGCCGTGGCGTCCGTGGCCTCTCAACTGGCTGAACTACTGTCGCTGGATGTGGATGCGGTAGCGGTAAAACTCAATCAGCCGGGGCGTCGCTATGTGCGGGTCCAGCGTTTTGCGGAGGCTGATCTGGCCGCCCAGGTGGATGCTTCCGGGTTGCCCGGTGTCTATCTTGAGGATTCAAATGTCCGCCATTACCCGTATGGTTCCTTTTTGTGCCATGTCCTCGGGTTTGTTAATTACGAGGGGGGTGGCAGTGCGGGGGTGGAGCAGCGCCTGAACAACGATCTCAAGGGGCAGTCCGGTGTCATGGAAGGGCGGGTCAATGCCTTTCGCCAGGAGGTCTATCTTTCGCGAGGGCTCTACGAGCCGGGACGCGAGGGGCATTCTGTCGAGTTGACGATTGACCGCCAGGTTCAGTATATCGTTGAAAAGGTGATCGACGGACTGATGCAAGAATACACGCCGATGGGGGCCTGGTGCATCGTACAGAACGTCAAGACGGGCGAGATCCTGGCTATGGTCTCGCGTCCTGCGTTCGACCTGAACAAGTTTTTCGAGGCTGACCCGCAGGTGCGGCTGAACCGGTCCATCGGGATCAATTATGAACCGGGGTCCACTTTGAAGTCTGCCACGTTTGCCGCTGCCCTCAACGAAGGGATTGTGACCCAGAATACGGTATTCGACTGTGAGAATGGCGCTTGGTACTACAAGGGTAAACTACTGCGCGACGCGCATTCGTATGGCAAGTTGACGGTAGCCGAGGGCTTGCTCAAATCGAGCAACATTATGACGGCCAAGATTTCGCTGATGCTCGGCAATGACCGGCTTTACAAATACCTGAGGGCGTTCGGCATGGGAGAGCCTTCCGGTATTGACCTTCCCGGCGAGGAGCCCGGTATTTTTCATCCACCGTCGAAGTGGTACGGGATCAGTCCGACACGGATCCCGATCGGCCAGGGCATCGCAACCACCGCCTTGCAGGTGCTCGGGATCTATTGCACGATTGCCAATGCTGGCTACCGGATGAAACCCTATGTTGTGAAGCGGATCACGGATCCCGATGGGCGTTTGGTTTTTGAGGCGCAGCCCGAAGTTGTGGCCCGTGTCATCCGTCCGGATACGGCGGCACTGATGTGCGAACTGCTTGCCAAGGTGACCGAAGAGGGGGGCACGGGCCGACGAGCCGGGATCGAGGATATGCGGGTGGCCGGCAAGACAGGAACGGCACAGAAACCGGTTCGTGGGGGATATTCGCCGACCGATTACATCGCTTCCTTTGTGGGGTTCCTGCCTGCGGATGATCCCGAGATCGGAATTATCGTGGTGGCTGACACGCCGAAGCCGGTGCATACCGGCGGCCGCGTGGCAGCGCCAGCCTTCGCCGCGATTGCTGTCGATGTGAGTCGTTATCTTGGACTTCAGATTTTCAATGCCGATGTGGCGACGTCTGACGTCGTGTTGCCGGATTGAATAGGCGGTTTCCGGGTATGCAGTTATCAGATATAAAAAAGCAGATTGACGGGACGTGCGGGCGGCTTTCAGTGAATGCCGAGGTGCGCGGGGTGGCGTTGCATTCGCGTGATGTTCGTCCGGGATGGATTTTTGTCGCGATTCCCGGGGCATCCATCGATGGTCTGCGCTATGCCGAAGACGCGGTTCGTCGTGGGGCGGTGGCGGTGGTGACCGAGTCCGTGGCGGGGGAACGCCTGTCCGTACCGGTGATTACGGTTGCCGATGCCCGGTTGGCGGCAGCCCGGCTGGCGGCGATCCTGAATGGATGGCCAGCGCGTTCACTCAAGGTGGTGGGGATCACGGGTACCAACGGCAAGACGACGGTCGCGCACATGGTCCGGGCGGGATTGCAGCGGTCGGGCATGGTTCCCGGAATGACCGGTACGATTGCCTACGAGATCGGTGAACGCCGGATTGCGGCGTCACGAACGACGCCCGATGCGCTGACCTTGCAGGATCTGCTGCGCCAGATGGTGGTCCATGGCTGCCGTAGCGCGGTGATGGAAGTCTCCTCCCACGCCCTGTCTCAATCGCGGGTGGCCGATATCGATTTTGCGGTGGCCGGGTTCACGAATCTTACGCGTGAGCATCTCGATTACCATCAAACCATGGATGCCTACTATGAAGCC
Organism: Verrucomicrobia bacterium UBA6015; assembly: GCA_002428045.1. Classification (GTDB taxonomy): domain Bacteria; phylum Verrucomicrobiota; class Kiritimatiellia; order UBA8416; family UBA8416; genus UBA8416. The sequence continues at coordinate 12,349 of DIZZ01000019.1, forward strand.
AAGGCGCTCCTGTTCCGTCGGTTGGTCGGCACGGCGACCGCCGTGATCAACCGGGATGATGCCTGGGGCGTTCGTCTGCTGCAGGAACCGCTCGTCTGTCGGCGACTCTCCTACGGTCTGGCTCCAGGTGCCGATATTGCCGCCGAGACGCTGAAGCTATCCCTTGAGGGGTCCACATTCCAGGTGCACACACCCTGGGGGGCGCAGGCGGTGCGTCTGCTCCTTCCGGGGCGTCATAATGTCAGCAATGCACTGGCGGCGATAGGCCTTTGTATCGCGGCCGGTGCCGATCTTCCCTCGACCTTGCAGGCGCTCGAAGGGGTCAGCATGGTCCGGGGGCGTCTTGAGCGGGTGCCAGCCGCCGTGCCGTTCCGGGTTTTCGTGGATTATGCGCATACCGACGATGCCCTCCGCCATGTGCTGGCTGCCTTGCGTCCGCTGACCCCTGGTCGGCTGATCGTGGTCTTTGGCTGTGGCGGGAACCGGGATCGAGGAAAGCGTGCGTTGATGGGGGCGGTGGCGGTGGAGCTTGCCGATATCGTGGTCGTCACGAGCGATAATCCGAGACAGGAGTCGCCGTCGGTGATCATCGACGAAATCCTTGTTGGCGTTGGCGATCATCCTGTCGAGGTGGCGGTGGAACGGCGTGAGGCCATCCGGCTGGCGTTGGCCTTGGCGAGGGAAGGGGATACGGTATTGATCGCTGGCAAGGGGCATGAAACGTATCAGGAGGCAGGGGGGATCATGGCACCATTCAATGATGTTGATGTGGTTCAGGACGAACTTGCCACGCTGGCAAAAGGAGCGTCGTGATATGCCTTGGTATGATACAGAGTGGTTGGCCAAGATAACCGGTGGACGATGGATCCGCAAACCATTGGATGCGATCCGACATGTGGCGAATGATACACGTCGGATTTCGCCGGGGGCGCTGTATGTGGCCCTGCGGGGTGCCCGGTTCGACGGGCACGCGTTTGCCGCCCACGCGTTTGAGGCGGGGGCCTCGGCAGCCATGATCGAGCGGGGGGCGGCGGTAGCGCTTGATGGCGAATACCCGTTGCTTGAGGTGGAGAATACGCAGGCGGCGCTCTCGGCGCTGGGGGCTGCGCATCGCGCTCAGGTGGGACCGCTGGTGATTGGCGTGACGGGCAGTGCCGGGAAGACAACGGTTAAGGAAATGACGGCGGCCGTGCTGAGTGCCGCTGGTGAGACGGCGCGTACGGCAGGCAACTGGAATAATGAGATCGGTCTGCCACTGAGCCTCCTGTCAATGGAAATGAATGTGCGCTACGGGGTGTTCGAGGCGGGTATGAATCATCCCGGAGAAATTCAGCGCCTGTGCGAGGTGCTGCGACCGGATTGGGGGATTGTCACCACCGTGGGGCCTGTGCACCTAGAGTTCTTTGATTCGGTCGAGGCGATCGCCCGTGAGAAATCGGAGTTACTGCGGGCCTTGCCTGCGGGGGGGCGGGCCTTCCTGCATCGCGACAGCGCCTGGTTCCCGTTATTGCGTGACCAGTCACCTTGTGTCGTGCGGACGGTCTCGCTGGAGCAGCATCCCGAGGCGGATTTATGGATTGCGCTGGATGTGGCGGGAAGGCGGTTGTCGGCGACCGCGCAGGGTGAGGTTCGCACGTTTGAGTGGCCCTGGCCGGGGCAGCACAATGCCCTGAATGCCGGATTTGCCATCCTGGTGGGTAGGGAGGCCGGATTGCGATGGGAGCAGATTCAGGCCGGGTTGGCCACCTATCAACCATTGCCGATGCGTTGGCAGGAGGAGCGTATCGCTGGCTGTCTGTTCATCAACGATGCGTACAATGCCAATCCCACCAGTATGCGTGCCGCGCTGTCCACGTTTGCCACGATGCATGGCGAGGGCCGCCGCTGGCTTGTGCTGGGCGACATGCTGGAACTCGGCACCACTGGACGCGATGAGCATGCGGCGCTTGGCGAGGCACTGGCCGGGGGAGGCTGGTCGGGTTTGCTGACCGTGGGGCCCCTGGCCGCACACATTGCCGAGGGTGCGGAACGTAAGGGATTCCCAGGCGCGAACATCTGGAAGTGCGCGGATACGGGAACGGCGGCGACCGTGCTCGGGGAGCAGATCGCGGAGGGGGATGCGATCCTGCTCAAAGGGTCGCGCGGAGTGGCGTTGGAGTCGATATTAGCGTTAGTAAAAAACGGCAAGGGGGAGGAATAGGTATCGGTCATGTTGTATTTCCTATCTTTACTGGGTTCGTGGTTCTCGCCTCTGCGTGTGTTTCAGTACATCACCGTCCGAACGGTCGGGGCGGCGGCGACCGCCTTTCTGCTATGCGTCCTGTGCGGGCCGTGGGTGATTCAGCGGTTGCGGGATTTCCGGATCGGCCAGCAGGTGCGCACCGGCAATGCGCCGGATCATGCGCACAAGCGCAATACGCCAACCATGGGCGGGGTCCTGATCATCGCCTCGATGGTTACCGCCTGCCTATTGTGGGCTCGCCCGTCGAACCTCTTTGTGCAGTTGGCCGTGGCCACGCTCTGCTACATGGGGGCTGTCGGTTTCTGGGATGATTACATCAAATTGCGCCGGAAGCATTCGGATGGATTGAGTGCCAGGGCGAAGATGGGGCTGCAGGTGCTCTGGACGCTGGTGGTTGTGGTGTCCCTGAGCACGCACGCCGAGTCGGCTGAGCGCTTCCGGCAGTTCATGGTACCATTTCATAAGGCACCCTTGATTGATGACATGGGGCTGATCCTTTCCTCCCTGCTGGTTCTGGTTGTCCTCGTGGGGGCGACCAATGCAGTGAATCTGACCGATGGACTGGATGGCTTAGCGATCGGGTGCACGAGTTCGGCCTCTCTTTCCTACCTGGCCATGTCCTATCTTGCCGGTCATGCCATTTTTGCCAATTATTTGTACATTCCGTATGTCAGCGGTGCTGGTGAGCTTGCTGTCTTCTGCGGTAGCATGGCCGGGGCGAGCCTCGGGTTCCTCTGGCATAACTGTCATCCTGCCAAGGTCTTCATGGGTGATACCGGCAGTCTTGCGCTGGGCGGAGCGCTGGCGATCACGGCCGTGTTGATCAAGCAGGAAGTGGTGCTTATCCTGGTGGGCGGGGTGTTTGTGATGGAGGCGGTCAGTGTGATGTTGCAGGTGGCCTCATTCAAGTTGACGGGCAACCGGATCTTCCGTATGGCCCCGATCCATCACCATTTCGAGAAAAAGGGATGGAGTGAGACACAGGTGACGATCCGCTTCTGGATCCTGTCAATCCTGTTTGCATTGCTGGGATTGCTCACGCTGAAACTACGTTGATACGGATCGAGAAAAATGGTTATTGCAAATGGATATTTAGCGAAACCTGGGGAACAGGTTCTCGTGCTCGGCCTAGGGCGCAGTGGTTGTGCGGCGGCTGAGTTGCTGGTTGATCTGGGCATGCGGGTGACGGTGGCGGATGCGGCGGAGGGCAGTGCGCCTGCCGAGTGCGTCGCCACGATGGAATCCCATGGTGTCACGGTGATCCGCAATGCGACGGCGATGCCACCCGGCCGTTTTGTCTTGTGTGTGGTCAGTCCGGGGCTTGATGAGGAGCTTCCTGTGGTACAGGAAGCCTTCGATCGCTGTGGCGAAGTGATCTCGGAGTTGGAGCTCGGCTTCCGTAATTGCCAGTGTCCGGTGCTGGCGGTTACGGGAACCAATGGCAAGAGTACCTTGACGAAGCTGCTCAGCGATATGCTCAATGCGTCCGGATTGCGGAGTGAGCCGTCCGGCAATTACGGCACGCCGCTTTGCGAATCAGCCCGGCGCAGTGGAACGTTGGACTGGATTGTCGCCGAGGTCAGTTCGTTCCAGCTCGAATTAGTGCAACGCTTCCGCCCGAAGATCGGCATCATGCTCAATGTGCAACCGGATCATCTTGGACGGCACAAGACCATGTCGCATTATACAGCACTCAAGGCCCGTCTCTTCCGTGCCATGCAGGCGGGCGATAGGGCGCTGGTCTATGCGCCCGATGCCGAGCAGATCCGCAGCGCGGTGCCGGAGGCGCAGGCAACCGACTGGATCACCTTTGGAACTGATTCCGGCTGTGCGGTGCGCTATGATGCTGCTCGCCATGTGGCGGTTCACGCCATCGGTGGTCAGTCCGTCGAGGTTTCGTTACTGGGGACGTCATTTGACAATCCTGTGACCGGTCTGGCGGCGGCAGCCGCCGTGGCAGCGGGAACGTTGTGCGGGCTCTCTGCTGATGTCATGCAGGCAGCGATCAGTGCCTTTGTGCCGCTTTCCCATCGCATGCAGGAGGTTGGTCAGATTGACGGGGTCCGCTTTGTGGATGACTCCAAGGCCACCAATCTGACAGCGGTGCAGGCGGCCTTGATGATGACCAATGCACCGGTACGGCTGATTGTCGGCGGGCAGCTAAAGGAAAATGATTTAGATTTTATCAAAGAAGTATTGAAAAATCGTGTGCAATCTGCCTATCTTATAGGCGAGTCATCGGGGAAGTTCAAAGCGGCGTGGGGCAATTGCATCCAATGTGTAATGTCTGGGGATTTAAAGACGGCGGTTGACTCCGCCATGCAGGATGCGAACCCTGGGGATGTGGTGTTGCTTTCCCCCGCATGTGCAAGTTTTGATCAGTTCCGGTCGTACGCGGATCGCGGAGATCGGTTTAAGGATTATGTTCATCAATTAGCCAAAAGGCGGAATGAGGAGAAGAAGAAATGCGTTATCTAGTGATTAGCGTGGTGGGTGCGGTTCATGTGGTGGCTATCGGGGGGCTTATGCTGATGCAGGGATGTGGCACGACGCGCGGCCCGGTTGAGCTTCAGTCGAACTACGAGATGCCACCCCCCGTGGCGCAGGATCAGTTGTTGCCGCCCGAACCGGTCGTGGAGCCTTACCGGCCGGCCTCCATTGAGCAGGCGGTAGCCTCCGCCACGCCGAAACATACCAAGACGCCGACGGTTAAGCCGACGCTTAAGCCGACAGTCAAGCCGACGGCCAAGCCGGTTAAGGTGACTCCGGTGGATGTAGGTTCCTCGTATGTGGTTGGTAAGGGGGATTCCCTGTCGATGATCGCCAAGCGGCACCGTGTATCCGTGGCGGACATCATGGTGCTGAACAACATCAGTCAGCCGAACAAGATTCGCCTTGGTCAAAAACTGAAGATGCCCGCCAACGCGACCAAGCCAACTGCCGCAACTGCGGTTAAACCTGCCGTTGTCAAGACTGCGGCGGTAGCGACGGTCAGCCCGGATTCGGGGTCTGGATCGGTTTATGTGGTGAAGTCCGGGGATATCCTGTCGCGTATAGCCAATCGCCAGGGGACAACTGTCAAGGCCTTGCGTGAGGCAAACAACCTCAAGGATGACAAGCTCGTTGTCGGGCAGAAGTTGACGCTGCCATCGGGCAACAGCGGGCAGCCAGCATCCAAGCCGGAAGCTATACCCGCGAATGCTTCGCCCGCCGCCGCACCGGCCCCGGTGGCCGAACCGGTTGTACCTCCTGCCATGCTGGATCTTCCTGGGCTTACCGCCCCTTCTGCGCCGGTGTCTTCGGGGGCGCGCAATACCTATACCGTACAAGCTGGTGACTCGATCCTTGATATTGCCTCGCAGTTCAATGTGGGTATCGCGGACTTGCTGAGGGTCAATAATCTTACCTCCCAGACGCTGGCACCGGGTCAGGTTCTGATGATCCCGTAAGCGGCTGCCTCTGCTCCCGGTCCCTTGGGAAGGGCGGAAGCAACCCAGTATCTGGAGCGGTGATTATGCGACGAGCGGCACCTTTGCTTACATCCATAATCTTCGCGTTGGTTGTGCTTGGGCTGGTCATGCTGTACAGCACCAGCAGCGCACGCACCGTCACCCCGCATTTCTATTTGCAGCGTCAAGCCTCATGGCTTTTGGTAGCCGTCCTTGCAGGCGTCCTTGTCGCCTATCTTGATTATCACGTCTGGCAGCGGCTGGTGTATCCGCTGGCTTTTGTGACCATCCTACTGCTGGTGCTTGTCCTGATTCCCGGGATAGGCACGGAAATCAATGGCAGTAGCCGATGGCTGCGGTTCGGCGGGATGGGGTTCCAGCCCTCCGAGTTGGCCAAGTTGCTGGTGATTGTTGGTATGTCGGTGTACATGTCCCGGTTTGGTCATCGCAGCGGCGAGTTCAAGCTTGGATTCTTTTATCCGATTCTGGCGATGGGTGCCGTCTGTGCTCTCGTGGCACTCGAGCCTGATTACGGAACCACGGTGATGGTTGGGTTGGTGGGGATGGCGGTCATGTTTGCGGGCGGCACGCGGCTCTTCTATGTGCTTGGCGGCGGGACGCTTGGGATGAGCTTTATCGCCGTGGTTGTCTACTTCAACCGCAATCGTCTCGGTCGAATATTGGCGTTCCTGTATCCGGACGAGAATCCGGTGCAGGCCTACCACCTGAACCAGTCGCTCTCCTCGTTCTATCTGGGCGGTGCGCTTGGTGTCGGTCTTGGCAATAGCATTCAAAAACGCTTCTACCTGCCCGAGGCGCATACCGACTTTATCCTGGCGATTATCGCCGAGGAACTTGGGCTGATTGCCACGATGCTGGTGCTGCTTCTGTTTGTCGGCTACTTCCTGTGCGGTATGACGATCAGCGCCCGTGCGCCGGACCCGTTCGGTCGTCTGCTGGGGTTTGGGGTGACGATGATGATCTGCATGCAGGCAGCCATCAATATGGTGGTGGTCACGGGGCTCGGCCCGACCAAGGGCCTGCCGTTGCCTTTCATCAGTTATGGAGGATCCAGCCTGGTGTTGTCCATCATGATGAGCGCGGTCCTGCTGAGTATTGCCCGGACCACCCTGCGCAGCGACGAGGGGACATTACGAGCCATCAAGGATCGCGGCCGCCATGTGTAAGGGACATAGGTGTTTGCTTTTGTGAACGCTCCTGCAATCTCTCGATGTAACGAGACGTGTTGTTTTCCTTAGGGCTTCCTTAAATTTCGGATTGACTCCGATGCGATAGCGTGTCAATGTCTGATCCATTATTGTTGATTGTAAAGTGCTTTGAATAGACGTTTTGTTAAATTGGCGGATGAGAAAACGCTTATTATGCCGGAGAAATCATGAGTATAACTAATCCTAAGATACTTGTCGCAGACGATTCCTCGACCATGCGTCGAATTCTAAAGATGACGCTGGCACGTTGCGGTTTTGAAGATGTTACCGAGGCTACGGATGGCCAGGATGCGGTGAGCCAGTGCAAGGCGCAGAATTTCGATTGCGTGCTGACGGACTGGAATATGCCGAACATGGATGGCTTGGAGCTGATCGTCACGTTGCGAGGAATGCCTGCCTACGCCAAGGTCCCGATCATGATGATCACGACCGAGGGTGCCAAGGATGATGTGATTGAAGCCCTTACACGTGGAGCCAATGCCTATATCGTCAAGCCGTTCACCCCAGATACACTGAAACAGAAAATGTCGGAACTTCTGGGCAGTTAGCCCTGGATAAGTGAAGGAGAACCACGATGCCCCAGACCGAAGAATCAAAAGCCCTGTTCCTGTCGATGATCCCCGCATTCTGCCAAAGCCTGGAGGACGGTTTTAACCAGATGGTTATGCTACCCGTCACCATCGGCGAGGTACATGCCAAAAAAGGTGGATCGCCAACCGGCAGTATCTCGGGAACGATCGGTCTGTCCGGGTCGCACGGGCCGACGGGGCTTGAGCTGCGAGCACAGATCTCGCTGATTTTCCCGGAAGCCCTGGCGCAGCGGATATTCCGTAGCATGATGATGATGGAAGAGGACATGCCGGTTGAACCGGCCGAGCTGCAGGATGTGGTCGGCGAATTGGCGAATATCACGGCGGGTGGGGCCAAGACGCGCCTTTCCGAAAACGGTTTTCTCCTGTCCCTTTCCCTTCCAACCGTCGCCGTTGGCACGAATCATTACCTCAGTGCGCCGTCGGGGGTTACGATTTCGGATGTGATCGCTGTCGGTCTGGAAGGTCAGGAATTTTACCTTGAGGTCAGTATCTCCTGATTGATCCTTTTCAGGCTACCGTTTCGAAAGATGGAGCTGGAGGTTCTGCGGGGGACAGGGGCGGTAAGGTTAACGCCTCCGTTGAAAAGGTTTCTGATTCGGATTCAGCGTATGATCGGGCGAGCGCTTCAGGACTGATCTGCAACTGATCCTCAACCACCACGGCACCATGCGAGGCCGACCGCTTCTTTGCTTCTTCTTTGTGGTCATCCCTTGGTGCGTCCTGCTGGGGACCATCGGGATCAACCGCTCTCACCCGGTGCAGTGACTCGGCGGCCGATAACGGGGCCGTTCCCGTCGACGCGCTATAAGACGAACCAGCCATCGCATCACTCACGAGATCCTCCTTCTCAAACCATCATCACACTTTGTGTGCAGCACTATTCTCAGCTACCCTGCAGCATCCCGCGCAGCACCAACAGTGCGCCAGCGTGTAACTGGCAGATTCGAGCTTCTGTAAGGTCAAGTATGGTCCCAATCTCCTTGAGTGTCAATTCTTCATAGTAGTAAAGGTAGAGAATTTTCTGCTGGCGGTCGTTGAGCTTGCGGAATGCCTTGCGAAAGAGCGCACCCCGTTCATTGCGTACGGCATCCAGGCGCGGATCCGGGGCATTCTCATCCACCAGGCGATCCACCAGGTTGATGCCGCCCCCTTCGGAATCCTCATAGGCCATCGCATCCAGCGAAAGCACTGGCTGTGCCCGTTCGGTCAGGCTGTGCAGGCGCTCGACCGAGATGCCTGCATCCACTGCCAACTGTTCCTCGTCTGGAGCCATCTCGTACTGCTCTGCATAATCGACAACGCACTGCTGCAGGTTCTTCAGCAGCGCCCGGTCCGTACGGGTCAGGGGATCGTACTGGCGCAACGCATCGAGGACGGCCCCGCGGATCCGTGATACCGCAAAGCTGCGGAAGGATACGCCACGTGCTTCGTCAAAGCGCACAATGGTTGTCCACAGTCCCATCATCGCGTGTTGCAGTAAATCGTCACGATCCATATCCGCCCGGGCATAAACTGACATCGACGACATCGTCTGGCGAACCAGTGGCAGGTAGAATTCCACCAATGCGCAGACGGTACTTTCCGATGGATCCGTCCGGTAGGCATTCCACAGCGAGGCGGCCTCATTCTCGACATCAACAGCTATGTTACGTGCTGGCATTATGTCTTAGGCCCTCCAGGGCGGGACATCGAAGGCCGGGCGGTCGGGCGGGGATTGTCGTCGGGTTTGGTTTCCGGCGTGCGCTTCTGGACTACCTGTTCGGCCACAAAACGCACGAGAATCATCGAGAATAGACGCAGAAAAACCACCATCACGGTCACGGTGGCCACGAACACAAGGCCCGCCCGCACGACCGCCGTCAGCAGATCCATGTCGCGCAGAAGGTTGGCGACCAGTGAGATCAAGGCGACCGCTCCACCGAAGATCAACGCCAACTGACTAAGCATTGCCTTCATGATTCAGAGGCCCCCTTGGTTGAAAGGAAGGCGGAGACTTCCCACTGTTTGATCCATTGATCCAGGTCGGGGGGGCGTGCCTGCTGGCGGCGACGGTTCCCCAGCCGTCCGGCCAGGTCCCGCAGGCAATGCGCCACTGCGCCATCCCCGGCGTAACGCACGATGCTCTGCTGGCGGCGGATGGCATCGGACACCCGCCGGTCATACACCAGTACACCTTCCAGCGAAAGCGTGAGACCAAGGAATTGCCGTGCAATATCATTCAGCCGACCGAAGACGCGATCGCCCTCCTCCAAGGTATCGACCATGTTTACGATAACCCCGAGTCCGTGCGCCTCCCCTCGCAGGTGCAGGGTCTTGATCAGTGCATAGGCGTCCATCAGGGAGGTCGGCTCATTGGTCAACACCACCAGCACTTCAGGGCAGGCGGCGAGGAAGTCGGTACTGCCACGCCCGATACCGGCCCCCGTATCGATCAGGAAGAAATCGTAGTTTGACGCAAACCGGAAAAGATCCTCGATGAACAGCCGCCGCCGGGCGGGACTCAGATCCACCAGTTCAGGCGATCCAGAGGCTGAGACCAGCACATCCGGCCCGCCCTCGACGCTTAACCTCGCCTTTTCCAGCGGGCAATGCCCGAAGATGACATCCTGTACCGTGAACTCGGGTACCAGTCCCATTTGCAGATCAACATTAGCCAGGCCCATGTCCCCGTCGAACAAAAGCACCTTGTAGCCCCGTTCGCAAAGTGCCAGGCTCAGGCCGACGGAAACGACGGTCTTGCCAACGCCTCCCTTGCCACTGCCAATGGCGATACAGCGGGTCGTCCCGGCGGTCACCGTCCGCGTCACGCCACGGTTGGCCAGTGCCCGCAGGCCGGCAGCCTGATCCTGCATATCGCCTGTTGAATTCTGTTCGAACCTGTTCACATGGGTCTCCCGGTTGCGGTCCCGCGCATCGATGACAGCAGCAATCCTGCCACGGCCTCCGCATCGCCCGCAAAGATATCCTGCGGCACACGCTGCCCATTGGTGACAAAGGCGACGCGCAATTCCGTTTCAAACGGGATCACCGTAAAGAGGGCGGGCTGGCGGGTTTCGTCAATCTTCGTTACGACCAGGTAATCCGGCTTGAAACGGGAAAAACCACGCAGCGTATCGCCGAGATCGTCGCGGTTGAGGGTCGCCGGGATCGTCAGCAGCACCGTGACCTCGCCCATGCCACGCAGGATCTTGTGGCTCATGGCCAGTCCCATTTCATCAAAGTGCGTCCGACCGGGGGTATCGACTAGGATCACATCATTCTTCGACAGTGCGGCGACGGCCGCCTGCGCCTCGTCGGCGGAAAAGACCACCCGCAGTTCCATATCCAGCAGCGAGGCATATTCGCGGATCTGGTCCACGGCGGCGACCCGGTAGGTATCGGTCGTTACGATCCCCACGCGCAGGTGTTCGCGGTGGGCGCAGATCGAGGCGAGCTTGGCCAGCGTTGTGGTCTTGCCCGATCCCGTCGGGCCAGCCACCACGATGATGTGGGGTTTTCCGTCTTCCTTGCGGAAGGTGAATCCCTTCGTCAATGGCAGGGCGCTGGTGAGCGTCTGGCTCACGGTGATCAGGTCCGCAGCGGGAAGATCGGCGATGTCCTGCTGTATCAAGGTGACGAACCGTGAATCCCAGAGCCGGGCATAGTCCGGCAGTGCCGAGCTGGCAACCGGTGCAGGGGTGGCACGGACGACCTGGAGTGTTTCGACCGTCTTGCGGATCTCGCTCATCGTGGCCTGCAGGTCGCGCCATTGGCGGTTCTGCTGACGGCTCCAGCGGCGGAAATCCTCAGCCGCCCCAGCGGTGCCCCCCGGCATGGCGTCGCCGCCCTCCGCCGTGTCGTCGGCGGTTGCCGCCGGTGCGTGGTTCTCATGCTCATCGAGCACCGCGATCAACTCATACTTCTTGCCACGCCCGAAGAGCGAACCACCGCTGGCTGCCTCTGGAGCGACCACAATAGCGTTGGGCCCCATTTCCTTATGGATAAGGCGATAGAGTTCTTCGCGATTGGCTCCTTTGTAGCGGCGGATTTTCATGCCATAGTTCCTACTTATTGGTAGCGACCTGCGCCACCTTAATCAATCCAATAATATCAATATCCACGGAATCCGGGATCTCCGCGAATGAAAGCACCGCGAGATCACGTTCCTGGGACTCAATCAGCCGCCGGATATGCCGCCGCAACACCGGAAGGGCAACAATCACCGGATGCCGTCCCTTCTTGCGCGCCGCCTCGACCATGGTACTGACGCTGGAGAGAATAGCCTGAACCTGATCCGGCGGCAAGGCTAGAACGCCAAGATCTCCATTTTCCCTGCTGATCGAATTCTTGATCGCCGCTTCCACTTCAGGATGCAAGGCGATGGCGGGCAACCGGTTTCCGGCTTCCAGGTAAGGTACCGAGAGGTGGCCGCCCAGCGCCCGACGGCAGAGCTCTCCGAGCAGGACCGGATCCTGTGTCTTGGCCGCATGGTCAGAGAGCGATTCCAGGATCAGCACAAGGTCACGAATCGAGACACGTTCCCGCAGGAGGTATTGCAGCACGCGATGCACGACGCCCACCGCCAGCCGGGTCGGGATCAGTTCCTGCACGACGGATCCATTCTTCTGCTTCACGCGTTCAATCATGTCGCTGACGTCCTGGCGTCCCAGCAGTTCGGCCGCATGACGACGTACGGTCTCGGTTAAGTGCGTGCTCAATACCCCGGCGGCATCAACCACTGTCAGACCCTTGGATTCTGCCAGTTCGCGCTGTCCGGGGGTAACCCACCAGGCCCGGAAGCCGAAGGTTGGCTCCTTGACCTGCACCCCGCCCTCGAACTTCAGCGTCCCGGTGGCATCCACGGCCAGCCAGTTGCCGGGCTGCAGCATCCCGCGGGCCACTTCCAGTCCGCGTACACGCAGGGCATACTCGTTGTTACGCAGGCGGGCATTGTCGTGGACATTGACGGGGGGCAGAATGATCCCCAGTTCTTCGGCCACCTGCTGGCGGATGGCCGTGATCCGGTCTAGCAGGGTGCCACCCTGTCCGCGATCCACCAGCGGCACTAGGCCGAAGCCAATCTCGACGTCCATGGCGCTGACATCTGGAACTTCCGTGGTTTTGCCGGCGGCCCCCGTCTTGGCACCAGCAGCGGCGGCTCCTCCCGTGAGTGCTTTGCCGCCCGCCGCGCCCGGTGCCCCAGCGGTTGTACTTTCGTCGGCAGGATGCTTCACGTTGCGCATCGTGTAGCCCAGTCCGCCCATCAATCCGGCCATGGCCATGAAAGGGATCAACGGTAGGCCGGGGACCAGTGCCATGGCTCCCAGCATCGCGCTCGTGGCATAGAGCGGCTTGGGACGCAGGAACAGTTGCACCTTGATATCCTCGCCCAGGCTCTGATCGGAGGCGGCTCGCGTCACCAGCATACCGGCGGCCGTGGAGATCACCAGCGCCGGGATCTGCGAGACAAGGCCATCGCCCACGGTCAGGATGGTATAGGCTTGAATGGACTCCAGGGCGCTCATGCCCTTCTGCGTCATGCCGATTGCAAACCCACCGGCGATGTTGATGAACGTAATCACCAGGCCGGCGACGGCATCGCCACGCACGAACTTGCTGGCACCATCCATGGCCCCGTAAAAATCCGCCTCGCTGGTCAAGGCTTCGCGACGTTTCACCGCCGTGGTCTCATCGATCAGTCCGGCATTCAGGTCGGCATCAATGCTCATCTGCTTGCCCGGCATGGCATCCAGGGTAAAGCGGGCCGCCACTTCGGCGATACGGCCAGCACCCTTGGTGATGACCATGAAGTTGACCAACACCAGAATCACGAACACCACCACACCAACCACGTAATTGCCCCCGATGACAAACTCGCCAAACGAACGGATCACTTCCCCTGCGTAACCGTTCAGGAGAATCTGCCGGGTCGAGGCCACATTCAACGCCAGCCGGAACAGTGTCAGCAACAGCAGCAGGGAGGGAAACGACGAAAGCTGCAGGGCATCCTTGAGCTGCAGGATGATGAACAGCACCAGCGCACTCATGGCAATACTCAGCACCAGCATAACATCGAGCAGCGGCGTGGGGATCGGCAGGATCAGCACCGCCAAGGTCATGATCATCGCGCCGGCGACCAGCATGTCCGAATGTCTGAATTTTTGTTTACTCATGATCGTCCTCTTTCAGGGGATGCGCCTTTCCTTCTCACGTCCGGAGCCCTTCCAGCCGGTGTCCCAGCCGATGCAGGTAAGCCAGAACCTCCGCCACGCCTTCGAACATCGTGGAGGGAATCGCTCGCCCCGTCGGAACCATGCGATACAGTGCCCGCGCCAGGGGCGGACGTTCAACAATCGGGATGTTGTGCTCGGCGGCCAGTTCGCGGATACGCTTGGCCCGCATACGCAGCCCCTTGGCCACCACCAGCGGGGCATCCATGGTCTCGGGGTTGTACCGGATCGCGATGGCCACGCGGGTTGGGTTGGTGATAATGACGGTCGCTTTCGGCACTTCAGACACAAGGCGCGACATGGTCAAGGACCGCATCTTGCGGAACTGGGCACGCTTGACCTCAGGCTTCATCTCATACTGCTTGCGCTCGTCCTTGACCTCCTGCTTGGTCATCATGATCTGCAGTTCATGCCGCCGCCATGTGATCACCAGATCCACGGCCGCGATCAGCACCGCCAAACAAATCACCGCGATCACGGTCCGATACAGGTTATTCCCCATCCAGCCCACCGAAGGCGCAAGATCAAACACGGGAAGCTGTGCCATGGTTTCCCATTTGCGTCGCCAGAACAAGTAAAGAATACCCCCGATCAGGAGCACTTTCCAGATTGTCATCAAGAGTTTGGTGATCGACTTGGGCGAAAACAGTTCCTTGGCTCCCCTGGCAGGGTTGAGTGCCTTGAGGCCTCCCGCCTGGAAGGCTTCCCAACTGAAATAGGGCCCCGTCTGCCCGATACTGCTGACGACCCCGGCTAAAACCAGCCCACCCATCAAGGGGGACACGACCGCCAGCACCGACCCCAGCCCGTCCCAGTAGTGCTGCTGCAACCAGAGACCGTTCCAGTTCCGCTCGGTGAACAAGGCCAGGCAATAATTGAACATCGTCCGCGTGCCGCTCAGATAGGAGGGCAGGCCACTACGCAGCAACAGGGTTGCCGCCAGCAGTACGACCACCGAAACGACCTCTTGCGACATAACCAGGTTGCCTTTGTTCCGTTCATCGGAACGGCGCTTCCCGGTCGCCTTTTCGGATCTTCCGTTTTTACCTTCCATTTTCCCCGCGCTATCCAGGTCTCTCGCGTCACGCCACTATCCGGCGGATCGACACTACCATCCGAGAAACCGTGCAACGGTTGTTAGCATCTCGTATGCCACGCTGCGAAAGAGGGTTCCCCCCAGCATGATGGAGAGCGCCATGACGAAGACTCCGCTAACGACACGGAAGGGTAGGGAAAGGAACATGACATTGAACTCGGAGGCCATTCGCGACATCAGCGCCATGCCGATACTGACGATCAGCGACACCGTGATGACCGGCAGGGCGATGGAAACCCCCGTCCGGAAGCAGACGGATCCGAGCATGGCTAGGTCACGTCCGCTGTGCAGCCACCCCATCCAGGGGACTGGCAGGGTTTCAAACGTGTGGGCGATGATGCGGAAGATCATCAGGTGCGCATCCAGCGCCAAGATGATCAGCAGGTACAGCATCCGCCAAGTATGGGTAAGGATATCCGATGCCTCCCCCGTTTCCGGATCCAGTTCTTCGGCCATGGACAACGAGGTTGCATGGCTGGCCATCATCCCCGCGAAGGTGAATGCGCTGATAAAGATTCCGCAAATCAGGCCAATGGCCGCGCCTAGCAAGGTTTCGCATAGAAGGGCGTGCATGATCTCGCCGGGCGTCTGCAGGGCGGCGACCGAGGCGACCCAGGAGTCCGGCAACACGCTGCAGAAGAGCAGCGTCAGTGGGAAAGAGACCGCCGCCAGCAGCCAGCCGCTGCCCGGGGGGATGCCGAAGAAGGGCAACGGCATCAGGATGCCGCTGATCCGGAAGAAGACCACCAGCAAGACCACAGGATAGTCGCCTAGGAGCACGGTCATGGCTACATCCCGCCCAGCATCTGGTACAGATCACGGAAATAGGCACTCATCAACTGTATGCCCCATGGCATGGCAATGCCGACGACGGCCGCAGCCGCCAGTAATTTGGGCACGAATGACAGGCTTTGATCCTTGATGGAGGTGACGGTTTGGAAGATGTTGATGAGGATGCCGACAATCATGGCCGTCAGTAACATCGGCAACGACAATTCCATCGATTTCATCAGTGCCTGATTCGTTAATTCCAGTGCCAGTTGCGGACTCATCATTCCTCCTTCATGTTGCTACAGGAAGCTTTGAACCAGGCCATGAATCACCAGTGTCCAGCCATCCGCCAGCACAAAGAACAACACCTTGATGGGTAGCGAGATCATCATTGGAGGGAGCATCATCATACCCAATGCCATGAGCGACGATGCAATCACCAGGTCAATCACGAGGAACGGCAGCCAGACCAGGAAGCCCATTTGAAAGGCAGTCTTCAGCTCGCTGATCATGAAGGCGGGCGTCAGAACCCCCATCTTGACCTGGTCCGGGGACTCAGGGATAGGCTCGTTGGCCAGCTCATGAAACAAGCGCAGTTCCGACTCGCCGCATTGCCGGAGCATGAACTTACGCAACGGCACGGCCGCCTTGTCCCAGGCTTCCACATCGCCGATCGTTCCCGCCTGCAGCGGCTCCCAAGCATTGGTATAAATCTCCTGCCAGACCGGACGCATGATGAAAAAGGTCATGAACATCGCCAAGCCGGCGATAATCTGGTTGGGCGGGGCCGTCTGCAGGCCGATCGCCCGCCGCACGATGCTCAGGACGATCATGATGCGCGTGAATCCGGTGACCATTACCATGGCCGAGGGGGCAAGCGATAAGACGGTCATCAGCAACAGGATGCGAATACTGGTCGAGAGTGTTTCCGGGTTGCCGCCGTCGTCAAAGCGGATCTGCACACCCATCGGGCCGGCGGGTGTCGCCGTCCCGGCTCCTGTTAATGTGGGGATTACCGTCGCTGCATCCTGTCCATGAACCACCGTTGCCGTCATCGGCAGAAAAGAAAATGCCAGTAGGGCGACACCTGCCACCGCCTTGGCTAGGACCGATTGATGGGTATGCCGCCTCACGATGAAACTCCTTCCCCGGTCACGGGGAATGGCGTCGGTTCAGACGCCGGTTTGCGATGGATCGGATTGATGAAGGCAGGTCCCACCCCCAGCAAAAGCCGTTCGCCTTCCCATTCCACCACCAATAGCTCCTGACGCGCACCCAGTCGCTGGCGGGTAATGATCTTGAGACGGTCAGGGGCCGGGCAGACCCACGCAGAGACTCGCCGACGAAGCAGGAAATGTGCACCGCACAACAGACCGAGAACAGACACAAGCGCCCATACTGGGCGACCGATCTGGGGCGATGGTGCCAGCGGCGAGTCTGCTGATGGGCTCGTAAGCCACGCTGGATCAGCGATAACCATATTGGTCGTTGCGCTATCGACCGGTACCGGCGCCGTCGGCTCACACCACCCTGAAACACACGAAAGCAGCAGTGCCAGCAGCACGCCACTCCACCTTCTTGTCTGTTTTCGTTCTTGCATACCCGGCTTGTTAGCACGGATCGTGCCACAGGGGTTGTGGCGTTGTGCTCGAGATCGGCTTTTCGTGCCCAAAGCAGCATGGCGCACCGCCAGAAGACAAACGGTATGAAACGAAATCGGACAGTTTGCATATAGCCTGATAAGCGGGGTCCTGCTGCAGGAACCTTTCCTCGAGAATCGCCCTATAGAATGTCAGGTAGATGTTCATCAATTTTAGGGCTCGACGCCAGCGCCTGAACGGTGGTAATTTGCACCGCAATGAGTTCAAGGAAGATGGAGAATATTTTGTAGGACAGACATTTTTATAATTTAATGCGCAGTATGGATATTTTGTGACATGGACATTCTTTGTCCATGTGCTTTTGATAGTGTTTGCACAAATGATCGAGAATAAAACATGAGTGAGACTGTTGGTACTGGACACTATGCCGGATTGGCACCGGCAATCCAGGCTTTCTACGCACGAAGGGGTGCTGCTGTTGCACTGGATCCAAAAGGGCGCGGTATGCCGGATATGCTGGGAATATATCA
>DIZZ01000084.1:0-12501 GCA_002428045.1 Verrucomicrobia bacterium UBA6015
ATTTTGATTGTTCTGATTGTATCGGCAGAGACGTTCAGATCGCCCATCAATGTGCTTAAAGGGATTACGTCAAAAAATGCTTTTGACACTCGCTCTTTGCCATCATTCATGCGAATTTCAATAGCCCCATCTGAAAGAAAGGTAACGGATTCTACATCGTAAACGAGCAGCCAATGGTTGGTATTCGTGACTTCCAAATCAACATAAAAATACGCCAACAATAAAAGTCCTTGCGCATCTCACCTCCTTCTATTAGACGGATCCTGGATGTTTCATTAAACAACTTAGTTATCAATCACGAATGCGTCTCTGGTCATCCAAAACATTCTCGTATTCTTCACTTATTTCAACGCTGTCAGAAAGATGGCGCATGACGGTGTAATGATCAAGCCGTCCTTTCGGAGCCTGATGATGAAGGGCGCAGATCAATTCTGCGGAGGGGGATGGGCGCAGATTGACGCGATTCTCTTAATCGTCATCATAATCACGATCTTGCCATACGCCTTCACCCAAAGCGTTTTGCCAAGGTCGGATGTCTTGACATGTGGGCACGGCTATGGGATTATATGAATGCTAACAGTGATTATGTCAATCAGGGAGGGCATGGTAGTGAAAACAGTATCGGCAATGGTCGTCCGCCGTCATTTTGGAGGGCTACTGGACGAGGTGCGAACAACAGCGCAACCGGTGCTGATTGAGCGGGATGGTTGCCCGATGGCCGTATTGGCGCCGCTACCGGTATCCCTGGGGCAAGCCGATGAACGCCATCAGCGGCAACTTGCACTTGAGCGGTTATGCGGTCTTTCGAACCCGACATCGCGCGGGCGTGATCCGCAAGCATGGCTCGATCAAGACCGTTCAGCTTGGGCGGAACGTAAGCCATGAGTACCGTATTTCTGGATACGGCCCCCTTGATTTATCTGGTTGAGGGTACCGCCGATCTGAGACAGTTGGTACGGTTGCGCTTGAGCGAATGGATTGACGCGGATGTGCCGTTGCGAAGTTCCGTTCTGACCTTGGCTGAGTTGCTTGTTCCGGCCAAAAAGGCGGGTGACGTCCGACGGGTCTATCAATACAAGACGGCGTTGCGCGAATTGCTGGGTGGGCCGCTGCATGGCATTGATGAGCATCAGGCCGAAAGGGCCGCCGAGATCCGTGCTCAATACGGTTTTTCCTCGCCCGATGCATTGCAACTGGCCTCGGCGCAAGCGATGGGATGTGACGTTTTTTTCACGAATGACAGGCAACTTCGCAAATTCAAAGAGATTGAAATCATCCTTGTTACTGGTTTAGCATGTTGTGAATGATGATGGGTATAATTTTTGATATTAAACGGTTTGCGATTCATGATGGACCGGGGATCCGGACCACCCTTTTCCTGAAGGGGTGTCCGCTGCGGTGTCGTTGGTGTCATAATCCCGAGAGTCAGGGGTTCGGTATCGAGTCCTTTTCTGTCAACGGGGATTCGATGGCGGTCGGTCGCGAAATCTCGGTGGACGATGCCGTGCGGTTGATTTCCCGGGATATGGTCTTTTTTGATGAATCGGGTGGTGGCGTGACGTTTTCCGGCGGTGAACCGCTTTCGCAGCCCGAGTTCCTGATGGCGCTGCTGGAGGCCTGCGGTGCGCTTGGGTTGCATCGGGCGGTGGATACCAGTGGGTATGCACCAACCTCTATTTTGCTTGATGTGGCGGCGCAGGCCGATCTGGTTCTGTTTGATCTCAAACAGGCGGATGCCGATGCGCATTTGCGCCAGACTGGGGTTGAGCAGGCCTTGATTCACGAGAACTTGCGGGCGCTCTGCGGCACCGGTGTGCCCATCGAGTTGCGGCTTCCGGTGATTCCGGGGGTGAATGACACCGGACTGGCAGCATTGTGTAATTTTTTAGCTTCGCTTCCGAAGCGTCTTCCAGTTAGAGTGCTCCCGTATCACCGGGCGGCCATGGGCAAGTATGTCCGGTTCGGGATGCCGGTGCCGCTGCCGGATACAGCGGAACCGACGATGGCGCAGATGGAAAGCTACCGCGCACAGCTCAAGGCGGAAGGAGTAGATGTTTTATGAATGAACGGGTCAATCGGTTGCGGACACTCAGTTTCGAAACCCCGATCACGATTTCTGCCGAACGGGCAGCGCTGATTACCGATTTCTACAGTGCCAATATCGGCAAATATTCCGTGCCGATGATGCGGGCCAAGGCGCTGGAGCATCTGTATGCGAACCAGACCGTCTATATCGGCGATGACGAGCTGATTGTCGGCGAACGCGGTCCCGCCCCGCGCGCCGTGTCCACCTATCCAGAACTGACCTGTCATTCCGAGGAAGACCTGCGCATTCTCAATGTCCGGCCGATGACGCGCTACGGGGTCAACGAAGCGGTGATCCAGACCTATCGCGAAAAAGTGATCCCGTTCTGGAAGGGACGGACGATGCGCGACTTTATTTTCGAGGGGTTGTCCGACGCCTGGCAGGCCGCCTATTCGGCAGGGATCTTTACTGAGTTCATGGAGCAGCGGGCACCGGGGCATACGACGTTCGACGGCAAATTCTATACGAAGGGCCTCCTGGGCTTCAAGCAGGATATCGCCGATGCGCTCGTCGCCTTGGATTTCACGACCGACATGGAGGCTGTTGCCAAGCGCGAGGAGCTCAAGGCCATGACTGTGGCCTGCGATGCGGTGATCGGTTTTGCAGCCCGGCACGCCGCCAAGGCCGAGGCGCTGGCGGCGGCCTGCACCGATGCGCCGCGCCGCGAGGAGCTGCTGACCATTGCCCGGACCTGTCGCCACGTTCCGGCGAATCCGCCGCGCGACTTCCGCGAGGCCCTGCAGATGTACTGGTTCATGCACCTGGCAACGATCACCGAGCTCAACGGATGGGACGCGATGAACCCCGGTCATCTGGACCGCTATTTCTTCCCGTTCTATCAGAAGGACTGCGAGGCGGGCACCCTTGATCGGGAAAAGGCTCGGGAGTTGCTGGAATGTTTCTGGATCAAGTTCAACAACCAGCCCGCACCGCCCAAGGTCGGTGTGACAGCCGAGGAGAGCGGCACCTATAACGATTTCACCAACATCAACCTTGGTGGGTTGCTGCCCGATGGCCGCGACGGCGTCAATGAGCTTTCCTATATGATGCTTGAAGTAATGGATTCGATCCACCTGCTCCAGCCGCAGGGAAATATCCAGCTCAGTCGCAAGAATCCGGATCGCTTCCTGCAGTCGGCACTCAAGGTGATCCGCAATGGGTATGGCTACCCGTCGATCTTCAACGCCGATGGTGTGGTTGAACAGATGGTACGCTGCGGCAAACGCATCGAGGATGCCCGTGAGGGGGGAACGAGCGGCTGTGTCGAGACCGGTGCCTTCGGCAAGGAGGCCTACATTCTGACCGGCTACCTGAACCTGCCAAAAATCCTTGAAGTTGCCCTTAACAATGGCGTGGATCCTCGGACCGGCCGACAGATCGGCGTGGCGACTGGGAATGTTGGCGCCTTCAGCAGCTTCGACGAGGTGTTCCAGGCGTTTGATCAGCAGTTGCGGCATTTTGTCGAGATCAAGGTCCAGGGAAACCAGTTCATCGAGCAGCTCTATGCATCGCGTATGCCCGCCGTATTCCTGTCGGTGCTGATTGATGACTGCATCAAGAACGGCATGGATTATAACGCGGGGGGCGCTCGCTACAACACGACCTACATCCAATGCGTCGGCATCGGGACGATTACCGACAGTCTCTCGGCCATTCGTGAGCATGTCTTCGAGACCGGGGCGGTGGCCCTGCCCTCGCTTCTGGCTGCCCTCGCTGGCAATTTCAAGGGTGCCGAGGCTTTGCGCACCCGCCTGCTGGAGCAGACGCCGCGCTACGGGAATGACGATGAACGTGCCGATGGCCTCATGCAGCGGATCTTTGATCGGTTGCTGGATGCCATCGACGGGCGACCGAATGCGAGGGGCGGCGAGTATCATGTCGATATGCTGCCGACTACCTGTCACATCTATTTCGGATCGGTCCTGGGGGCATCACCGGATGGCCGACTAGCGGGAACGCCGGTATCGGAAGGCATCTCGCCCGTGCAGGGGGCGGATCGTAACGGGCCGACCGCCGTGCTCAAATCGGCGGCCAAGATGGACCAGCTACGTACGGGCGGGACGCTGTTGAACATGAAATTCCTGCCCAGTATCTTCGAGCTGGGCGAAGGTTCCCAGAAACTGGGTGCGCTGGTGCGTGGATACTTCCGCATGGATGGGCACCACGTGCAGTTCAACGTGGTGGATGCCGCCATGCTGCGCGATGCCCAGGCCAATCCCGGTCAGTACCGTGATTTGATTGTCCGTGTGGCCGGTTACAGCGATTATTTCTGTGACTTGAGCCGTGAATTGCAGGATGAGATCATTGCCCGGACCGGGCATGAATCCGCCTGAACCCCATATGCAATAAGGAATTAGATGACGTCCCGTCGACCGAATATTTTGCTGATTACCGCCGATGACCTCAACTGGAATTCCGTGGGTGTCTATGGCTGCAAGACGCCCGAGTGCTCCCCGAATATCGATGCCCTGGCCGCCGAGGGACTTCGGTTCAATTATGCGCATGTGACCATTGCCGTTTGCCAGCCCAGTCGCGGGGCGCTGATGACGGGGCGCTACCCCCACAACAGCGGCCAGGAGGGATTCCATTTCATCAATGGCTGCAACGTGCCGCTGCTGACCGAGGAGCTGCAGAAGGCGGGCTACCACAACGGCATCATCGGCAAGGCGTGGCACTCGTCGCCGAAGCAGGAGTTCCGCTGGGATTTCTATGAGGACATGAAAGACCTCGGATGGGGTCGGGATTCGGCGATCTATCACGGTTTTACCACGCAGTTCCTAGCGCAGGCGAAGGCGGCTGATAAGCCGTTTTTCCTGATGGTCAATGCACATGATCCCCATCGTCCATTCCATGGTAACGATGCCGAACTCCAGGGTAAGGCCGGTATCACCTATCCGGCGCCCTCGCGGGTCTACCGGACGGATGAGGTCGAGGTGCCGGGGTTCCTGCCGGATCTGCCGGAGGTGCGCCTGGAGATCAGCGAGTATGCCTCCAGTACGCGACGTTGTGATGATGTGGTCGGGCGGGTGATGGCCGCGCTCAAGGCGTCCGGTGCCTATGAGAACACACTGATCATGTTTTTGTCCGATAACGGCATGGCCTTCCCGTTCTCCAAGACCAACTGCTATCTGAACAGTACCAAGACGCCGTGGATTGCGTGCTGGCCCGGGCGGATCGAGAAGGGCAGGGTGGATAGCGAGCACTTTATCAGCGGCGTGGATTTCATGCCGACGGTGTTGGAGGCGATCGGTGCCCGTCTTCCCGGGGGCATGGATGGCTCGTCGTTCCTGCCGGTTCTCAAGGGGGAAAAGGATCCTTCCCGCGAGCGGGTCTTTACGCAGTTCCACGAAACCGCCAACCGCCGTCGCTACCCGATGCGCTGTGTGCAGGAACGCCGCTTCGGATATCTCTTCAATGCCTGGTCGGATGGTACCCGCTTCTTCAAGAACGAATCGATGGCGGGACGTACGTTCAAGGCGATGCAGGAGGCGGCCGAAACGGATGCCAATGTGGCGGCACGGGTGCAGCTTTTCCGATTCCGGGTGGTCGAGGAACTGTATGATTTCGAGGCGGATCCGGATGCGCTTGTCAATCTCGCCGGAAACCCGGCCTATCGTGAGGAACTGGATCGGATGCGGGCGACGATGGACGCATGGATGGTCAAGGTGGGTGATCCGGCGCTCGATGCCTTCCGGCATCGGACCTCACCGGAAGCACTGGCGGCGTTCATGGTTGACCAGGAGCAGCGCGGCCAGTGGCTGGCTGAAATCGGCGGAACAAGGAGTGGACATGATGACTGATTCAAGCAACGGCACTCAGCCGCATGCGTTTTACATGGCGACCGTGTGCCTGGAGCCCAATCGCTGGAAGAGCAAGATCCCTTCCTTTGCGGTCAGCGACTGGCTGCCCCGCTTTGCGGCCGACGGTTTCGATGGCCTGGAGATCTGGGAACGGCACTTCATCCTGGCGGATGCCGCCGAGCAAGAACGGCTCATCCAAGGGGCTCCGCCTATCCGGATATACAATAGCTATGTCGGTTTTGGAGACGGCGATGCGGAGGCACGAGCGGAGGCCGCCCGTGCCATATCGCGACTCAAGCCTCTCGGGGTGAAATATAACCTAGGTGCCAAACGCGAGGCCCTGGCCGAGTACCGTGCCAACCTGTTGGACTGGGAACGGCAACTGCCCCTCGACTGCATCTTGCAGTGCGAGTGCCACGGCGGAACCGTGATGGAGAAGGTCGAGGATGCCGCCGCCTTCTTCGCGCCCTTGGATCCGGCGCGGTTTGGCATTATTGTGCATGTGGCTGGTACGGATGTTGAAGGGTGTGCCCGTTGGTTTGATACGTTTGGTGACCGGGTGAAAAGCCTGCATGTGCAGATGCGGACGCTGGATCCCTTGGTCGCGGCGGACCGCAAGCAGCTCGACGCCGGTTTTGAGATGGTTCGCCGGGCGGGATTCCGCGGGACGGTCACCATCGAGTTCTCGCGAGGGATCGGCCCCAATGAGCAGATGGCGCAGATTTACGCGAATGCCTGTGTGGATTTGAAGTATTGTAGGGAGGTTCTGTCATGTTAAGGATCTTATGTATGGCGTCACGCCGTTCGATGATCGATTCCGATGGCCCGTTAGCGCATGCCTTGCGCGAGATGGGGGAACTCGTGATCGTGGAACAGGCCCATGCGCTGGATGATGCCGACGTCTTGTTGCAGATGCGCCAGGCCGATGTGCTGATCACCAACTGGGCCGGACGTGCGATTCCACCCGCTTTGGCGGACGATCCGGGGCGGGTGCGTTATGTGCTCAATTTGGGCGGAACCTGCCGGGCCACGGTGCCGGTTGAGATCATCCGTGCCGGTATACCGGTCACCAACTGGGGCGATACGCCAGCCCGGTCGATGGCCGAGGGAGCCATGGCACTGCTGCTGGCGGTGTTGAAGGATCTGCGGGGGCGGACCGAGGCTCTTGTGGCTGGCAAGGCCGGTGGTGCCAGGCGATTGGGACTGCCTTCCGGAACGCTTAATGGCCTGAGACTGGGGCTATACGGGTGTGGGGTGATCGGGCGTCAGTTTGTGCGCATGGTCACTCCCTTTGCGCCCGAGATCTCGGTGTACGATCCGTATGCCAAGGCATTACCGGACGGCTGCCAGCGTGTGGATACCCTCGACTCGTTGTTTGCCCAAAGCGAGGCGGTGGTAATCTGGGCAGGACTTTCCGACGAGACCAAGGGCTCGGTCAATGCCGCACGTTTGGCCATGCTGACGGATCATGGCATCATCATCAACGCCGCCCGCGGTGAGATCATAGATCAGGAGGCTCTATTTGTAGAGCTCAAATCGGTCCGTCTGCGGGCGGGGCTGGATGTGCTCGTCAAGGACGATTACCTCCCGCCCGGACACGAGGCGCATACGTGGAAGAATCTGCTGATTACCTGCCACGACATCAACTCCGCCAACTGGCCGGTGCGACCGCCGCACCTCAGCTACGGAGACCACATCGCCCTCGATAATCTCAAGCGGTTCATTACTGGCGAGCCGCTCCAGTTTGTCATGGATGAACCCCGCTACATGCTAAGCAGTTAACCCCATATCCATATCCTAATCCTAATCGTAATCTTAATCGCAATGAATACAATATATTTGGACAACAATGCCACCACGCCAGTTGCACCGGAGGCCGCTGAGGCGATGCGTCCGTTTTTGACGGATCTGTATTTCAACCCGAGCTCGATGTACGAGCAGGCCCGCGGGGTGGCGCATGCCTTGACTACGGCGCGTTCGACCGTCGCGGCCTGTCTTGGCGGTGTGGATCCCGATGAAATCGTCTTCACCGGTAGCGCGACAGAGAGTAACAACACGGCGATATTCGGAGCGATCCGCGCCAACCGCCAGCGACGGCATATCGTGACCACCGCCGTGGAGCATCCTTCCGTGCTGGAGGTCTGCAAGGAGGCCCGTCGCGAAGGCTGCGAGGTGTCGTTCGTTGGCGTTAACCGTCAAGGCGAGATCAACCTCACGGAGTTTATCCGGGCGTTGCGCCCCGATACCCTGCTGGTTTCTGTCATGCACGCCAACAACGAAACCGGCGTGATCTTTCCAGTGGACGAACTGGCAAGGCTGACCAAGGAGACCGGTCCATCGATCCTATTCCATACGGATGCGACCCAGACGGTCGGCAAGCTGGATGTCAATCTGCGTGAGACCTTCAGGCAGGTGGATCTGCTATCCTTCTCGGGCCATAAGCTGCATGCGCCCAAAGGGGTGGGGGTGCTTTATCAACGGCGTGGAACCGCCTGCCGACCCTTGATGTGCGGCGGACACCAGGAGCGTGGGCTGCGGGCGGGCACGGAGAATGTGGGGCATATCGTCGCGCTGTCGGCGGCCTGCCGGCTGGCCATGGACGCGAAGGATGCCGAAGTGCGCGTGGCTGCCCTGCGCGACCGCCTGCAGACGGCACTGTGCGATCGCATTCCCTGGCTGGAGGTCAACGGGGCGGGGGCGCAACGCCTGCCCAATACGCTCAATCTCGCCTGCCACAGCATTGAGGGCGAGGGGATCCTCTACCAGTTGAATGAATACGGCATCTGCGCCTCCAGCGGCTCCGCCTGCACGTCGGGATCGCTCGATCCCTCGCATGTGCTCAAGGCCATGAATGTGCCGTTCACGGCAGTGCATGGATCCGTGCGTTTCAGTCTGAGCCGCTACACGACCGATGCCGAGGTGGATACCCTGATTGATGTTTTTCCCGGTATCGTGGAACGGTTGCGGCGGATGTCGCCCTACTGGAATGCGGCGGCGGGGAAACCCGAGGTCGTGACGCCCGAACATGTGAAGGCGGTGTAGGCGTATGACGGATCAAGGCGTTGGAATAGTAACGACGCAGTTGGCGCAGATCAACCTGCCGCCGGAAGGGTTTCGTTTCGAGCGCGGCGGGGTTCTGCATTCGCTTGAAATTGCCTACGAGACCTATGGCAAGCTGGCACCTGACCGCCGGAATGTGATTTTCATTTGCACTGCCTTGACCGGGGATGCACATGCCGCTGGCTACCATACCGATCCAGCGGTCGACCCAGGCTGGTGGGATGCCATGATCGGTCCCGGGCGCGGGATCGACACACGTTATTACCATGTCGTTTGCGCAAATATCCTGGGGGGATGCAAGGGCACGACCGGCCCCAAGTCGATCAATCCGGCAACCGACGCTTCCTATGGGTCAACATTTCCAGAGATGGCGGTCGGGGATATTGTCGAGGCGCATTGCCGTTTGCTCGCACACCTCGGCATCGATCATCTGGCCGCTGTGGTGGGCGGATCCTTCGGAGGGATGCAGGTGTTGCAATGGGCGGTGAAATATCCGGACATGATGGACCGGTGCGTCTGCATCGCCACGGCGGCCTCGCTCTCGGCGCAGGCGCTGGCCTTTGATGTGGTTGCGCGTAATGTGATCACCGCCGATCCTGGCTGGTGCGATGGCGATTACTACGGGCGCGGACCGGGGCCGGTGAATGGGTTGGCGCAGGCCCGCCAGCTTGGGCATATCACCTATCTCTCGCAGGATATCATGAATATCCGCTTCGGTCGGGAGCGCAGGGAGGGTGCGGGTGATCCCGCCGATGAGCATCGCTCCGAGTTCCAGATCGCCAGTTATCTAGAACATCAGGGTGCCAAATTTGTTGGACGGTTTGATGCGAATTCCTACCTGAGCATCATGCGGGCGATGGATGATTTCGATTTGAAGGCCAAGGGTGGCGGAAGCCTGGAGGAAGGCTTGCGGGCCATAAAGGCCAAAATGCTGGTGGTAGCCGTCAGCACGGATTGGCTATTTCCGCCGGAACAGTCCAAGGAAATCGCCAATGCGTTGTTACGCGCCGGTAAGGCGGTGTCGTACTGCCTGCTCAAGGCCCCGTACGGTCATGATGCCTTCCTTGTTGACATCGCCGATCTCGTCTCGGTCGTCAAGGCATTCCTGCCCTGGGTGCAGGCTGGGGTTGATGCGGCGGCTCCTGTTGATACAGGGGTATCGTTGGTTGCCAGTTCTGAACATACGGAGATATTGCGCATGATCCCCGCCGGGGCGCGTGTACTGGATATCGGTTGTGGTGATGGTGACTTGCTCGGGATGCTCCGTGATCAACGGGGCGCCTCAGGGATCGGGGTGGATATTGACCTGCGACAGGTGGTGCAGGTGATCAATCGCGGGCATGATATCTTCCAGGAGGATATTGATGGCGGCTTGGCCATGATCCCGGACGGGGCGTATGATTTTGCCGTGCTGAGCGAAACCCTGCAGGTGGTGCAGCGCCCGCGCGATGTGCTCAATGAAATGCTGCGGGTGGCGCGCGAGGGGATTGTCAGTTTTCCGAACTTTGGGTATTACGGCCTGATCGGGCAGTTGATCCGTTCGGGACGGATGCCGGTGGGGTCCGCATTGCCGTTCCAGTGGTATAATACCCCGAATATCCATCTTTTCACCCTGCGGGATTTTGAGCGCCTTTGCCAGGAGGATGGCATCAGGATCCAGGAGGTCGTGTGCCTGAGCGATACACGACTGGGGCGTTTGCTCGTGTCGCTCGGGCTTCGCAATCAAGGTGCCGAACGGGTGCTGGTGCGGGTCACACGCAGCGGATGCGAATGATCGAATCGTCTTAAAAATTACTAGCAAATCGTCTTCAGAAATGAGACCCTACTTATATGAAAGCTGCATTCACATACTGGACAGAAAAAGATGGACGCTATCTCGGTTATCTGAATGATTACCCAGACCATTGGACACAGGGAGAGAGCCTTCAGGATTTAAAGGAGAACCTGCGTGACCTCCTTGATCTCTTTGGTGCCGAGGAAATCCCCGGCATTCGGAAAGTAGAAGAGCTGGAGTACGCATGAAGCGACTTGACCTCGTGAATCGATTCGAGCAGACGGGGTGTATTTTGTTTCGCCACGGCGGTCGTCACGACATCTACCACAATCCAATAACGGGGCACTCGGAACCGGTACCGCGCCATCGTGAGATCAACGAGATTCTTGCAAAGCGGATTATAAACCGCCTAAGTTCTGCACGGAAAGATTGAAATGAAAAATGAACTGGATTTGATCCTGCCGGATGTTGTCAAGCAACTTGCAAGCTGTGAGAATTGCCCGTTGTATGTTGGGAATGCGCATCGGGGGCTAACGGTGGCGGGGCAGCAGTCGGTGGTGGCCGTGCTTGAGGCGTTGATTTCCATCCTGTTTCCTGGTTGCCACCAGAAGGCGGACGTAACGGGAACTTATGAGGAGTCGGCACGCTTGTCCCTTGAAAAAACAGCGATGATCCTGCGTGAGCAGGTGCGGCAGGCCTATGCGTATCAATGCGCCGTCTCATCCTGCAAGGATGATTGCAACAAGTGTGACCAGCGGGCGATCAGTGCGGTGGGGCACCTGGTGCGTTCATTGCCATTGTTGCTGCAGATCCTGCACAAGGATGTCCAGGCCGCCTATGAGGGCGATCCGGCGGCCCGTTCGACGATGGAAGTCGTGATGAGCTATCCGGGTGTGTTTGCGGTGATGGTGCATCGCCTGGCAAACTGCCTGCAGCAGTTGGGGGTGCCACTGATCCCGCGCATGATGTCAGAATATGCCCATTCGAAGACCGGGATCGATATTCATCCCGGGGCAACCATCGGCGAGGGGTTCTTTATCGATCATGGCACCGGCGTGGTGATCGGCGAAACTTGCGTGATTGGTCGGAATGTGAAGCTTTATCAAGGGGTGACCCTCGGGGCGCTGAGTTTTGTAAAGGATTCCGAGGGGCATCTGGTCAAGGGGAACAAGCGGCATCCCAACGTCGAGGATAGCGTCATTGTCTATGCCGGAGCAACGATCCTGGGCGGCAACACAACCATCGGGGCGGGGTCCGTGATCGGTGGCAATGTCTGGCTGACGCATTCCGTGCCGCCCGGCTCCAAGGTGTACAACCAGCAGCCCAACCCGCTCATCCGTGAAGGCGACGGCCAATGGAAAACTGCCGAAGGCCCCTGGGATAACCTTGGCGATGGGATATGAGTGAAACGGTTAAGTCTCCCTGTTGGTTGCCACCAAAAATGAATCAGCCCAATCAGCCCTGATGTGCTGAAATGCGCCTTGCAATGGTTGGCGTGTGAGCCTATATTTCCAATCATTGAGCGATCGTATCGTAAAAATGAAAGACGGAAAAATTGAGTTCAGTTTAAATGCATTGCCGGGGTGTTGATGATGCTTGCGTTGCGAAGTGCAATCGGGATTTTCCTGCTGGTCGGGATTGCTTGGTTTTTTTCCGAGAATCGCAGGCGTATCCGGTGGCAGACGGTAGCGGTCGGGATCGGGTTACAGGTGGTTCTGGGTGTAGTGTTGATCCTGAATCCGGCGGCGGCCCGTTTTTTTCTGATCCTTAACCGGCTGGTT
>DIZZ01000084.1:12566-19327 GCA_002428045.1 Verrucomicrobia bacterium UBA6015
GGCAACTATTTTATTATGGCATTCCAGGCGCTTCCCCTGATCCTGGTGGTCAGTGCAACATCTGCACTCCTGTTCTATTGGCGGGTGTTGCCCCTGGTGGTGCGGGCCTTCTCCTGGGTACTTCAGAAAACGCTGCGTGTTTCCGGGTGTGAGGGGGTGGTGGCGGCCGCGAACGTGTTTGTCGGCATGCTGGAGGCCCCGCTGTTCATACGTCCGTATCTGTCGCGCATGACGCGTAGCGAGCTTTTCTGTGTCATGACTTGCGGCATGGCGACCATCGCCGGAACGATGATGGTGCTCTATGCGAATTTCCTCACCCCGGTGCTGGGGGCCGCTGCATTGGGCCACATTCTGGCGGCCAGCATCCTGTCCGCCCCGGCGGCGATTGTGGTGGCCCGTGTCATGGTGCCTGAGTCGGACGCAAGCACCGCGGCGGCGATTGACCGGATGGAGATCCGTAGTGACGCCAAGGGGAGTCTGGACGCGATAGTGCGCGGCACGGCTGATGGCGTCCAGATCCTGATCAATGTGGTGGCGATGATGATCGTGGCCATTGCGTTTATCTTCATGATTGACGCCGTGCTCGGGTTGCTGCCGGATGTCAACGGGGCCCCACTGCGGTTCCAGCGCATCCTCGGCTGGGGGATGGCCCCGTTGGTCTGGATCATCGGGGTGCCCTGGAGCGAGGCGGTGGCTGCCGGGGGGTTGATGGGGATCAAGACGGTTGCCAACGAGATCCTTTCCTATCTTGCGTTGCCCGGTGCCGGGTTTTGTGCCCGGACGAATCTCATGATGACGTATGCGATGTGCGGGTTTGCAAATTTCGGGTCACTGGGTATTATGATCGGCGGAATGGGGGCGATGATTCCCGAGCGACGGGCGGAAATCGTCGACCTCGGATTTAAATCGATTGTTGCCGGCACCCTGGCGACCCTGATGACCGGGGCCGTCGCCGGGATGCTGACGCGAGGGTAGCAGAAGGAACCCGGAGCAAGATGCTCCGGACACGGGGAGCGGAATGTCAAAGATGCTGTATATGAGTAGTCCGATAAACGCCCTGCTGGAGGGGTTTTACCGGGATGATGTGACGATCGCGACGCTGAAGACAAAGGGCGATTTCGGGATTGGAACATTCAACAACCTGGATGGCGAGATGGTGGCCCTCAATGGCCGCTTCATCCGGTTGGATCTCGACGGGCAAGCTCATGTGGTAACGGACGATATGAAAACCCCGTTTTCGACGGTGTGTCATTTTGCGCCGATGCTGACGGATGAAATCGCGGCACCGGTGACGTACGAACAGTTCACGGTGCAGTTGCGCCGGATGCTGCCATCGGACAACATGTTCTATGCGATCCACATGGAGGGCCGGTTCAGAACGGTCATCACTCGATCCGTTCCCCGCACGGAGAACTATAGACCGCTTTCCGAGGCGACCGACCACCAGAAAGTGCGCCGTTTTGAGCAGGTTTCGGGGCATCTGGTCGGCTTTTATACGCCAGGCTTTGTGCCATCGGTCAACGTGCCGGGCTATCATTTTCACTTTATCGATGAGGCGTTCACGGCTGGCGGACATCTGCTAAGCTGCGAACCGGAGCACCTGCAGATTCGGCTGCAGATTTTCTACAGTATGGAATTGAGCTTGCCGAAGACGCTCGACTACCTGACTGCCGCGTTCACACGCGATGCCGTCAAAGACCTTGAGAAGGCAGAAAGATGAGGACTTCGCGATGATGATATTGGGATTGTGTATTGCCTTGCTGATTGCCGGATATTTTACCTATGCCAAGGTGGTGGATCGGATATTCGGGCCTGATCCGTTGCGGGCAACGGTGGCTATGGCCGCCCCCGACGGGGTTGATTCCATGCCGATGCCGACGTGGAAAGTCTTCTCGATTCAACTGCTGGATATCGCCGGCATCGGTCCCGTCTTTGGTCCGATCCTCGGCGCACTCTACGGTCCTTATGCGCTGCTGTGGATTGTGGTTGGCACTCTTTTTGCGGGCG
The DNA here is from genome assembly GCA_002428045.1 of Verrucomicrobia bacterium UBA6015. Taxonomy (GTDB): domain Bacteria; phylum Verrucomicrobiota; class Kiritimatiellia; order UBA8416; family UBA8416; genus UBA8416. Next base: position 14,574 of record DIZZ01000084.1, read on the forward strand.
GCGTGCATGACTATTTCAGTGGCATGCTCTCGGTTCGTCACGGCGGCGGGTCGCTGCCCGCCGTGATCGGTGAGCTGATGGGGCGACCGGCCCGCGTGGTGATGCGCGTGTTTACCGTGTTGCTGCTCATGCTCGTTGGTGTGGTTTTCGTGCTGAGCCCGGCCAAGCTGCTGGCCGCCCTGACGGGGTGGGATACACTACTGCTGGTCTGTGCGATTTTTGTCTATTATTTCCTGGCCACCGTTCTGCCGATCGACCGGTTTATCGGGCGCTTGTATCCGCTATTCGGGGCGCTTCTGCTTTTCATGGCGTTCAGCATCCTGGGCGGTCTGCTGCTGTCGGATCACCCTGTGCTTTCGAATCTCTCGTTCAATCCGGCGCAGCATCCCGGCGGACTGCCGGTCTGGCCGCTGTTGTTCATTACGCTGTCCTGCGGGGCGATCAGCGGTTTCCATTCCACGCAGTCGCCGATCATGGCCCGTTGCATCCGTTCGGAAAAGAACGGGCGTCTGGTCTTTTATGGAGCCATGGTGGCGGAGGGGATCATCGCGCTGATCTGGGCTACGGTCGGAATGTCATTTTACGATTCCCCGGAGGCGCTGAATGCCGTTATTGCCAAGGGAACGCCTGCTTTGGTGGTGACGGAGGCCTGCCGGGGCTTGCTGGGGCCGGTGGGGGCGGTCCTGGCGATCCTGGGGGTGATCGTGCTACCGATTACCTCGGGCGATACCGCTTTTCGTGCCACCCGCCTGATCCTGGCGGAAACGTTTAGAGTCAATCAGACCCGTCCGATGAAACGGCTTTATATCGCCGTGCCGCTTTTCCTGGTCGCCATTGCGATTTCGACCCACGAGTTCGATCTGATCTGGCGCTACTTCGGATGGAGCAACCAGGTGCTCTCATCGCTGATGCTCTGGGCGGCAGCAATCTACCTAGTCAAGGCGCGTAAGCCGCACTGGATCGCCTCGCTACCGGCAACCTTCATGACCGCTGTGGTGATCGCCTTCATCCTGCAGTCAAACATTGGATACGGTCTGGCCCCGAAGGTATCGAATATCGTCGGCGGTGTGGCGGCCCTGTTGGTGCTGGGCGCGTTGGAAACCCGGAGATTGAAACTCCGATCACGATGGAAGACGTAGCCGGAGCATCCTGCTCTGGATGGGTGGAGTGCATGGGAGATGTATATGAGATGGTTCATGAATATATGGATGGGCGTGGTGTTGATCGCGGCAGCGTCGCTGTTGCTGTTGCTATCGGATCTGGACCGTCGCCAGGGGCATGCTTCGAAGACGGGACGTCAGGCGCTGCCGCAGCTGGCGGTGATGCAGTGGGCGTCGACCGGCTTGATCGACGGCACGGTGGCCGGTATTGTAGACGGGCTGCGCCAGCAGGGTTATGAGGCTGGCCGTACCGCCTCGATCCGCTTCTTCAACGCCTCGGGCGATCCGACGACAGGGAACATGATGGCCAGGGAAGTGACCGGCGGCGGTTACGACATGGTGTTGACGGCCAGTACCCTGGCCATGCAGGCCGTTGCCAAGGCCAACCGCGAGGGGCGCGTTATGCATGTCTTCGGCGGGGTGACCGATCCCTATGGTGCTGGCGTGGAGATTACCGGTCCTGAACCGCATCAGCACCCCCGGCATCTGGTGGGGGTGGGCACATTCCAGCCCGTGGCATCCTCGTTCCGGATTGCCCACCAGATGAACCCGCAGCTAAAGCAGGTCGGGGTGGTCTGGAATTCAGGTGAGGATAATTCCGAGGCCTGTGTGAAAGCAGCGAGGACGGTTTGCGAAGCGATTGGTATCACGCTCGTCGAAGCGATAGCCAACAATACCTCTGAAGTCCCAGAGGCGGTGCGCGCGGTGCTCGGGCGTGGGGCTGAGGCGGTCTGGGTAGGGGGCGACACGGTCGCGATCGCCTCGATCAACGCGATTGTTTCCGCCGCTCGCGCGGCGGGTGTCCCGGTCTTCAGCAACGATCCCACGGACATCAAGAACGGGGTGCTCTTCGGGTTGGGTGCCTCTTATCATCAGGTCGGCATGACCGTCGGGGAAATGGGCGGAAAAATCCTGCGAGGGGCGGATCCGGCATCTTTCGGGGTGGAGAATCTGGTCCCCGAGGTGCTGGCGCTGAATGAAGCGCTGGCGGCGGAACTGCCAGCTTGGACAATAAGCGATGACCTGAAGAAAAAGGCGGACGCTACCCAGGCGCAGGGGGCGCCGCCGATTCCTCCTCGTTCGCCCGACCCTGATCGGCATTACGTTGCCTGTGTGGTCCATATCGGGCCGCATCCGCTGTTCTCGATGGCTATCGACGGGGTGCGGCAATCGCTAAAGGCGTCCGGGTTTGTGGACGGTGCGAACCTGACGCTGCACGTGATGCATGCCAATGATGATATATCGATGCTGCCGCAGGTATTCCTGCAGATGCTCAACCGTAATCCCGATGTGATCATCCCGCTTTCCACGCCTAGCCTGGCGGCGGCGCTGACGGTTGTAAAGGACATTCCGATCGTTTTCGGAGCGGTTACGGCACCCTTGGATGTCGGAGCGGGGGAAACTTTTGGTAACCATCTGCCCCATGTCACGGGGGCAGTCTGGACAGCGCCGCTGCCGAGGGCGTTCGAGTGGATCCGAATGCTGTTTCCCGATGCAGGTCGATTGGGGCTGTTATATAATCCCGTGTATGCGAATTCGTTGCTTGAACGGGAACGAATTGGCGAGTTTTGCACTCAGCATGGGTTTACCCTGGTGGAACGGAACCTGAATGCGCCATCCGAGATTAACGCCGTCATGCAATCCTTGCTGCAGGCCAATCCCGATGTGGTTTTCGGGATGGGTGACAACACCGTGGTGAGCAGTTTCCCTGCCGTGGTGGATGCCTGCATGAAAGCCGGAGTGCCGCTGGTGGCGGATGATGATAGCATGATGGGGAGCGGGGCATTGTTCAGCATCGGGGGCAGTCCGCTGCTTGAGGGGCGTCATACCGGCCAGATTGCCGCCCGCGTCCTGCTGGGAGAGAATCCTGCAACGATCCCGTTCGCGCCGAGTGTCGAGAAGGAGACGTCAGTGGATATGGCGGCGGCCCGTCGTATTGGAATGACCTGGCCGGTGAAACGGCTCAAGGAAACCGATGTTTTTCATCATCTGCAAGCCCGTTTTGACCGTCCGCTGCGCATCGCCATGGTCAACCTCGTGCAGAACCGATTGCTCGAACTGGGCGAGGCCGGTGTGCGGCGAGGCCTGCGGGATGCCGGCCTGATCGAGGGCACCGACGTCACGATCCAGACCTATAACGCCCAGGGGGAAATCGCCCAGCTTCCTGCACTGCTGGATGCCGCCCTCCAGCGCGATCCGGATGTGATCGTCACACTGACCACCCCGGCGATGATCGCGGCGGCTCGGCGTATCACGGATATCCCGATCGTGTACACCATCGCCAGCGATCCTGTGGCATTGGGTATTTTCGAGGCGGGTTCCCGTCCGTCGAACCTGACGGGTGTGCATGATGATCCGCCGCTCGACCGACTGCTGGAGATGGCCATGGGGCATGATCCCGATCTCAAGGCGATTGGCATGGTCTTTGATCCGGCCCAGCCGAATGCCGTCCTCTCGGTCGAAAAACTGCGCCGGGCCTGCAAGACGCACCAGATCACGCTGCACGAAGCGAATGCCTCATCGCTGACGGAGCTTGCCCCGGCGGTCCAGGCGCTCATCCAGCGGGGTGCTGGGGCGCTGCTGCTCTCCGCCGATAATGTGGTCAGTGCCGGTTTCGCGGTCATTCAAAGCACCGCTAAAAAGGCTGGGCTGCCCGTGTTTGTTACAGAGCCTGATCTGGTGGCGGCGGGAGCTACCGGTGCGGTCGGTGATGATTACGAGGCCTGGGGAATGCAGGCGGGTCGGCTGGTGGCGAAAGTGCTCGCCGGGGTGCCCCCGTCCGCGCTACCCTGCGAGACTACAACGGTGCAGCAGGTGGTCGCGCCACCGCTGAAAGCCAAGGTTGACGTTCCGTCGACCGTTCCCCTGAAACGCTTCGAGATCCGGATTGTCCGGTATAACGATGCCACGTTTTCGGAGGATACCGTCCGTGGCATTCTGGACGGATTGTCGGCGGCCGGATGGGCGGCGGGGCGCGAATACAACCTGCGCATCCTGAATGCGCAGGGCGACATGACGACGCTCAGCAGTATTCTCACGGCCGTGGTTGGCGAGCAGCCGGACCTGATCATGCCGGTATCCACCCCGGCATTGCAAGCGACACTGCGGCAGGCGAGTGCCTTGCCGGTGGTGTTTGCCTGTGTCGGTGACGGGGTTCTGGCCGGGGCAGGGGAATCCATCTCCAATCACTTGCCGAATGTCACCGGCATCACGACCCGATCCGCGTTTGAGGGGATGGCCAGCTTGCTCAGGCAGATGTTTCCTGACGGGAAATTGGTGGGCACGCTGTTCACCCCCTCGGAAATCAGCAGTGAGTTGTACTGCCAATGGTTTGAGGAGGCGCTGGCGGTTCAGGGGTTTCGTCTTGTCGCGGTGCCGGTGAACACAAGCGCCGAGACGGCGGAGGCCACGACCGCACTTCTACGTCATGCGCCAGCGGTGCTGGCGCAGATCTCCGACAATGCCACCCGCCCGGGCTACGCCAACATCATCGCCCGTGCCTCGGCGGATGGTGTGCCGTTCTTTTGCTTTGACAGTTCGGGGGTTGAGGATGGTGCCGCCCTGGCCTTGGCTCGTGATTTCTACCATTCCGGC
>DIZZ01000084.1:19376-54306 GCA_002428045.1 Verrucomicrobia bacterium UBA6015
CAGACGGAAGTCCTGTTGGTTAATCCGACGCTGCTTGAGCGGTTCGGTTTAAAGTTGCCGGAAGAATACAAGGCACAAGCCAAGGTTTATACGGAATGAGGCATTATGAAGATTGAGACACTAACTGACGGAAGGCGAACCATCCTTAAATTAGATGGACGGCTGGATGTGACCTGGGCTGAGCACGTACTGAACAGTGCGTTGGAGTTGCTGCGCGGGGGGCGGCATGAGTTGCGCATGGATGCGTCCGGGCTTCAGTATCTCAGCTCCGCTGGTATTCGTGTACTGATTCGGATCCGGCGCGAAGTCTCCGCCGTTCAGGGTAGTTTTGCCATTGTTAATCCCTCTCCGTTCGTCGAGAACGCCCTGCGTATGTCCGGCTTGGGGGAGCTTCTGGAGTGCGACACCCCGGAGCAAGATGCTCCGGATACGGGTACGGGTGACGTGGCTGGCGCTCCCTGCTCTGGATCAGCAGTGCAGAAGGGGCGCGGCGATATCGACGTTGCCGGCATACAGGTGGATGTGCATCCGCTGGGTGCTGGGGCGATGCTGCGTGTGCAGGCCACCGCCCGTTGGCGACCCTGGACGCCAGTGCAGGATACCGATGTTGTGAACCTTCCGTTTCCCCGCCCCGTTTTTGGTCTCGGGATTGGCGCGGCCGGGGTGGATGCTGGCGATAGCTGCAGTCGTTTTGGCGAATTTGCAGCGCTCGCGGGCTGCCTGAGCTGGCTTCCCGCCGGTGGCGGTGATACCCCTGACTACCTGGTCGAGGCCGAACGGTTCACGCCCTCTATCTTCGCTATTCAGGGACTGGTGGCCGAGGGTGCATTTTCGCATCTATTGAGGTTTCGTCCGGTGGACAAGACGGGGCTGCTGCCGCTGTCTTCCCTGTTCGGGCAGGCCCTGGAGGTGACGGGAGCCGATTCGGTGGCGATGGTCTGCATCGCGGAGATCGAGGGCTTGGTCGGGGCGGCATTGTCGCGTTCGCCCGGTCTGATGACGACCGCCGATTCTCCAGGAGGATTTCCCCAGATCCGCGACTGGATGGCGTTTTGTGGGGAACGCGTGCATGCCCGGCATTCGGCACTGCTGGTCGCCTTTGTCTCGCGTCGGCCCGATGCGGCAGTCGCTCCTTATCTGGTACCGCTGTCTTCGACGCCGGGGCTTTTCGCACACACCCATGCCGTGGTCTTCCCGTTTCGTCCGCTGCCGGAAGGCGTGATCGATCTGGAGCCGCATGTACGCATGTTCTTTGAGACCGTTGAACCGGTCGATCTGCTGCATCTGATTGAGGATGACCGACCGGCGGTCGGTCTTGGCCAGAGTACGTTTCTTCGGGGGGCCTGCTGGTGTGCCCCATTCTCCGCTGGAAAAGGGGGGGCGCTATGAGTCTTGTTATCGGAGCGTTTACCATCGGCTTGATCCTGTCCTTGTTGTCCATGGGCGTCTGGATCAGCTTTCGCGTCCTTCGCTACACCGACATCACTGTGGATGGAACGATCACCCTCGGTGCCTCGGTGGTGGCCATCCTGATGGTGAATGGCTGGTCGCCTTGGACGTCTATCCTCATGGCCACGCTGGCGGGGGCGGTGGCCGGGGGGGTGACCGGCGTGCTGCATACCCGTTTCAAGATCCAGGAACTGTTGTCGGGCATCCTGGTGATGACCGCGCTGTATTCGATAAATCTGCGGGTCATGGGGCGTAGCAATGTCCCGTTGCTCAATGTCGGGAGTATTGCCGCGCCGGTGGCGCGTCTGCTTCAGGGGGCTGCCGGGGAAGGGGACACGCTGATGCTGCTAGGCTGGCGAGTGCCGCTGCAGGATGTGGCGATGCTGCTGACGATGCTGGTGATCACGGCGGGCGTGGCATGGCTGATCAAGGCGTTTCTGCTAACCCATCTGGGAACTGCGTTGCGGGCCACCGGGGAGAATGCGCAGATGGTGCGGGCACAGGGGATCAACCATCAGCGAATGCAGGTCCTTGGGTTATGTGGCGCGAATGCGCTGGTTGGTCTATCGGGGGCGCTGCTGGCCCAGTATCAGGGGTTTGCGGACGTACAGATGGGGATTGGGATGATTGTCTGGGGACTGGCCAGCATTATCATTGGCGAGGCTCTGGTCGGCAAGCTCACTCCGGGGCTGGCATTGACCGGCACGATCATGGGCACGCTCCTGTTCCGGCTGCTGATCGCCATCGCCCTGCGGTGGGGGCTCAACCCCAACGATCTCAAGCTGGTCACGGCTCTCTTCGTCTTTGCCGCCCTCGTCCTGCCAGACCGGATCAAGATGCTGGGTGGTATGCTGAAGCGCCCCGGGAGGCGGGAATGCTGACAAGTACGGCGGGTACGGGAGGAAAATCAATGATGCTTGAGATACGGGGTTTGCGAAAGACGTTTTTTCCGGACACGCCGAACGAGGTTCGGGCGTTGCAGGGGATTGATCTGGATTTGTCGGAAGGTTGTTTTGCGGCGATCATTGGGACGAACGGTTCCGGCAAGAGTACCCTGCTCAATGCCGTGGCAGGCAGTTTCCTGCCTGATCAGGGAACGGTTCGTATTGATGGTGTTGAGATTACCCGGTGGGAGGAATACCGCCGGGCGCAATACGTCGGCCGCGTCTTCCAGAATCCATTTGCCGGGACCGCCGCCGGAATGACCATCGCCGAGAACATCGGGCTGGCCATGCGTCGAGGCCTGTCACGGGGGCTGCGCCCCGCCTTGCCCCGCCAGGTCCGTGATGCCATGGCGGATCGTGTGCGGACGCTCGGCATGGGCCTTGAGAACCGGCTGGATAATCCCATCGGTACCTTATCCGGCGGGCAGCGTCAGGCCCTGACGCTGCTGATGGCGACCTGGCTGAAACCGCGCCTGCTGCTGCTCGATGAGCACACCGCCGCCCTGGATCCCAAAAGCGCAGCCCAGGTCGCCGCACTGACCCGCGAGATCATCGAACGTGAGCACCTGACCGCCCTGATGGTGACCCACTCCATGCAGCAGGCCGTCCAACTTCCCAATCGCATCATCATGATGCATCAAGGCAGGATCGTACGCCAGTACAGTGAGTCTGAAATGGCGCGAGTGCGTGTACCCGAATTACTGGCAGCCTTCGATCGCATCCGCCGTCGCGAACAGCTTGACCCCGCCGTGTCCGATATTCTCGGACGACAGTACCTCTAAAATCAACATTTGCTGGCCTTTCGAAATCTGCTGGAAAATCTGCCGGTGGGTAGGGTAGATTGTCTCTATGATGAAAAAACCGAATATTATACTGATCAATTGCGATGATCTTGGCTATGGTGATCTGGCCTGTTACGGGTCGACGGTCAACAAGACTCCCTACCTTGACAAGATGGCGGCGGAAGGCACTCGATTTACCGACTACCACGTTATGTCGTCCGTCTGTTCCGCCTCGCGGGCAGCGCTGATGACCGGGTGCTACCCCCAGCGGGTCGGCATTACGGGTGTGCTTTTTCCTGGGGATCCGATAGGCCTTGGACGTGATGAACTCACCGTGGCCGATGTGCTTAAGGGGCAAGGGTATCGGACCAAGATTGTCGGCAAGTGGCATTGCGGGGATCAGCCTGAATTCCTGCCGACCAAGCACGGTTTTGATGAATACTACGGCTTGCCCTATAGCAATGACATGGGGATACAGGGCAACGCGCCGGGCATCAGCAAACGCGTGCCACTACCGTTAATGCGGAACAGCGATGTCATCCAGCAACAGCCCGACCAGCGCGGGCTCACGGAACGTTACACCGAGGAATGTGTGCGTTTTATCCGTGACAACAAGGAAGGCCCCTTCTTCTTGTATCTGGCCCACATGTATGTCCATGTGCCGCTATTTGTGCCGCAGCGGTTCATGAGCCAGTCTGGAAACGGCGGCTACGGCGGCGCGGTTGAGTGTATCGACTGGGTTGCCGGTGTGCTCTTTGACGAACTGAAACGACAGGGACTGGATGAGGACACCCTCGTGGTATTCACCAGCGACAACGGGTCGCGTGCACGCGGTGAAGGCGGCAGTAATGCCCCGTTGCGCGGCTCCAAGTTCACCACTTGGGAGGGCGGGCAGCGCGTGGCCTGCATCGTGCGCTGGACCGGCAAGGTGCCTGCGGGCCGGGTATGTGATGACCTGGTGGCGTCGATAGACTTCATGCCGACATTCGCCAGGCTTGCTGGGACTGTCGCGCCGCCGGATCGGGCGATCGACGGCAAGGATATCTCGCCGTTGCTCTTTGGCGAGGCGGGTGCCGAATCGGCGCATGAGACGTTCTGGTATTACCTGCAGGATCGGCTTGAGGCCGTGCGAAAAGGCAAGTGGAAGCTGCATTTTGCAAAGGGCAGGGTATTTGGCAATCCGGCAGAGACCATCAACGCGTTGTACGATCTCGAGACGGATATCGGCGAAGAGCATAACCTGTTCGATGCCCACCCGGATATCGTCGAGGCATTAAGTGCCGAGGCGGAGGTGGCGCGCCAGACGTTTGGCGACTCGATCACCGGCGTGGACGGTAACGCAAGGCGTGCCGTCGGACGTGTCGAGAACCCGGTGCCGCTGGCCATGTATAATGAGAATCATCCCTACATCGTGGCCGCCTATGACAATGCCGATACGGATGTGATGTGCGGGTAGTGTGGAGTCGCTGTTAAACCATCGGTATCGCTATTCTCATGGTGGTTTCCTTCTAGCTTTCGCTGGTCTCGTTGTTCATCTCAAGAATATGCGCGGCGACGGCCTCGAAAGCCTTGGCGGTCTCGCTCAGATTGTAGTGGTACACAAACGGTTTACCGTCATCGCAAGCCTCGCCGACCGCCGGATCAATCGGGATCTTTCCAAGGAACGGAATACCGGTTTCCTGAGCCAGACGTTCGCCACCGCCATCCTTGAAGATCGGTGTCACGGTCTTGCAGCAGGGACAGGCAAAACCGCTCATGTTTTCGACGATCCCGATCACGGGCAGTTCGAGTCGGCGGCAGAAGCTGATGGACTTGCGGACATCGTCGGTGGCCACTTGCTGCGGGGTGGTCACGATCACCGCGCCATCCAGCGGGGCGGCAAGCTGGCATACCGACAAGGGTTCGTCACCGGTTCCCGGAGGCGCATCGATGATCAGGTAGTCAAGGTCTCCCCAGGCGACATCGCTGATGAACTGCTTGATGACGGTATGTTTCATAGGGCCACGCATGATCAGCGCCTGGTCCCGCTCCTGCAGCATCAAGCCGATGGACATCACCTTGATGCCTGCCTTCTCGACCGGCGTGATGACATTGTTGGACACGCTAAGCTTCTCGTCCTGGAGCTTCATCATGCCCGGAATGCTCGGCCCGTGGATGTCCACATCCAGCAGTCCGACCTTTTTCCCCTGGAGTGAGAGTGACACCGCGAGGTTGGCCGCCACCGTGCTTTTGCCGACGCCGCCTTTGCCGGACATGACGATGATCCGGTGCCGGATCGCGGCGAGCCGTCGTTCCATTGACTGCTGCGCCATGAAGGCATCCGGGGTGTCCTGGCATAACAGTGACTCATCCTTACATGACGAGCATCCGCTCTCCGACTTTTCTGCACATGATTTACATGATTCCATGATTGATCCTCTCTGTTGTTATGAAGACGAGACGCCTGATGTTTTTCACGGTGCCCTTGACCCCGCCGTGGGTATGCCAGAGCGTTGGTTATTGTGACGTTCCAACGTCACTTCGTCAACTGTCATTTCCAACACTGTCATTTCCACCAATAGACAGACCACCTCGACCACCTGCGTGACCCGCCCGTTCCAAAAAGAAAATCTAGACCTCAAAACGTTGAGCCTGTAATCTATCGCCAACAAGCAGGAACGTCAGCGCAAGAATCGGGCAATTGAGTGTGTTACCCAATGGAGGAGATCGATAAATGTACTATACAGGCTTTGCGGATGAGGCGGCAACGGGGATTGATGGACAGATCCGGGCGACCAAGGAACTGGGCTGGACCACTATCGAGAGCCGTCATATCGATGGCAAGAACATCCACGACATTTCAGACGAGGCGTTTGATGTGGTGTGCGGCAAGCTGGCGGACGCGGGTGTCAGGATCAACTGTTTCGGCTCGGCCATAGCCAACTGGCGCACGCAGATCACGGATCCCTTCGAAAGGACACTCGAGGAGGTTTACCGTGCCATCCTGCGGATGCAGCGGCTGGGCTGCGACATGATTCGTATCATGAGTTTCGCGGTGCTCAAGGATCGTGGGCCTCAGGACCAGATGGAGGACGAGCGTTTCCGGCGGCTGCGCGAATTGCACCGGCAATTCACTGCGGCCGGCATCACCCCGGTACACGAGAACTGCATGAACTATGGCGGCATGGGATGGACCTACACCCTGAAGATGATCGAGAACGTACCTGGTCTGAAACTAGTTTTTGATACGGGAAATCCCATCTTTACCGATGACCGCACGCGTCCGGAACCCTACCCGAAGCAGTCGTCCTGGGAGTTCTACAGCAAGGTGAAGGAGCACATCGCCTATGTGCATATCAAGGATTCGATCTGGGACCCGGAAGGCAAGAACACCCGACACATGCATGCCGGGGAAGGGCAGGGGGACGTCAAGCGTATCGTCAAGGATCTGCTTGAGCGTGGCTATGACGGCGGATTCTCGATCGAACCGCATCTCGCCGTCGTTCATCACGATCCGAGCATTCAGTCGCCGGACGCCATCAAGTACGCCAACTATGTCGACTATGGCCGCCGCTTCATGCAACTGGTGACTGAGGCGCGTGGGGGGGAGCTCGTTTAGCCTGCTGTCCTTTTGAAACTCAGGTGGGCTTGATGGCATCCACCTCGATCTCGAAGAGCAGATCATCCCGGCAGACGTCGGCATGCGATATCGCCAGGGGAAAGCGTGGAATGCCCAGTTCATCCGCCACATGGCGGTAAACCGGTAGGTATGCCATATCCTTGAAATAGGCGATCCCACGGAACAGGTCGCCCCAGCTCATGCCTCGGGAGACAAGCAGGGCGTTAACTACATCCATCGTCAGCCGGATCTGCATTTCCACATTGCACTGATGCACGGATCGTCCGTTGATATCGATGCTGGCCGTGCCTGAAATCAGCAGGCTGCGATAGTCGGGCAGGCCCAGTTCAACGGCACGGCTGAACGAACTTTTGTAATCAAGCGCCGGGTTCTGAAGCGGAGAGGGCACGGCCTGGATCGTCATCCGTCCTTTCTTGGGTTGCACGGCAAGCACATCCATGATGATCGCCGCGCCAAACGGGTTACTTGCGCCGATGCCCGTGCTGGCCGGGACGATCGCCTGGAAGATGCCAGATGCCTCAAAAAATGCCGTTCGAATCCGATTGAACTCAGTGTACCAGTCGAGCAAACGGTCAAGATAGATCCAGGTGCGGACCGTGTCAGTGAACGCGAACCCATTTTCTTCGAGCACGTCACGGATCACTTGAAACGTGGATTGCACTTGTTCGGGCCGTGAGGCGTTCACCTCGGTGGGCATGATTCCGCTTAGGCGGCAATAGCGCGCATGCGCATCTTCATACGTAACGCCCACGGTGCGTCCGCCATGCTTGACCGTCTTCAGGTGCAACCCCGAGACGGCAACCGCCTGCATAGAATACATATCTCCATCATTGCATGCATCCCCTTGCAACCAGACCGGCGCGTGATTTTCCGGATGCTCCTCCGCCGTGCAGATCTCATAATGACGATTACCTCCAAAAACGAATTGGCTGATCAGCGTCGCCTTGCGCGCCTCGGCGGCGGAACGGATCATCTGTCGCATATCCGTTGGTGTGTATGCTGTGAAGCAGTGCTGGGCATGCGTCGGCAACGCCAGGGTGGCGACATCCGCGCCATGGCTCGATTTTAAAACGGTTGCATTCAAAACAAGTCCTTTCATTCGATGATCGTAACAGGAATAGCGCCGATGGCAAATTCGATGTCGGTATTATTCATCCACTTCGCGATGGGGTTATAGTCCGGAGACGAGGCGTCCTTCGGCATTCTTAGGGTTCCATTCAGCAGCACGGTGGCCGTATCGCCAACCTCCGCATTAGAACTGATATTCAGAATGATATCCCCCCCGCGCGGTTGGATTCGCTCGGTTATAAGCGTCAGCCATTCCGGGGGTGCCACCAGTGCCAGCTTGATTCCCCGACGTGAGTCATCTCTCCATGTGACCTGTGAACGGATCCTGATTGACGAGCCAGCGCGGACACCGTAAATCCCGTCATCGGGTGGCAACAGGGTGACGGTTACCGGATCCGGCGGGGCCACCTGAACCAGTAATTGTTGCGAGGAAACCAGGTGCCGATAGAAAAACGCTTGCATCATATCCTCGGCCGGCACAACAGGGCGGTGCAGGGGGTGTCCCCCGCAGGAGGCGGTTCCCTCAAGTTGGAGATGGTATAAACCGTCCTTTGCCTGTGGTGTCGCGGCAATCACAATGCTGGCCTTGGTCGCCCCGGCAGGAATGACGTTCTGGCGAAGTTCAAGCCCGCTGGGTGCCCCCGTCAGTGATACTGTGATCTCGTCGCTGAACCCTCCGGTCCGCAGTGCATGCACGGTCGCCACCACCGACCCTTCCTTCGGGATCCTCAGCGAGGCGGGAACGAGACGCAGTTGAACATCCGGTTTCTCCTGAGCAAGGGTCATTCGATAGGAGACGTCGGCCCCTCCTTTTCCTTGTGCATCATCCAGACGGATGTAATAGGTGCCATTCATGGGCAGCTTGACATCGATCCGGGCATCCGCGTGGTGCGTCGCCAGGCCGATGCTTTTGTCCACGGCATCATCACTTATGGCGAGGACCTGCTGCATTTCCTGGTCAACCTGCTCAAGCATCCGTTGTATCTGCTGTCGGGTGGTGGCGTCCTTCTCTTCGCTCATCCGGACGTCCAGGGTTTCCTTGGTCCGACGTATCCTGCCGATCTCGCGCTGGTCGTAAATGCGAAGGTAATCGGTCTGCCGGGCGGTGACCGATAACCCGGACACATGGATCCCCGCGAAGACCTTCAGATACTGACCGCCGATCGTCACGGAGAATGTGGTTCCGGGGAGTCCGCCCGCCGGATACGCAAACCCGATGTGCGGCGCAACCGCGGCCTGCAAGCGGGCCGCTGTCAGGTAAAAAGCAATCAGGAGGATACAGGCTGGTTTACGCATCACATGATCTCCTGAAGCAGTCCGCCACTCTCGATGTTGCGATTGGCCGCCAAGGGCGACACCGGCACCGAGCCTCCATCCGGCAAGGGTAATGTTCCCGCCGGGTCAATCCCCATCTGTTCGTAGATGCTGGCTGCCAGATCCCAAGGATACACAGGGCGTTAAATAACGGTTTCACCACGCGCATCTGTTCACCCCACGACGTGACCGCCTTTGAACCCGCCGCCTGCCACCAGGTGCGTAAAGGCTTTGCCGTAATGACCGAGCCCCCCGTTCCATGGGGCCTCCCAGTCAATCTTGGGCGTCCGTCCGAATTCCCCCCCGCACCAGACAATGGTGGAATCCAGTAATCCGCGATCCGACAGATCCTGCAGAAGCGTCGATAGCCCATGATCAAGTTCCGTCAGCATTTTCCCCATCATCTCGAAATGCTTTTTGTGTGTATCCCATCCTTGCGCGTTGATCGTGATAAAAGGGACACCGGCTTCCACCAGCTTGCGCGCTTGCAGGCAGGACTGGCCAAACGTGCTTTTCCCATAGGCAGTGCGCAATGCCTCCGGTTCCTTGGACAGGTCAAATGTGTTTTTTGCCTCCCCCAGGATCAGGTCATAGGCATCCTCGCGGTGCTTGCGCATCTGCTCAACCAGCGAATGCCCTTCCATGCTCTGGGCGAACGTATCCAGCCGATCCAGCAAGGACCGCCGACTGTGTTGGCGATCGTCGCTGATTCCCGGCGCGACCACCCCCTCGACCGTGAATGGGGTTTTTGCAGGGTCGCCGCCGGTCGCGAACGGCTGGAATGTCGACCCCAGGAATCCGGCCTCCGAAAAACGCCCCTGCGGCTTGGTCAGGGCAACGTACGGTGGGATGAGTCCCTGGTAGCCTGCGCGATACCCTTTCATGTAGGAGATCACCGACCCTACCGCCGGGCTGACGGACCCATCCGCCGTCCGTGTTCCGGTCAGCACCACATAGGAGGCGGTTTCATGACCGTTGATGCCATGTGTCATCCCCCTCAGAAGTGAATACTTAGTGTTGCGATCCGACGCCAGCGAACGGTCCCGCCCCGGCCGTCCGAACATTTCCAGAAACGACGACTTGATGCTGCCGTCCGCCAATCCCAGGGTCCGCTGCGTCGGTGGAATGAACGTGAATGGCTCCGGAATTGCACTGGAGTATTGCTCTTGGGCGCCCGTGATCCGGCAGATGGCGTCAATCAGCACCTCGGCATCCAGCCGCCCGATCCGGTAATGCGAGAAGCCCGCCTCGTCCCCTGCATTCGCAGGCGTCGCCACGGAGGAGCGCTGGTAGGTCGCTGAGTTGAGGATCAGCCGATAGATATGCTTCAAATCATAGCCGCTGGTAATCAGCTCCGCTTCCAGATACGCCAACAGCGTGGGACTCCAGGGTCGACTGTCCGGACGGATATCATCCACCTCATGAATGATCCCCCTGCCCAGCAGCCAGAACCAGATGCGGTTGACGATGGCCTTGGCAAAAAAGGCATCCATCCCCAATCGTTCCTCAGCGCTCCAGCCGGCATTCTCCAGGCGGACGCCCATGAATACAAGGGCTGCGGTTTCCAGGATCTTGCGGGGCGTTCGTTCCTGGAACGGACGGTAGAAGTTCACCGGCGGATCCCGGAAATTGCTACCACTGGTTGTCAACAGTGCCCGGGCGAACTGGTCGTAAGGCATATTGCGCCGGAATGCATCGCGGATCCAGGCGTGATAGGCATGCACGGCATTGGGCCAGAGGTTGCTTGGGAACTCTGATTTCACTCGCAGAAGGTCGCCCCACTTCAGGGCCAGATACTCGGCGAACTCCGGACGTTCCAGTAGACGGTCAATCAGTTTCGCCCGTTTGTCCGGCCGTTGATCGGCCAGAAAGGTGCGAACCTCGTCGGCGGTTGGCAGCGTTCCGATCACATCGAGAAAGACCCGGCGGATAAAGACTGAATCGGTGCTGACATCGGCTGGCTGGAAACCGGTAACCTTCTGCTGCGCAGCAACGTATGCATCAATAAAGCCAACCTCATCGGCACCTGCCGAACGACTGGCACACGCCAGCACGCAGAAAACAAAAATAATCCGGCAACCGAGCTTCATAATGCTCCTGACGATAAGGCTTACTCATAAGAACGTCAAACCCTTCCGTTTATTGTATTTATTTTAACCTAAAGTGCTTTGGGTATGCTAGCTAGGCGATCTCGGGTACTTTCGGTGAAGCCTGCAGGGGGCGCTGCCTCTTGGTTCTTGCGGGTTCGGGTGGGCATTTCCTGTTGATATCGAATCGTTGGCGTTCTCGGCAAAGGTGACGATGGAGTTTGTTTCGTTGCCGTTAACGGCAATGTTTTCGATGAAGTTTGAAATATCGCCCCTGTACTTAAACTGACTCGATTTTATGATGGCCATGATGAAATCCAAGATATTGCTGGATTTAATTAAAAATCTTCAATCAAACCGTTTGCATGGCTATCATGTATCCAGCAGTTTACGATGAAAAGAAAAACGCAAAATCAGGAATTTACCGATTGACGAAATGTTGTGTAATCTGCTAGTTTCACACATTTTGCAAATATGTGATTCAAGAGGATTCATGCGGACAGCAAGTAAAATACTTGTATTTCGAACAGGGCTGATAATCACGGTCTGCTTGGTGCTCGGTGTCATAACCGTCCTGGTTATCCGCCGCCCGGGCGTTCCGGACCTTCCGCCTCCTGTCTCGGTCTCCAATACCGTGGCGGCCGCCCCGGCATCTCGCTTTATCCCGAGTCAGCCCCCGGCTCCTGTGGCGCTCGTACTCGCGCCTCCGCCTGCGGCTCTCTCGAACAGTCCCGCCGTCCTGGCCATTACCGGCGATCCACACCGGAAGGTGGATTACACCCACTTCCGTGACGCGCTCCGTGCGCTTACCCGCGACCTCGGGCCGGAGGACGTGGACGCCCTGATGCGGTTCCTCGAGCGTAAGGCGGGTGATCAGGCGATCATGAGCCCGATTGCCTTCAATGGCATCAAGAACGATGTGCTGGATGTCTTGTTGTTGCAGGACACGCTGCCGGATGGCATTGGCACGCTGCTTGTCAAGATGTACCGGGACAGGACCTACGACGATATGTGGCGCGACTATTGCGTTCAGTTCATGAGTGCCTACTATGAGGTCAAATGGCCTGTAGGTGTCGCAGGACAAGGCAGCGGCAGGCATGTATCCGGGGCGGACAAGGAGCGCAAGTCAATCGAGACCGCGCTCCGGGGAGCCCTCAATGAGACCAGCACCACCATTGCCGGTACGGCGCTGCTCGGGCTGGACAGCCTGTCAAGACGCTACGACAACATCGACCGAGAGGACATTGGCCGCGCTGCCATGGACCTGCTTGGCAATCCATCCGTCGGCGAGCCCGCACGCATTACCGCCTTCGCCGTAGCCGCATCCCTCCAGCTTGCCGAGGCCCTGCCGGAGGCTCGCGCCATCGCGCAGACCGGCGAAACCATCCCCTTGCAGATGGCCGCCATCGCGCTGATCGGGCAGTTGGGGGAACCCGAGGATCAGGACCTCCTAGCCTCGCTTGCCTGGCAGGAAAATCCGCGTATCAAACGTATCGTCGCCGCCGCCCTCGAATCCCTCCGCAAACGAAAGGTCTGATCCATATCAACTACGCTTAAGCGCCATTGGCGCATCCTTCTGGCCAGCACCCTTGCCGTCGTGTTCGTAGCCACGTTTGTCGTGAATGCGATTGATTCCGACAACGATGGCATGAGCGATGCGTATGAATTGATGTTCGGACTCGCCCCGGCAACCACCGATGGCGACAGTGACCCGGATGCAGATAATCTCTCCAATGTCCAGGAATCTCTCCTCTGGACCGATCCGTTCGCCAGCGATACCGATCAGGACGGATGGACCGACGACACCGACGAGAACCCGGTCTCCCGCGCCACCATCCCCTGGGGCTCCCTGTTCTTCACGCATTCCGACGGCTCCGTCCGCTATACCTGGCCGCTGTGGATGCAGGCCGCATGGGCGGACGGCGGCCTATGGCTCACCAACAGCCCCTGTGGCTGGCACAGCCCCGCCGCCGAAACCACCCCCGCCACCCTGCACATGGAATTCGACCGCGCAGGTGTCGAATCCAATCTCGTCCTCCGCATCGAATACCTCGACCATGCCGCCAGCGCCCTTTACCTCGATCTCTTCGATACCAACGACGTCATCACCGCCACAGCCCTCTATGGCAACCTGCTGGCTGGCTCCGGTGCCGAGACCAACCGCATTCTCGAAATCCCCTTTGCCGCCACCGGCATCCGCCTGCGCAAGGGGGCAGGGACGGCCACGGTTCTCGGTACCCTGCTCTATGTCGATGCCGATCTCGACGGCCTCGATGCCGGCCAGGAAGTCCAGCTCGGTACCAGCGATTTTCTGGCCGATAGCGACGGCGACGGCATCTCCGACCTCGACGAGGTCTTCAGTCACGGCACCAACCCCGCCAACGCCGATACAGACTGCGACGGCATTGGCGACGGCATTGAGCTGCGCATGGGCCTTGCCCCGCTCGAGGCAGGCAACTACGCCGCGCTGCCCTTCACCGAGACCTTCGAGCCTGCCGCCGTCACCGTCGGCGAGCTTTCCGGCCAGAATAACTGGGACGTCAACCTCCCCGGCGTGGCAATCGTCCAGACCAACGAGGTATTCAGTGGCCTGCAGGCACTCAGGCTGGCAAACCAATCAGAAGCGAACGGCATACCGGTCATACGCCATCTCTTCGCCAATGCCCCCGCCGTCGTCTGGCTCGATATCCGCCAAAAGGCCTTTGCCGCCGCCGTTCCCGTCGAAACCCCGGATGGTGCGGTTGCCTTCCTCCTCAATGACAACGGCCACCTCGTTGTCCACGATGGGCTCCAGCCTGAAGGCCAGCGCTGGGTTGCCCTCACCAACGCCCCCGCCATCCCCCATGGCGAGTGGGTCCGGATCACCATCCGTGCCGACTACGCCGCCCAGACCTGGCTGGCCTGCATCAACGGTCGCCTTCTCGCCGATAACCTCGGCTTTGCCACCCCGCAGGAACGTTTTACCGCCATCGATATAGAGGGCCAGAGTGCCGTCATGGATAACATCCACGTCGGTACCGAACAGCCATCTGCCCTTGCCACCGTCCCCGGCAACATCATCCCCGACGACTGGTACCGGCAGCACTTCGGCAGCCTCGGTACCGACACCGGCGACCCCGACGCCGACGGCCTCACCAACCTCCAGGAATACCACCTCGGCACCGCTCCCGTCAACCCCGATACCGATGGCGACGACTTTTCAGACGGCCATGAGGTCTCGGTCGGCTCCGTTCCCCTCGACCCGTTATCCTATCCGGTAACCCTCACCGGCACCATCACCTATACCGGCAGTCTGACTGGCCTGCTGCAGATCGCCGCCCGCTCCGATAGCGGCGACCGCCACCTCACGCTTGCAACCACCGGGCAGGGCACGACCTACCGCTTCACCAACCTCATCTCCCGCAACCACTACACCATCACGGCCTTCCTCGACACCACCGGTAGCGGCATCCAGCACCCCTGGCACCCTGCTGGTGTATACGCCGCAAGCCCGCTCCTAAACCCCTTGACCGACCTACAGAACATCGACATCACCCTCACAGACGTTCTCACCCGCCAGGTATGGAAAGGCATCACCAATACAGCCATCCCGCAACTTACCAACGATCCCCGTTTTCCGTTCCAGCCAGACCAGGAAAACATCGTCACCGGGCTCTTCGAGGCCCCGGTCAATGCCGCCGAGTACTTCGGCCAGCGCATCCTCGGCCGTTTCCTTACCCCCCGCTCCGGCAATTACACCTTCTGGATTGCCAGCGACGATAACGGCCAGCTCTGGATCACCGACACCAACGGCACCCGCCAGCTTATCGCCTCCGTGACCGGCTATACCGCCTCGCGGCAATGGAACAAATTCGTCGCCCAGCAATCCTCGCCCATTCCTCTCCAGGCAGGCCAGGTCGTCCCTGTCGAGGCCCTCGCCAAGGAACACGGCGGCAATGATAACCTCGCTGTCGGCATCCAGTTCCCCGACGGACGCATCGAACGTCCCATGCGTGCCCGCTGGTTCGAAACACCACCCGCCGGCATCGCCGTCAACACCGATGCCGACGGCGATGGCCTCTCCGACTACGAGGAATGGGTCTACGGCAGCGACCCCCTCAAACCCGACATGTCCGGCGACGGCATGACCGATTACGAAAAAATTATCCTCGGCCTCGATCCGGCCAGGATGGATACCTACGGCGATGGACTCCCCGACTGGTGGGTCGTTCAGCAAGGCCTTGACCATACCCTATCACAGGCGGCCCGCGATGCCGACGGCGACGGTCTCACCAATGCCGAGGAATTCCAGCTCGGCTTCGACCCGAACGATGGCATTGCCGATAACGACGGTGATGGCCTGCCTGATTGGGAGGAAATCCACCGCTTCGGCACCAGCCCATTCACGGTCGATACCGATGCCGACGGCACCAACGACGCCAGCGTGGTCTGGCAGACCGACGGTACCAACACCACACATCGCAACGGCCAGTGGGCGGACGTCGGCTCGACCCTCGCCGCGCTCGCCAACCGCTCCATGCGCGCCGAATACACCGTCCCGGTCACGAATGCCGGCATGCACCGCCTGGCGTTTGCTATCTCCAATGTCCACACCCAGCCCGCCGCGGGGGCACGCTTCCGCTTCCAGATCCTCATCGACAACATCCCCGTCGGCTGGGCCACCTCACCATCTTTCAGCCTCCAGCCTTCATCCCTCAGTCTTTCCCTCACCACCCCCTGGCTGACCACTGGAGAGCACGTCGTCCGCCTCGCCTGGCTCGATGACTACGCCGCCGGTAAACTCCTCGGCATCGAGTCCGTCTCCCTCCAGCGCGTGGACGGTGCCGACAACGACCTCAGCGGCATCGCCGACTGGGAAGAATGGGTGCTCGACCAAGGCTACGACACCGACGGCGACGGCCTCAGTGATCAATCAGAAATCTCATTTCAGGTTTCATCCCTCATCCCTCATCCCTCTCTAAACCCCCTTTCCGCCGACACCGATGGCGATAACCTCTCTGATGGCTTCGAGCTGACCTCTGACCTCTGTCCGCTGACTTCCGACTCCAATTCCAACGGCATCCCCGATGCCGTACTCAAGGCGACCCGCAAGGGTGTCGCGACCTCGCACCGGGAGGTCGTGCACATTACCAACGTCTGGAAGGAGGATGGCGACAACCTCTACAACCCGATGAGCGGCATCCTCATCAGCTACGACTTCCCTGTCACCAACGCCGGCATGCATCTGCTCGCCTTCGACCTACGCAACCGCCTCGCCGATCCGCCCGATGACTACCGCTTCCAAGTTCAGGTCAGCGTCAATGGCCGCGCACTCGCCACCCGCTATGTCCAAGCCGATCTCGACCGCACCGGCCGCTTCATCACCCCCTGGCTCACCCCCGGCACCCACACGATCAGCCTTAAATGGCTTAACGACAAGGATGCTGGCGGGCGCGCCACCACCATCGCCGTCGAGGAAGTCCGCCTCTATGCCTTCGATGCCCCCGATACCAACGGCGACGGCATCCAGGATTGGCAGGNNGGCCGCCGCCCTCCAAAGCGCTGGCGACAGCGATGGCGACGGCATCAGCGATTTTCTCGAGGTTACCGTCCGCGGCACCAGTCCCGTCCTCAAGGATACCGACGGCGACGGTATCGACGACAACGTCGAGATCACCCTCGGACTCGATCCCACCCGTGTCGATACCGATGGCGACGGCGTCTCCGACTGGCAGGAGCGCAACGAGACCCTCACCAACCCCCTGGTCCCCGAGTTCGACGGCACCGTCAGCACCGTCGACCAGGTCAACGGGGCCGACTGCGTGTCCTCCGCCGGCACCTGGAGCACCAACGCGCCCTCGATCACCGCCCTGTACCGCCGTGGACAGGTCGAATACCAGATGACATGCGCCACCGGCGATATCCATTTCCTTGAAATCCGGGCGGCCCATCTGTGGGCTCACTCCACCTGCTCGCCGCTGACGCCAGTCGATACCAGCGACCTGCTCATCACCATCGATGGCGACTACATCGGCAAGCGCGAACTGGTTTCGCTCGATGGCATCCCCGCCCGCATCGGTGTCTTTACCCCGTGGCTGGCGCCCGGCACGCATACGGTGCGGCTCTGCTGGGAGAATACCAACCGCCAGCTCCAGCTCCGGATCGACCAACTCGCCATCCTGCAACTGGGCGGCTTCGATGCCGACGGCAACGGCATCCGCGACTGGGTCGAGACCTATCTCGCCAGCACGACCAGTCTAGCCCCTGTTCCCGCCACCAGTCTGGTATCCCCCGTCTGCATCGAAGGCACCGACCGGTTCGTGCCACTTGTTTCCGTCGCCCCAGCGCCGGGCACCACCAATGCCCCCGCCGTTTACCCGTCCATCGCCGGCCGCTGGTACAGCAATGTCGCGCTCGCGCCCACCGGCGCCACGCCCATCGCCGTCTCCTTCCAGAACGGGGCGATCACCCGCCATGCGCAAGTCACCTGGACACCGCGCAACCTGCTTGAGTTCGGCGGGGAGCTGATGATCCGCCAAGGTGATTCCCTGAAGCTGACCGCAGTTCCTGCCGGAGCCACCAATGGCACCGTAACCATCGGGGTGGGGGCCGCCAGCTACACCACGGATGTGAACACACCCGTCATTATCGAATTCCCCGAAGCAGGCAACTACACGCTCACCGGTGCGTTCACCCCCGCCGACAGCTCCCGGTCCCCGGCCCGCGGCACCCTGCCTCTGCGCGTCATTGCCGCCACCTTTCCGAGCAATGCCCCCGCCTGCATGATCGGCACGACCCGCAACTGGTCTTGCCCCGGCATCCCGCCCCAGGCCGTGCTGCAGACCGACAGCACCGTGGTCATGTCCGGCACCACCAACCTCAGTATCCGCATGACCAAGGTCAACCGCGACCACTACGTCATCGCCCGCCTCGGCCCGAACGGCCCCATCATGGCCCACCAGAAACTAGACGGCTTCTGGATCCAGGCCGCCGTCGACGGCTATGTCCGCGTCGTCGAACGCCAGGATACGTACCAGATCTGGGAACAGAACATGGTCACCAAACTCCTGCCCGACACCGTCGATATCGAAATCAGCATCTTCATCGGCGGCGTCACCTTCGCCGACGACATGACCACCACCCGCTGGATCAGCGCCGCAGACCTCGACGCCATCGGCGAATACACCTTCCAGCTCCTGCATCCCAATTCCGTCAGTGCCTCGGTCTGCCACCGGATCAAGGCCTACCAGAACGGGCTTTATCTGGGAGAAGCCTACTACAGCCAGATCCTCATGCCCGATGAATAATCCCATTGCCAACTAGAAAGCCATACCCATGCAAAACAGAAAAACAACCGGTTACTTAAGAAAAAGCCTGGCCGTCTTCGGCGGGCTCTACCTCACCATCCTGGCCACCGTCTGGCTGGCCACCCCGCGCACCGCCTTCTCCGGCTGCAACCCGCCGGACGAAGACCCTGGTTCATGCGATACCCAGTGGTTTGTTTACGGTAAGCCGATCACTGTTCATTCACGCAACTATTCGTTTCCGATCCCCGATGACAGCGATTACCTAACCTCTTTGCGCCTATCCTATGGAGATGAACCCTTTGAGTCTGATCAAGCGTTATTGCAGTATTTCAAAGGTATTTATGGTGAAGAACTCTTCGAGTCAATTGAGGATGTGTGGGAATATTTGGTTGACGACTACATCATACGGTGTGGTGGATTGCCTCCGCCATGCGTAGACGAGCCGACTACGAACAGCACCGATGCAGCGGAGAACCGTTTCCAACCATTGCCGCATACATTCGAACAGATGCGTGATGTTACAGTTACGTCCAACAGCGGATCAGCGTCAGATGTCTATGCGTGTGCAGTGGATCTGATTCAGGATGATAAGCAACTCTTATTTACAATTTCGGACGATAATCTCCTTTACATCCGGGCTGCTGATTACCAATTCCATCCGTTCGCTACCAGTTGGACGGCAGGCTGGACCGACTGGGACGTTTGGCAGATTATCAATTGTGCAGGGGCGTCCGTCCCTCTAGCTTCCCGGTCGAAAGCGCAGTTAGCCGCTGGTAACGAGCGGCTTGTTGCAGGTTTTCCATCCGAAAATACAGGTTTCGTCGCAATGTTTAGGTATGGTTGTGGTGGGCCAATCGGCAATCCGTTTGAAAATCCAGAACCGATTCAGTTGGCGCTTCCAGGTGTCCATGTTAGTGATCAGTTGGCTGCCTATAGGCGGTGTGCAACTTTTGTTTCGCCTTCCAATGCAATCGGCCGTTTTGGAAGTTCTGTTGATTTGAGGGGTAAAATATTGGCCGTTGGATCTCCTGCGAATGACACAGGAGGAAGCGTTCACCTTTTTCGCCATAATAGCAGTTCAGAGTACCCGTTCGTAGATGATTGGTCACTTGTGGAAACGGTGTTTCCCCCGCAAAGCCTCTCGGCAACCTCCTTCGGTGAAGATGTGGCACTTGGGGGGGCGCATCTTGCAGTGCTGACAGGAAATATTAACGAGCCAGATCGTTCCATAGTAGCCGTTTATCCGTATAGCTTTAGTCAATCCGCGAGCCTAATTGCCTCAAACAACGTGATGATTGGTATGACTGATATCAACCGAAGCTTGCCGCTTTGCGTTGGAAGTTTTATATGGGTTGGTTCAAAATTGGCCATAGCACGAATGGACAATGATGGATGGCTTGTCGATTTTATGAACGTTTCGACAAATGGCTTGGAATCATCCTCTACCGCTCGGATAGAGGATGGTTTGTTGCCTGTACAAAACGTGGCATCAGTCCAGTTGCATACGGATGGCAGGCTTGTATCGCTCACAGTCGCATCGACAGGGGCTGTGTCAAAAGCGTCGACCGCGCTACTATCATATGACCGTAGTTGGTGTGTTGATGCCGAATGGTCGACGACCGGTGCGTTCTCGCAGGTAACGTCCTGCTTGAATGACAAGCTCCATGTCATGACTAAAGATCGTGACATAATAAGCACGCGGCTCGATGGCTTTATCAGAGGTTCTGTCTCAGGACAATCCGGTTGGTTAGGGAATCATGCCTATGTTACCGAACAGGATGCCTTTGAAGGAAAGCGTAGCCTTGTCCTTGCTGCGGAAGATCAGGCAGTAAGCCCCAGCGCTGACATCCAAATGGACCGTTACGCTTCCGGTTCTTCGTTCTGTATAGAGTATGCATTCAAATTCGATTCATATGACGCGCCCCCAACATCAGTTCCTCAGTTGACTGGCGCTAATCCGTATAGGTTTAGATTATCCTCCTCAAATACACTTCATGTTTCAGACTATAATTATTATGATCAATATCCCGCATCTCACTGGGATACCATTAATCTCGACGTCCCTGTCTCTACTNNCACTGCTACGTTGTACGTTGACTATCAGCGACGTAGCCTGCCAAACGCGCCTTATTGCCCGACCTGGTCTCTGTGGATCGATGGCAATCCTGCTTCTCTAAGTAAGTATATGCACTATAATGCATATAGCCCCCATACAGGCCGAAGTGAAAGCTACTTCCACATTGATGGTGTGCCGGGAGGGAAGGTCTACATCGATAACGTAAACGTATTTTCGGTCTATAGCTCTGGTGTGGGTGATCGTCGGACGTTGAAGGTTCGATATGACGGTTCGGCATACGACGGTGTCCTTTATGCATCACGAACTCCCGAGTTAGACTTTCCTGTTTATCCGCCTAGCCAAGTGTTCCCGCGGACGCCAACCAATTTGTATCCTCATCGTGAACACGTTCTCGATGCCACGACGGTCGGTGAGACGATGCTCTTTACGCTTGCCACGGCTTTTCTGGATCAAAATACTAATAGGCAACGGGACAATTGGGAGAGTTGGGGCCAGGTGCGGCTTGCCGTCTCTAATGCGGTTCTCGATCTTCAGTGGATGGATACAAATGGCAACTCGATACCTGACGATGTGGAGTGGCAGGACTTTGGGTCAGTCGATCCAAATCGACGTGCAGATGACGATTCAGACCATGATGGGTTGGTCAATAGCGTTGAGTTATCTATCATAACGAATCAGTACACGACGCTAGGTTTGCGTCCGAGCCTTAATGACCGGGATTCAGACGATGATCATATGCTTGATGGCGGGGAATATATTCACGGCACTGACCTGATCACTCCCCAAGCGTTCTTGCGGTTGTTCGAAGGCTCCGTAGTTACGCAAGACTTTGAGTCGGTGTCGACGGGTCCCGTATCCGGAGACGATGTCGCTCAATGGATGTGCACGCCAGCTGGTAATGCGGAGATTGTGTCCGGCGGCGGCATGGCCACCACGGCGGCCCTCTGGGTTGTCCCGGTAAATGCCACATCGGTTGTCCGACGCCTTGTCGGTGCTGATGACGCCTCTCGAATCTGGGAGGATTATCAGATCAAATATCTGTCCCTTCCCGAATCTGACGGTTTCCCGAGCCCCATGGGGCGGGGAATTCATGTTGACAAAACGGGCGCCCTGTTTGTCTGCCTTGACGATGGAGGATCACTCCAATGGACGCGTGCGCTCCATCCAGTTCGCCAGGAGAATAATGGCGTTGTTACATGGCAGCAGGTACCCGTCACTGTATCAACGGGTGTGTGGCACCGCGTTACGACCTATCTCGACTTTGACGCCAGGAAATGGTTCCTGTGGTTTGATGGTGTCAGGGTTGGCAAGGATATGCCGTTTACGGATGCCATGTCCTATTACACCCATTTTGATATTGTGGCCTTGCCCGGTTGTTCACTCGTCGTTGACGATGTCGTGTTGGCGTCGCTACCAGGGACGAACGCCGTTTACGTCCCTGCTGGTCTGGATACGGATGGAGACGGTATACCTGACTATTGGGAACACACATACGGGTTCGACTCTGAGGATTATTATGATCACGACGGAGACTTCGACGGCGATGGTCTTGTAAACTTCAATGAATGGGCCTGGAGAACTCAGCCCAATATTCAAGACTCTGACGCGGATCGCATGGGTGACGGTGCCGAGGTCTGGTATGGGTTCGACCCTGCCGTCCTGGAACCGCACAAGATCTTGCCTATGGCGTCCGATTTCACCAATGGCGTCGTTGTCCCGCTCAATTCTACCCCGACGATAGGGGGGTGGTGCCGGGTCGGTGTGACCAATGAGACGCTCACCGTTGCCGAATACTCCAGTCTGCACGTCGGCATCGAAATCATCGCGCCTGGCTTGCAATCCGGGCTTGCCTACACGCTCGCTGGTCGCAAGCCGGATGGTTCACTGATCAATGAGGTGTGGGAGGAATTCGATGCCGTCCTTCCGGTTGTGTCGTTGGCTGATTCCAACGCGGTTGCCGCCGTCAATGCGTTCGCTGGCGACTCCGCCTGTCTATTCTTCGACGAGACGAATCGCATTCGCACGGTGTCGGCCGGACAACTACCAGCCACCTGGCCAAGCTATGCAAGGCCCGATCTATCGCCCGGCGAACCGGTCCATGTAACGATTGTGCGCCGCTATGTGGCGGCGTCGAACTCGCCATGCACATATCGTCTGGCGCTCAATGGCTTGTGGCTCGATGACCAGCGTAACCTTGCAATCAACCGCGCCCCTGATTGCATCCCGCTTCGCGAGTACAGCGAATTCCGTTTTTTTGCCGGAACGAATGCGTGGCTTTTTAATGTGCAAGTGGTCACGAACCAGTCTGAATTGAATGTTGAAATACTTGAAGATGTGAATCGCGATGGAATACCAGACTGGTGGGAGCTGGTACCGGATGGTGACGAGGATGCGGATGGGCTCCGGAACTTAACCGAGCGTGTCGCCGAAAGAAACCATTCCTGGATCTTCAATTCCTTGAACTGGATTAGTAATCCGGATCGGGATGCGGACCGCATGGGTGACGGTGCCGAGGTCTGGCATGGGTTCGACCCTATCGTCCCTGAACCGCACAAGGTTCTGCCGATGGCGTCCGTTTTCACCAATGGCGTCGTTGTCCCGCTGAACGCGACACCGACGACAGGGAGTTGGTACCGTGTCGGGGTGACCAATGAGACGCTTGCAGCCGTGGCATTTTCACAGACGCACGTCGGTCTCGCAATCAATGCGCCGGCCTGGCAATCCGGGGTTGCCTATCCGCTCGCCGGACGCAAGGCAGATGGCTCGCTGATCAATGAGGTGTGGGAGGAATTTGATGCCGTCCTACCGGTTGTATCATTGGCTGATTCCAACGCGGTTGCCGCNNCGCCTGCCTGTTCTTCGATGAGGATCGCGAAATCCGCTCCGTGTCGGCCGGGCAACCCCCGGCAAACTGGCCAAGCTATCCAAGGCCTGATCTATTGCCCGGCGCGCTGGTCCATGTGACGATTGAGCGCCGCTATCCTACAAATCCTAACGCATTATGTACCTATCGATTGGCTTTTAACGGCCTATGGTATGGCAACCTATCCACTATGGAGAACTNNTCAACGACCGCCTTCAAACGCAGCCGGACCAAAGGGGGCTCATGGAGGGATTCGAGGAAAAGCCTGATGAAATCGCGCTTCACGAATACAGCGAATTCCGATTCTTTACCGGAACAAATGCGTGGCTGTTCAATGTCCAAGTGGTCACGAACGTGTCCATGCTGAAAGTTGCCGTAACAAATGATTTGGATCTCGATGGAATGCCAGACTGGTGGGAAAATGCTAACAATCTCACTGATGCCGAGGGCGACCCCGATTCTGATGGACTTGAAAACTTTCAGGAATACCTGTACGGGACGAATCCCTATAACCCCGATTCCGACGGGGATGGCTTGCTTGATGGGGCGAGTGGATTGCTCAGATTGATAGATGTTTCATATGAAACGCAGATCTTTTATGATGCTGATGGTGATGGCTATATTGATGGCGAGCAGACGATTGGAACCTCTCCGTCGTCCGCAGATACCGATGGTGACGGCATGCCCGATGGCTGGGAACTCTGGTATGGACTCAATCCACTGGATGCTGCCGATGCGAATGCCGACCCGGATGGCGATGGCCTCTCTAATCTTGACGAATATAATTATACCTACGGTGCGGGTGGTGTTCGTACCTCGCTCAACCCGATGAACCCGGATTCTGACGGGGACGGTCTGACGGATGGCACTAGCAGTAACGTGCCGCTTCATGTGCTCGATAGTTCGGCAGATTCCAACACATGGGCATTAGGGGAGGCATCATTAGGCACACACGCGCTCGCGGTTGATACAGATGCTGATGGACTGGTTGACGGCTATGATGGTGTCGTTCCCGTTTCGGTGTATCGCCGTGGAATCGACGCAAATGGAAATGGCTATGTTGATGGCGAACTTGATATTGGTTCGAGTCCGCTTACCGCAGATAGCGATGGCGATGGGTTCGACGATGGCTGGGAACACCTACATGGATTTAACCCTACAGATACAAATAGTCCTGCTGCTGCTGGAGATTCTGATGGGGATGGCCTTTCGGATGCCGATGAGTATGCTCTCGGTTCGAATCCGCTCGCTGCCGATACAGACGGGGATGGGATTCCAGACGGAGATGAAGTAGCCAATGGCCTTTCACCTATATTGGCAGATACCGATGGTGATGGCCTCTCCGATAGCGTAGAACTCGACGAATCCAGTGAGACGGGTGGTCTAACAGATCCTCTGAATCCCGACACGGATGGCGATGGACTCACCGATGGCTTCGAAGTCTTGGTCCGGGGGACTGACCCCCGCATGATTGATACGGATGGGGACGGACTCACCGATGGCTTCGGATTGTCTCGCCCTGTTGCATTGCCACGTACAAATAGCATATCAAATATGCCACCTGCATTGGTTGTTTTACCGGGAGAGATGGATTGCGGAACCGATCCGGTTTCTGCCGATACGGACGAGGACGGATATAATGATGGATGGGAAGTCTTCTTTGGAATGAATCCGCATGACCCCACAAGCCCTGGATCGAGCGTGAGCGGCGATACGGATGGTGATGGACTGCCATTGATGCTTGAGAACCAAATCGGAACCAAGCCTTTTGAACGTGACACCGATGGGGATGGAGTACCCGATGGCGAGGAAGTGATCACATCTACCAGCAACGGTGTGATTCGTGTGACAGGATTCCATTCTGACCCGCTACGTACCGATTCTGATGGCGATGGCATCAGTGATGGGGTTAGTAACAATGATGGATCCCTTTTGGCCGGTTTATGGCTAAATGATCGGGTTACAGCAACTAGCATCGGCGGTGGAGAAACTATTGCCACCGCATTGAACCCGACAAACAGTTTCTCTATGGCGCCTACCTTTGGTGGCTTCCGTTTGTCGGACTCGATGGCACTATACGTCGATCCTGCGAGTGCTAATACTGGAGATCCCGCAGTTTATTCAGCATTGGGCCTGGGGTGGGGCGCTATGGGGGTTACGGTTAATAACACGGCAGCATTCCCATGGGCCATATTCATGTCCTATGATAGCACAAATTCCCTTGATTATCTCGTGGCCAGGAGTGATGAACACGCCGGTAAAGGCCTGGCCCTCTTTGAAAGTGGAAAACGGGTGCACTTTACTCTCGTCCATTCTGATCCGTCCATGATAGGGGCGGACTATGATGTCAATTTTGAGACTGCATTAGTAGAGACCGCTTGGATACCGGTCGGAAGTGTGGGGACGACCGGCACCTACGACGGCGTATCTCAGACGTGGTCTTTCGACATCCCCAACCTGACTGCTGAGCCTGCGCAAGGCGGGTGGGTACGATGGAATGGTGATGATGATGATGGTAACGGTACCAATGACTATACGCAGACTGATCCCAGCGGCTATCCCGACGAGAATGATCTCATTCCATTACGTCTCAACCTTACCCCAGCGAATCTTGCCGCAGGAGAGGTTATTCTTGATATCACCAACAATGCCGCAAAGGTCAGTATTTGGACGAATAGCATAAAGCAAGGATCATCTTTGAGTCTGCCTGCAACTTGGCAGTATGATCAAATCCCAACAAACATTTGGATTGAGGGCCTTTCCGTCTCGGGTGAACCTGGCGATATACAGTATGTTGCGACATACACGAATGAATCGTCTGCATTCCCGTATGTGGTAGAAGGCGGACTCACTGTCGCAACCGTGAGCATCAATACCAATCTGTCTGATCGCTACGTTGCGATGAATCCTTTGGTCCCGGGTGTCGATGACATCGCTGATATCGTCGTCAACTACGCGCCAACAAATTCCGAGATGTCGATCGTGTTGCAGACGACTCCGTATCCCGCGACAAACACTTCCGTATGGTCTACGGCCGTTGTTACAAACACGACTGCAGGAACAAATTCAATCGTGATCCCATGTGCTTTCACAAACATTCAAAATGCCGGTATATATGATGTCCGCGCTGTTCTGGGCGGTGGCCTGCAAACGCCCGAACCGTTTACAATTTCAAAATTCAAAGTATCGCTCGAAGAGGATTTCTTTGATTCAGCATATTTCACGGCCACGACTTCAAGTAATACTGTACCCTTTAATGTGGCCGTAAGTGATCGCAATGCTTCAATGTCCTGTGGTCCAGCGCTCGGTGACTTGAGTTCCGCTTCCCCACCTCTCTACCTTGGCGTTCGCCGATTCTATGTCACCTCGAACCAAAGCCCTACGAGTGCGGTTGTGGAAAGTATTCCCGGCACTGGATCTCTTCCTGGGACCTCGGCAGATATCAATCTTCCTGGTGTCACGGTTGATCAGGCAGAGCACTATTGGCTACATGCGGAATGGGTGATGGAGAACCCGGATGGAACCACAAACACCTCCATTGTAAGTACGAATTTATTGGATGTTACGTATGATTCAGGAGGCGGGTCTGATGTAGAGTATGATATTAGTGGACCAGAGCATTTCTACATTGGTTGCCATGAAACAAATACGTATAGCCTAGTAATACGCGTCAACAATAACGACTCCGTGGAAGTTGACAATGCCTCAAATATCACTTGGTCTGTTGAGTCTGGTTCCGGACTCAGCTTCGAAGGTGATATCACGAACACCTATGTAGAAATCAGCGTTGAATCCCCCGCTACTATAACCAACCGTATCGCTTCTGGAATATCAGTATCATTTATGGTTGACGGAAGTACAAATACGAGTGCCCTGGGTGTGGTGATATATCCCGCTTTGTCCGCAACACCTACGTTTTTGATTTTTGATGATTCCACGTCAAATGGAACGATTAATATCTCAGGCTTCTATGAGGAAGTCGATTATCTCAAGACGAGAGGAACTGGCTTAGACGTTCCAAGCACAAACGTTATCAGTGGGGTTTCGTTCACCACCTCAGGTGGCAGCGGTTCTTGTAGTGTTGAGATGAACACGGAAAATGTGGCGACAGGGAATTGGTTTGAATTTGAGGTCGACCGCAAGGACTGCAATCATGACTATCGACTTGCAACGGCAATTGTCGCGCGGGCCGACATGGATATGATTGATGTTGCCGATAGTAACGAATGGTCAGAGGGTGCCTCTCTGATTGCGAATTGGAATGATGATGATTGGAACGGCGACATTGATTGGGATCAAACCAATCTAGTTCATTCCGACCCAAACCTTTATCCGATCGCGCTTTCCGTAACACCCGCAGATATTCTAACCAACGGAACCGTTGAACTGGAGCTGTCAACGACTAGCGGCTCTGGTTATGTGTGCATCTGGACCAATGCCTACAAGAACGGTTCTAGCTTTACCACTCACTCTTGGTCAGTGGAGGACATGCCATCCACTGTTTGGATTGAGGCAAAGACCAACAGTCCGGCATATCAGGATATCGAGCTGACTCTGAAGTATACGAGTACGAGTCCATCTATTACCTCATCCGACAAAATACGCATGAATGCCTATCTGCCAACAATTCAGGTGCTGGATACCAGCCGCAATGAGGTCCTTCCAGACCCGGCATTAGGCAATATCCGTGTCACCCATTTACGCGAAAATGTCGCAGACGCTGATGATGACGGCGTGCTTGACCGTTTTCAGGATGGCCTTCCGTCTGCTGCGTATACGAATATGGTGGCGTTTCACGTGGATCAAATGCCGGGCATTACCAACTTTTCCGGGCTTGCCGTTCATCTGTCTATCGGCAGCTCAGAGTGGGGAACCAATGCCGTGTTCGGCTTATTCGGAGGGAAAAGGCGTGATCTACCCACCGGTATTGGGGATGTCAGGGTCTACTGCCCAGCCATTAGCGGATCAAATGTCTTGATTCAAAGCAGCGAACTATGGGTAGGTACCGCCAATCCCAATGTGTCAACCTCCACCAATATTGCGTCGTTCATTGGGGCAAGCAACCTCACCTTCTATGTTGAAGGAGCAACGCCAGGAGCTGTTTCTGTTGGACTTTCTTTCGGGCAGCCGAAGTCCATATTCCTGCCCGCTGATCCTCATGCTGAGATTATCGTGCATCGAGATGTCCCGGATAGCGACCAGGATGGCCTGCTGGGGGCCCCAGATGTGCTTTCACCATTTACAGAGTCAACCATACCGTTACTCTCAGGCATTGCCGAAACACATGTTCCGCTAGGTATTGCCAATCGTCCAAGCGGTGCGTCTGCATACATATACACAACCATACGTAATATGATGGGTGCTGACGCGCGGCATCTGGTCCTAAATGCATTGAGTAGCGATACAAAACGGCTGGCCAATGAAGACGGTGGCGACACCGTGGTCATCCAACGCCCATCAGGAAGAATCGTGCGCTTTGATGCAACGACCGGCGCCCCGCTTCCACCTGATCATATGCGGACTTACCGCTGGGATGACGCATCGAACACCCTATGGTTCAACTCCGGTGTAGGCCATAAGTTCTCTGCTGCAGCAGCACCTCTTACGGCAGTCATGACGCCACAGGGCGTTAGCGTCAACAATTCCATTGTGTTTGAAGGAGTATCAGACTCTCTCTCCGGTGTTGACATGGATGTTACGAGTGCCTGGGGAACGGCCACACTTACGTTTGATGCCCGAACAAATCATATAGAACGCATTGGACACAGTGGAATCGTAAGCAGTAGTACAATCACGTGGGAAACCAACACCTATGCGTCCTGTACCATTACCAATTTGCTTGATGGGATTGTTGCTCGCGAAACGGAGATAACCACCGGTGTAGACCGCGTCGCAATAAGCATCAATGACAGTGCATTGACCAAATCCGTAGTGGGATATAGCGGGATTCAACGCAAACCATCATGGCTGCTTATCAATGTTGTTACAACAGCGGATAGTACCATAACCAACTCGTACAATGTTGCCAATCACAGTTGGGGTAGGGCGGTTACGAGCTTGACCAGTCCCGGATATAGCACAAATGCCCCCATTGACGAAACCTGGAGCTATGAAACCAATGGCGTCAACAGAGGATTGCTTTCAACCTATACGTCAAATCAAGGTAATTGGTTTACCAACACATATGATACGAGTCGCAGGCTCAAAGAAAATCGGGCGGTCCTTGCCTCATCGGCACCGTGTGATAACGATAATTGCTATCTTACCAAATACACGTGGTCTTCANNACAGCTACCGCGCCGACGGTGCCCGAACCGTCTACACGATTGGCGATGCCAGTGCCGCCATTGATGTTTCCGCAGGCGGCGCTCTCGAAAAAATCCATAACGCCCTGCTTGGGGCCAAGCTGCGTGCACCGTTCGAGGCATCCTCCATCCGCTATGTCGGCACCAAAATAAATACGTGGTCTTCAGGTGCAGGCGTTCCCACAGAGACGATCCAAGCGATTGTAAAAGGCGGCACCTCCTCCGATGTTTCCAAGACCACGATTACCCCTGGATCGACAACCACCATTGAACGCGATACAGAGACGGGAACCGCCGAAGAGAAAATGCACTGGGATGCTTCTTCGGCGCGACTTACGCAACACGAAATCATTGGCTGCACAACGCAGACGATGGCTTGGGCCGGCACTGAGGTCACCGCTGAATATTCTGGGGATGCTTCAGGATTAAAGACCATCTCCAGGTACGATGCACGTGGCCTGCTTGAAACGGACTCAAAACTGAATAGCGCCGGCTCCTCCGTCACATCACGTGCCTATGATGGTAAAGGACGTCTATTAGGTGTCTCCGTGGATGGTGTGCCTATATCCACGAATACATACGTTTCCGGGCTTTATCCCCCAAAGACCTCAGAGGATCACACCGGCCCCATAACATACAATTATGATGGTTTGTTGCGTGTCACCAATGCGGTGAGTCCGGTTCTGTCCACAACGCTCGCAGGATTCGACGCATATGGGAACTGGAGCCGAAAAACAGAGCAAACGCTTGGTGCTTATGGCGGCACCACCGTAATCACGCGCCGCTCCTTTACGCCAAATGGCACGATTGCAACAAATGTAAACGAAACAACAGGAATCAGTACAGCCTATCTATACGCGCTTTCCACCAATAAATTACTAACCGTTACCTCATCCAACAGCCTCGGGCAAATCTCCATAGAGGCATATTTCGCAGATGGTACGCTTGATCGCGCCTGGGGGAACGCCCGGTACCCCACAAAACTCGAAGTCCGTTCCCGCACGGATGGAGGCATGGGGGTCGAAAACGTCAGTTATACCTATCCAGATGGTGCCGCCTCAACCGATCCTGACCTCGCTTTTGCCGGTGCCGTGCGCAAGTCAATTGCTGTCATGTCGCCAGATGGCCACCTCGTGCGGCAGATTATCGATGGACCCGATGGTACGCTTACGAATATGACGGCTCGCTATCGGGCTGATGGGCTCCCGGTATATATCAACCAGGCCGCAGACCACCCGCGCATACTTGCATACGATGTGGCAGGACGGCTGGCTTTCGACGGCACAGATATCGATGACGATGGTACCGCAGAAAGATTTGTTACCAATTCATATACTGCTGGCAGCTTCGGCTCCCCGTCTGTTCCCGCTGTTGTCGTATTGAGCCGCTTGTCCTCTGATCTTCCGCATGCAACCGGCGGAACGATCCCGCTGACGACAAATCATGTCGCGCTGAACCTGTGGCAGGTGCAGACGTCCACACCGGGTGGCGCTTCTTCCCTCCAGAAATATTCACCAGGAGCGTTGGACGGAGTAGTAGAAAACAGCCAAGTCCATTTTGATGGAACCGATAGTAGAGTCACGTCTTCAAGCGGATTGCTGTCTTCCGTTGAAACAGCCTCCGGACAGACACACATCTTTGGGGCTGATGCCATAAAGGGTATCCGGTCGCACACAGATCCGCGCACGGGAACGATCACGAAAGACTACAACCTTTCAGCGCTTTCTGGAACCGTCACGCATGCAGGCGAAGGATGGACATCAAGCTCAACATTCGACCCCGCAACCATGTCGCGCGTAACCGATCTGCCGGGCGAGGGACCCCGTACAGACAAATTTACACCAGCATTTGAACACCAAGGCAGTCAAGGGGCAGGCACCCCTGCAGTATTATACGGTCGTTCCGGAGAAGGGCTCGTTGACTCTATCGGAATGTCGCAAACCGCATCTGCAGGTTCAACACCGATCCCATTCAGTCCCACCGCCCAGACAAAGCATGCCGTGTCCATCTCCTCTACGGCACTCGCAACAACCAAGACATATCCAGACGCGACAACGGTGTCGAAACGAATATCTGTCGATGCATTGACAAGCACGGTTGAATATGGTGATGGCGTTTCCTTGCAGACCGTTATGTCTACCGATGGAAAGAAAGTGTCGCAAGTTGCGAGTGGAAGTTCCTCCGACGAACCAACACCCGACTACTATCTCGATATATCCGGCCTCACCACACAGATCGTCTGGCAGGCCAACGGCGGAACCAACACGCTTACGATCGAATATTCCCCCGATCTCGTGCCGGAAAAAGAAACGATTGTCAGCCAGCCGGATGCCTTTTCCTATGAAATTACGAGGCACTGGGATGCTGCGCATGCGCGCCCCATTGGCATATCGCTCGAGCTCGATGACCATACCTTTGTTGTTACAAATACCTACAGTACCAATGGACGCGTGTCCGCAATAGGCTGGACCAACTCCTTGTCCGGGAAGAGCGATTCCGTAACCTACTCCTATCTGCCCGATAGCGATCTCGTAGACAAAATCAGCTATGCAAACGGCATTGTGGGCAATCTCGGATACGACGATTTCAACAATTCTCGCACGCAAACCGAGTGGACACGTCCCGGAATAGTTCCCACCGTACTATTTTCCGAAACTGTAACCAGTAACGATTGGCGCGGACGGGTCCGTGAAATGGTGACATCCTATGGAACCACAAGTTTCCTGCAAACCTTCAATTACAGTGCACAGGGAGGCTTTAATGGGGGGAATAGCACACCAGTTGCAGGATCTGCCATGCTGGCGGCAAGCACGATGGCCGCCTCATATCCGAGTTTTAGCACAGCAGCATCCGGTGGCAGCCCGACGAATGCATACGCGGCTGCCGTTGACCATGCCGATAATGTGCTTGCCATGCAGGGGCCTGATGGTTCAGAGTCGTGGACAGTCGGGCCGGCAAATCAGGTGATTCAGCACAGCGCGGGTGGCTCCATGGTTTCGTGGCAGTATGATGGTCGTGGCAATCTTACGAACGATGGCGTGCGTGCATATGCATGGGATGCCAACAATCGTCTCAGACAAACCGCACCCATATCCCCAGTAGCAGGTGACACCAAGTGGGAAATCACCTACCGTCCCGATGGCCGTCGCCACTCGGCCGTACGCTATTCTCATGATTCCTCGGATTGGGAAGTGGCCGAGAAAAAGTATTTCGTCTGGCACGATTGGCACATGATTGCGACACGATCCGTCGATTATGGCAGTGAAGCCTCGCCCTCCACCAACTACAGCTTCAACGTCTACGGGCTGGATCAAGCCGGACTTGCCTCAGGCGATAGCTCGCAGGCCGGTGGTGGCATAGGTGGCATGCTCGCCACAACCTATGCAGGCGAAGAAGGCGTGGCAACCGCAATACCCATGCCAGACCGCAACGGAAACACCCGCACGCTTGTCAGTGTCTCCGGCAGCACCACCGCTCCTGATTTCAGCGTACTACGCTACTATGAATATACACCGACAGGGCAGAAATACTGGACCGGCAAGATTGAAGACTCCTTCATGAAACACTCCAGCCAAACCGGTTCCAATACCGGTGTTGTCTACACGCCACCAGCAGTCCCTGCGCCTGCAGAAGTCGCACTCGCAAAACAGTTTACGCACCAGTTCGCCACAAAGTACGCATTCTCCATCCCTGCATCCGGTGAAGAATACAACCCCTCCGAAGGCCCCATGCTTATAGACTTTGGATATCGCCACTACGATCCAAAATCCATGCGCTGGCTGTCACGCGACCCCCTCGGAGAATCTGGCGGTCTCAACCTTTACGCATACTGCCGCAATGACGCCATCAACAACACAGACCCGCTCGGGTTGTCGTTCTGGAGCAATATTACCAAGGGTGATTTTGACGAGGAGGAAACGACTTGGGGCGGCGTTGGTGGACAGGTTGGTATTGGCCTTATACCTATTGTTGGTCAGATTGCTGACGCTAGAGACACCGCTGCGGGCGTTCGCGGTGTATGGAGGGCTCCGACGAGTATAATGGCGTGGGCAACTCTTGGTGGTGCCGTAGTCGGATGGGTTCCTCTTGTTGGTGATTCAGCAAAGGGTGCTTTTAAGGTCAGCAAGAAGGTTGCCATTGAGGCTACACAGAAGGCGTTAACGGAAGGGGTTCAGCAGGGAACAAAGGAGTTAGTACAGCAGGGGACGAAGGAGTTGTTGCAGCAGGGGACGAAGCAGATTGACGAATCAGTTCAAGCACTTTCCAAACTTGATGCCTCTGAATTCGCACGGCAGGCAACGCGCAATCGTGATGCGCAGTCAGTTGTGTTTGGTAAATGGGATGCGGTCAAATATGGTGGGACTCCATATGATGAATTGGCTCGAGCCGATACACTTACATATTTCCATCTCAACAATTTCGATGAAGTCACGTCAAAATTCGACGATACATTTGAGATCAATCGAGCATTCATCGATCAGCAATGGGCTCAAGGCAAAGAGTTCCTCTTTAGTCACAATCCTTGGGAGGCTAGCAGGATGGGGGGATCTTTTGAACGTGAGGTTCTGCACATGATCGATCTTGGTGCTGATGACTTTGTCGAAATAAGCAAAGGCCTATGGTGGCTTAAGAGGGCGAAGTAATATGCAGACGGCAAGAACGATCTTCTTCGATCATCTGGGTGATAAGAATGCGATGCATAATGATGGCGTGCTTCAAGAATTCATTGGTCTGAATGTCCCTAGGTCTGATGAAGTCACATGGTTGCGAGAATTAGTTGATGACCTTTTTTTGAGTAGAGTTTCAAGCGATGGTGCTACTTATACTGATTTTCGAATGCTCTCTGCTATTACGCAGTTGGCGGACACATCAACANNTCAAATTCCTGCGTTATGGTGATAATCTAGGAATTCGGGATTGGTTTCAAGTGGCGACTAGAATTGTAGAAGCTGCAGAAGCAATTGCGGCGATCAATGGCCGACTCAACACTGCTGCATGTGACTTACTTCAGAGGCTGGGTGAAGCTTGCATTATAAGGGGCGGCGTGGCCACGTCCTTGCAAGAATGGCTAAGAATGAAAGAAACTGGTGAAGTAAGCGACATTGAAGGTTTTGATTCCAAGGGAGTGTCTGAAAG
>DIZZ01000062.1 GCA_002428045.1 Verrucomicrobia bacterium UBA6015
TTCCTGATGAAGCCGGTCAACCTTGATCACCTTGAAATGCTGCTGCAAAGGGCATTGCGATCGAGGGACGTCGAAGCGGAGAACCAGCAGCTCCACCAGCAGCTCAATGAGAAATTCGGGCTTGAGAATCTCGTCGGGAACGCCCCCGCCATGCGCGAGCTTTTCGAGATGATCCAGCAGGCGGCACCGACGCAGGCCACCGTGCTAATCCAGGGCGAAAGCGGCACGGGCAAGGAGCTGGTTGCCCATGCCGTCCACCGGTTGAGTACCCGAAGCAAGGCACCCTTTGTCGCCGTCCACTGCGCGGCACTCTCCGACACCCTGCTCGAGAGCGAATTGTTCGGACACGAGAAAGGGGCGTTCACGGGGGCTGTCGCCCGTCGCAAGGGACGGTTCGAACTGGCCGATGGCGGCACCCTTTTTCTTGACGAGATCTCCGAGATCAACCCCTCGGTCCAGGTTAAACTCCTGCGGGTGCTTGAAGAGCGCTGCTTTGAACGGGTCGGGGGCGACGCCCCGGTCGAGGTCGACATCCGCCTGATCGCCGCCACCAACCGCAATCTGCGCGAATGGGTCGATGCAGGCAAATTCCGTGAGGATCTTTTCTTCCGGCTCGATGTCGTCAACATCACCCTGCCGCCACTGCGTCAGCGACTGGACGATATCCC
This sequence comes from Verrucomicrobia bacterium UBA6015, assembly GCA_002428045.1. Taxonomy (GTDB): domain Bacteria; phylum Verrucomicrobiota; class Kiritimatiellia; order UBA8416; family UBA8416; genus UBA8416. The sequence goes on from DIZZ01000062.1 coordinate 669, forward strand.
CATGTTAAGCACCCATTTTATTCGCGAGTTCGCCGCCAAGAACAACCGGTCAATCGATGGCATCACACCCGATGCCGTCGCCATGCTGACCGAGTATCACTGGCCGGGGAATGTCCGCGAATTGCGCAATACCATTGAGAAGATGGTTGTCCTATCCCGTGGCGACCGCCTTACGGCCAGGGATATCCCAGCCAATATCCGCAGCCAGGTCAAAACCACCGTGCCATCCCCTCCCCGCCCGGCCGCCCCGTCCAATGTGCTCCCTGGTGTATCCCTTGCCGATACGGAACGCGCCATGATCTTCGCGGCCATCGAACAGCAGGGAGGCAGCAGAACCAAGGCGGCCGACGTCCTTGGCATCAGCCGCCGCACCTTGCACCGCAAACTGAAACAATACGAAGAAGAAGACAACGGAGGAATACCCCATGATCAAGCACATCGTCCTTTGGAAACTACATGACCGAACCAACGCCCCTGCCATGAAGGCGAAGCTGGATAGCCTACCAGCAAAGATCCCAGCCATCCACCATCTGGAAGCGGGCATCAGCGAAGAAAAAGGCGATGCCCTGGCGGACATCGCCCTGTACTCCGAATTCCGTACGCAAGCCGACCTGCAGGCATATATAGTGCACCCAGCCCATCAGGAGGTCGTCGCCTTTATCCGTCCGCTGGTCAGCGAACGGCGGGTGGCAGACTACCCCCTGTAGGCTCGATCTGGGGACATCAGGCGCCCAACGCCTTCAGCGCTGCTTGGTAATCAGGCTCCTGTGCAATCTCCGGGACCAGTTGGGTGTAGACCACCTTGCCGGTCTTGCCGATGATGACCACGGCACGGGCATAGAGCCCAGCCAACGGACCTTCACTCAAAAGAACCCCGAAATCGGTACCAAAGGACGGAGAACGGAATGCCGAGACCGGCTTCACATTCGTCAACCCCTCTGCACCACAGAACCGCCCCTGCGCAAACGGCAAATCGACCGACACACATAGCACTACGGTATCGGCGATTTTTCCAGCCAGCGTGTTGAACTGCCGAACCGACGTGGCGCACACCGGCGTATCAATGCTTGGAAATATATTCAAGACCACGTTCCGCCCGGCAAAGTCGGATAAGGATACATCCCCCAGATCCGTACCTGTCAGTTTGAATACCGGGGCGGCTGCGCCAACGGCAGGAATTTTTCCAGACACCTTCACCGGATTGCCCTTGAATGTAACCTGTGCCATCTTCGACCTCACTTTCGTTATCGTTATGTTCAATGCACCATTCTTAATCAAACACCATCGCTGATTAATTACCTTATGTAGCAAGTTGTAACCGATTTTCACAATGAGTGCAACTATATTTGTAAAATATATTCGGCTTATGCTTGATATACCTCTCGAACTATGGTCGAATACTTGCTTTCCAAACTGATTTACCCTAAATCGTTACTTTGAAAGGATGGTAAAGGACATGCTGAGCCAAGGGTTTTTATTATTAATCGTCGGGATGGGAACCGTATATATATTCCTGACACTGATGGTTTATGTGATGCTGGCCGTCGGCAAGTACTTCATCAAGAATGAGGCGCGCTTTCGCCCGGTGGTTTCCACAGCAGCACCACGCAAGCCAACGGACAACAACGAATCTGAATTGATCGCCGCCGCAGTGGCTGCAGTAACCGCCCATGCAAGAAAGTGAGGACGAGGATGGCCAAGAAGCATATCAAGTTCATGTGCACCGCATTCCGTGATGGGTTCCAGTCAGTTTATGGAGCCCGCGTATTGACGGATGATTTCCTGCCAGCCGTCGAGGCGGCACGCGATGCAGGCATCACCTGGATGGAAGCAGGTGGCGGAGCCCGTTTTCAATCGCTCTACTTCTACTGCAACGAGGACGCCTTCACCGCCATGGATCGCTTCCGCAAGGCTGCTGGGCCAAATGCCAACCTGCAGACCCTCTCGCGGGGCGTGAACGTGGT
>DIZZ01000126.1:0-8773 GCA_002428045.1 Verrucomicrobia bacterium UBA6015
TAGCTGGGGTCGGTGACCCCGGCCGTGCATGGATTAGCAAACGGGAGAGAGGCTTCGCCATGCGCCTTTTCATGGGCATCGGCTCGCGAGTCTGCGTGGCAAAGGGTTTGTAGTTCCGCCTTCAGGCGGCTGCGGAGCAAAAGCCCGTTGGCAGCGGATCTGCTTATGCTCGGAAATCGAGCATCCAACGCCCAAATTGGGGAGCACTTCCTTGGATTGTTGGGCGTTGAATGTTGGTTGTTGGGCGTTGAAATGAATTGAAGTTATAAACAAGCCCGCCGCCCGGGGCTCCCGGGCAAAAACGAATGGGTAGCTCGAGAAAAATCGAATTGAACGTCCAACATCCAACGCCCAACATCCAACGTCCAAGCCTGGGAGCCGTTCCTTGGATTATTGGGCGTTGGACGTTGGTTGTTGGGCGTTGAAATGAATTGAAGTTATAAACAAGCGCTTGTAGCTGGGTGCGGTATTCGTTCAGGTCTGCGATCGTTAGTCTACGGTCTTGTTGTTGACCATAGCGTTGCGGGGGCGTCCTGCAGGGCAACCGTCCGTGTGATGACGTCTACACCCTGCCGGCGGTAGTGTTCCAGCAGGGGGGTGGTGCGCTCCCCGAAGATCACGAGCTTACGGCGGATGTCCTCTGGGGTGTCGTCCTGTCGTCCGGTGCGGTCGCCGCCGCTGTTGTGGCGGATGCGTTCGAAGACGACCTCCGAGGTGCAGTGCAGGTTGATCACCAGGATAATCCTCAGCAGCCGGGCGATCCTCTGCGCCTGCCCGACATGACGCGGCAGGCCGTTGAGCACGATGATATCGTCCGGTTGGGGTGCATGGCGTTCGATAAAGCGCAGCAGGATCGTTTCGGCGATGGCGAATGCCTCGTTCTCCAGCAGGGCCCCGGTCGCGAGCACCTCGCGGACGTGCGCTGTCGCGGCGGAGTCCAGACCGTTTTCCGGCGGATCGCCAGCGGCGGCCAGGCGAAGCTGGTGCCCGAAATCGAAATGCACGCAGCGTCGTCCGGCAAAGCCAGCCGCCTCGGCATACGCGCCCAGCGGGGTCTTGCCGCTGCCGGTAGGCCCGATCAGCAGGATCGCCTCATGGATGGCTTTTTCGGTGTGCATGACAGGTGCTCAGATTCAATCAGATCGGTTGGCCGCATTCAAATCCTATTTAAACTTTGACATCCCTTGTTTCATTGGTGTAGAAGTGGCTCTGATTTTTTTGGGAGCATCGGCATCTCGGAACGCGGTGTGAATCCGCGACGGTCCCGCCGCTGTAACCGGGGAGTTCAACAGCAAGAGGCCACTGGCCTGTGGCCGCCACAAGCGGAAAGCAGGTCGGGAAGGCGTGGTTGAGCGTTGATCCGGGAGTCAGAAGACCTGTCGAAGAGGCTCCAGTGTGAAGGAATCCGATGGAAAAGGGTTCCGGCTGATCAATTTGTTTTGATCTGCCGGAACCCTTTTTTTGTTTGTAAGTGGTGAAATCGGTGAAAGAGAACGGGCGACGACCACGGATTACGATACGCGTTTAAGCGCTCGTTGATCGTAGTCGTCGCCGTAGTCGTCACCGGATTGGGTGTATAAATGACAATAATAGGAGACTCAGGAAATGACAATGTATGACCAGACTCTTGAAACGATCCGTCCCCTGGACTGCACGCTCGAAACCAAGGTGCGTGCGCATATCGACGACCTGACCAAGCCGCAAGGCAGTCTCGGGCGGCTGGAGGAACTGGCGTTGCAGGTCTGTCTGATACAGGGCACGCACCAGCCCAAGCTAGGGAAAAAGCGCATCTGCTGCCTGGCCGGTGATCATGGTGTCGCCGCTGAAGGCGTGTCCGCGTTCCCGCAGGAAGTCACGCCGCAGATGGTGAATAACATGCTGGCCGGTGGTGCGGCGATCAACGTGCTGACGCGGCATGCGGGTGCCGAGCTGGTCGTTGCCGACCTTGGCGTCGCCGCTCCGCTGGGGAATCTGCCGGGGTTGCTCAGCCGCCGGATCCGGGGTGGGACGGACAACATCGCCACGGGCCCGGCCATGACCCGCGAGGAGGCCGTGTCGGCGTTGACCGCCGGTATCGAACTGGCTGGCGCGGCTGCCGCCGAGGGCGTGACGCTGCTGGGCACGGGTGACATGGGAATCGCCAACACCACGCCTGCCACGGCACTGCTGGCGGCCTATCTCGGTTGTCCGGTCGAGGCTATCACGGGCCGGGGGACGGGGATTGACGACCAGCGGCTGGCGCACAAGATCGAGGTCATCAAGCGTGCGCTGGCCGTCAACCGTGATCAGCTTGCCGATCCGCTCGGGACACTGGCCGCGCTGGGCGGTTTCGAGATCGCCGGGATCGCAGGGCTTTGCCTCGGTGGTGCCGCGCACCGGCTGCCGGTTGTGGTCGACGGCTTCATCTCCACGGCTGGCGCCGTGGCAGCCTGTGCCCTGTGCCCGGCGGTCCGCGAGTACCTGATCTTCAGTCATCTCTCGCAGGAGCGCGGTCATCGCGTGATCATGGAAAAGCTGGGGGCCCGCCCTGTGCTCGATCTCGACATGCGCCTTGGGGAGGGAACCGGGGCCGCGCTGGCCATGAGCATCATCGAGGCCGCGCTGAAGATNNTACAACCAGATGGCCACCTTCAGCGGGGCGGGGGTCAGCCAGAAAGCGTGATGGCTTCAACTTTCGGGCGCATTATCCAGATTGATCGAACGCTCGCCTTATAATCCCAGTGCCGCCCGCTGGAACCGCTGGATGCCGGCAATGCCGGTTTCGGCGGCATCCAGTAGCCTGTTGAGCTGGTCGCGCGAAAAGACTCCTTCCTCGCCGGTGCCTTGCACTTCGACAAGCGCTTGATCCCGCATGACCACATTCATATCCACCGTCGCCGCGAAATCGTTGGCGTAATCCAGGTCGCAGATGACCTCGCCGTTCACGATGCCGACGCTGACGGCCGCCACCTGTCCCAGCAGATAGGCCTCCGGTCCCGGTTTATCCTGCTGTTGCGCCAGTACGCGCAGGGCGTCATACAGGGCCACCCAGCCTCCGCTGATGGCTGTTGTGCGCGTTCCGCCATCGGCTTGCAGCACATCACAGTCGATCGTGATCGCGACTTCCCCCAGTTTTCCAAGATCGACGGCTGCCCGTAGCGCCCGCCCGATCAACCGCTGGATTTCCGTACTCCGGCCGTCCTTGCTGGCACCGTCGCGCCGTTTGCGTCCGCCCCCCGTACTGCCCGGCAGCATCGCGTATTCCGCCGTGATCCAGCCCTTGCCCGAACCCCGCACGTGAGGCGGTACATCCGTCGAGATGCTCGCTGTGCAAATCACCTTCGTGTCGCCAAACGAGGCCAGGCACGATCCCGCCGGATGCTTGATGTAATGCCGTTCAAATGTCACCTTCCGCATAATCCCTCCTTATTGCCTAAAACGTTCCGCTTGACTGTACCATACCGGCGGCACCTTGCACGGTTTTTCCCCGACAGGTTTTTCCCTTGGGTTCTTGGGCTGATTTGCCTAGACTGGGCCCGTCGTCGGCTGGACCCGGGAAACAGTGGGGTGGATGTGAATGCGGTTGGAAAGGCGTTGATAGTGGTGGGAGGCGCGGTGGTTCTGGCTGGGGTGCTTGTGTGGCGAGTGGCGCCCACGGGCGAGGCGGAGAACCATGACGAAGCAGCCTGCGCCTGTAGCAGGGCGGATCGGGGATCGGAACGGACGTGGCGGCGGCTGTGGTCCCATGCGGTAGGCCCGCGCGTGGCCAGCGCTCCCGCCGCGCTGGCGGATGGCTGGGTGGTCGCGTCGGACGATGGTCGGGTCGAGGCACTCGATGGCGCTGGCGCGCTGCGCTGGACGCACACCCTCACCAACATGGCGATCGTGGGCTCGCCGGCGGTGGCCGGCTCGGTTGTGGTGGTGGCCGGTGCCGACGGGCAGGCGGCGGGGCTGGATGCCGCCAGCGGGCGCTTGCGCTGGCAGGTGCAAACGGGCAGCCCCGCGATGCTGAACGGTCCGCTGGCGATCCCCGCCGGTACCGTCTGGCACGTGGTGTTGCTCTCCAGTGAGGACGGCAGCCTGCATTGCCTGGCGGCGACGGATGGACAGGCGGTCTGGCGGTCGGAACCGACGAACCGGGCTGATGGCATGCCCGCCGGCGATGCACGGTATCTCGCCTATGGCAACTGCGATTCGGCGGTGCATGTGTTCGAGGCGCAGACCGGACGGCGGACCGCGTCCGTGCCGGTCGGCAAGGATGCCCAGATGGCTGGCGGCCTGGCGCTGCTCAACGGCCGCTTTTTCGGCGGTACCCGTGATGGCAGACTGGCGGGCGTGGAGGCCGCCACCGGCACGCTGGCCTGGCAGGCAAAACTCTCGGAGGAGCAGGAATTCAACACGCCGGTCGTGGCCGGTGATGCCGTGGCCATGGGAACGGCGGGGGGCGAGGTGATCCTGTTCGAGGCGGCCAGCGGTGCCGAACGCTGGCGGATGACGCTTGAGAACGAGGTGTCGGGGCTGTGCGTCGTGGAGGATGCCCTGTTCGTGGTCACCGGTGGCAAGCTGGAAGGACTGAGGCTCAAGGACGGCCAGCGTTTCATGACCCATTCCATCGGTGACCATGTCCTCGGCCCGGTCGTCAACGGGGATCACGTGGCAGTCGTGGACGACGGCGGCAACGTAATTGTGTTTGGATCCAAACCGGATGCCGATCTATAACGTGTGGAATGACGTCTGTGGAGGGTAATGAGCTCTCCCGGCAAGTGCGGCTCGCAGGATTCGGCAGGCAATAAATTATACTTGCACTTATACTTGTACGGAAACAGTCATTCGTCTACACTATTCTTAAATGAAGAGAGGGGTGTCCCATGAGCCAAATGACCATATACTTGGATGAGGCCTCTGTGCGAGCGATCAAACGCTCGGCGAAGCGGGAGCATGTCTCGGTTTCAAACTGGGCGCGTCGCCGTCTATGCGAGGCTGTCCGTGACACATGGCCGAACGATTTTTTCACTGCATTCGGAGCCTTGCGCGAGTCCGATCTTGATCGTCCGCCCCAGCCATCTTTTGCTTCCGACGTCAAACGGCAGGAGTTGTGATGCGATACTGTCTGGATACCGACACCTGCATTCATGCCATGAAGGGAACCTATCCGAATATTGCCAAAATGTTCGGACAAAGCGAACCGGCTGACTTTGGCATTCCGGCCATCGTCCGTGCCGAATTGCTGCTGGGCGTTCTGAAAAGCAAGGCGCCAGACCGCACCCGTGCCACCGTCGAGACGTTCCTGGCACCAATTGAAACCATTCCATTCGACCAGGCAGGCGCAAAGCATTATGCCGATATCCGCCATGACCTTGAAGCGAAAGGAACGCCGATAGGCCCCAATGATTTACTCATTGCCGCGACGGCGCGAGCCCGACACCTAACCCTGATAACCCACAACACCAACGAATTCCGGCGGGTAACAGGCTTGGCAATCGAAGACTGGTGCAGCTAAAGGCATAGCGTGTTGGGGTCGAGTCTCGCCATTCTTCATTCACGCCATGCAGGGTGCGGCAATTCCCTTTTCAAATCCAGCAACTGGCGGCGCTGCGAAATTCACGGATTGGGGGGGTAACAGACCGGAAAGTAGATAGTAGCTATATTATACTGACCTCCGATGCCCTTGCCCCTGCGGGAGGCTACGCAATTCGAAGTAGTCATTTGATAGGCTGTATGGCTTGACTCTTTCCGGGATAAGTGCCAGATTTTGCTATCACAGTGAAGTGATGTCAGATTACCCTACGATTCAACCGTTTTCCAAGCCATGAACTGTCAAAGGTTTTATGAAAAGCATGAAAGCTGTTTGTGGGGGTGTGCGTGTGGCCGGATTTGACAGCGCGCCAAACGAAAAAAGGACATGATGATACCGAGGCGAACGCCATTGACGCAAGAGCAGCGAACGAAAGCAGTGGATGAGTTACGTCGCGCTGTGGCCCTTCGGAATTCAAGCTACAGAGCAAGAGCGTTGAAGTTGCTTCCGCACATCTGCGGCTTGTGTGCACGGGAGTTTTCCGGAAAGCGTCTCAAGGAGCTTACCGTTCATCACAAAGATCACGATCACAACAACAATCCTCCAGACGGAAGCAACTGGGAGTTGCTCTGCGTTTACTGCCACGATCACGAGCACGAGAAGTCGCTAGACGCAAAGCACCGTAGTGGCGGTGCACAGTCCGTAAAATCTCAAGGTTCTAACTTTGCCAGTCCGTTCGAGAAGCTTGACTCCTTAGGGGTCAGCGGAGTAACAGACCGAGAATGAGGGCCGCAGGGGCCGCCCGCGAAAGAAGAAAATAGACTCATCACATCTCCGCCGCCGCAGGATTTCCCTTCAGCCGCGCGTCTCCACCGATCTTTTGCCCAAGATACGCCAGCTTCTCATCCCGCACCACAAACTTCGCCGCCTGCCCGCTCCGCGTCCACCGCCCCAGCATCATCGCGCACTGCGTCGCCACCAGATAATCCGCATACTTCGACATCCGCTCGCTCACCCGCACATAATGCTGCGAAATGCCCCTGGTCGCGATCTTCATATCGGCATACTCGTCCATCCCCCCGACACTATCCACCAGCACAGCCCCTCCCGGTACCCGCCGCCTCTGCGTGATGCGGGACGGTCATGCCGTGGTACGCGACTGGAAGATCCCGCAACCGGATCCTGGCGACCGAACGCGCCGCCTCCTGACTCTCGAAGCACTTTACCTACTGGTGGCTGGAACAGAACGGCCATGACCGGACTCTGATTGATACTGATGGGCTGTAAGCGAGGATCGGTTGCTTATTTTACATACTTCGGATTGGCATCCGGGGCGTATTTTGTATTGTTTGTTAAAGGACCTGCGGCATATACTTTTGCAGGTGATCGCTTAAAGGAAATCGTTCGCTTGTTCTCGGAACAAAACCCGAGAGGGCTCGTTTCGTCGGATTCGAAGAGGAATGGGAGTTGTCCTTGCTGTACGTTTCAATCACCCGGGCCATGAAGCGTGTGTGGCTTTCCGGTGTCGGCGATGGTCCTGAAGAACTCAACAGGGTGTGGACAAGTCAGGGTGAATATGAATCGTCCTGGAAAAAATGAATCGAAAGGGGTTCAATAATGAAAATGTTGAAGTTTGTGGTGAATGGGTTCAGGTCACTCAAGAACGTGACTTGGGAGCCCGGTGATTTGAATGTGCTTGTCGGGGCGAATGCGGCCGGAAAGTCCAATCTGCTGCGCGCTATCGAGCTGATGGCTGTTTCGGCCAAAGGCCAATTGGGCAAGCATGTGCAGAATTCAGGCGGCATCGAGCCGTTGATCTGGGATGGCCAAGCCGAAGCGATTGATCTCTGCGTCAAGATATCACCGCAGGATAAGAATCGGAATATTGAACGCGATAGCCTGACCTATGAACTGAACATGAGCCGGATCGGCGGGACAAGTTCATTCCGCATTGAGAAGGAAGTCCTGGGCAATTACTACAAAGTCGAAAAAGGCGAGAGCCAGGAACCGTTCAAGATGATTCATCGAACACGTCAACAGGCAAAGGTATTCGACGAACAGCAACATGCCTTGATGGCCCCTGAAGAATCCGTTCCAGAGGAGGAATCGCTTCTGAGCCTTGCCGCCGGACCCTTTACCCAGAATCACTTCATCCCGCCGGTGCAGGCATATCTCGCGTCATGGTCCGTCTATCATGATCTCCATGTCAATCAGGATGCGGCCATCCGGCAATCGGTGGTTGCCAAGCATGAGAAGCGTGTTGATCCGGACGGGCAGAATCTGATCAGTGTATTGCACACGCTTTACACGACTGATCGAGATTTCAAGAAAGATATCAACCTTGCCATGAAAGCGGCGTATGGTGATGATTTCGAGGAATTGGTGTTTCCGCCTGCCGCAGACCAGCGTATTCAACGGAATATCCAAAAACTTCAAGAATTAGGACTTCTCCGTCGGGCTGGGCCTGACAGAGGAGGTTATTGGGAGGTATTGGCATGAGCAAGATTGATCGTACCCTTGAGGCAGACAAGGGCTGGCGCATCATATTTGGCCGAGGATTGGATTTCTTCCAAAAACCTGATGTGCGCTTTAGTCTTGGTTTCATTGATCAGACGAAACGCCGATGCAAGCCAACCACGATAACTTTCTCCAAAGCAAAGGGGTAGATGAATGCAGCGTGCATAGATGAGATAGGGCGTTTTGTCGCTACCGGCGATTACGACATGGTGCATGCGGTTTGGCCGGGCCGCCACGCTCTTGAGCGGATGCATGCGGGAGATGAGGCGCTGCGAGCCGCCCTGGTCGACGCCCTGCGCCAACGGACAAAGGGGCTGACATTGCCCGCCATGCCCGCGGACTTCGATCCCGGCCAGTTCGTGCTCGGCAAGGTCCACGCCATGGTATGTGGCCTTTTCCCGGCAAAGGAACGGCAGGTTATGCTGGACCTTTTCGAGAACGCCCTTGTGTTTGTCGATCACGGGGTGACTCATTGCGAAGAGGTAGATCGGGCAGAATTGGTGGATGCCTTGGACACGGCTGTTGATGCACGGAACGGATGGAAACGCATGCTGGCGCATTGCAGTCCGTCCCGTCGTTACCAGTCAGCCGTCGTGCCAGATGCAGAGGGATAAATTGATCCTTACATTGTCGCTGAGGTTCCCGCGAAGCAATTGCGCGCGGAAATTCGCAAGCGGGGCGTGAGAACGTTGACAGATAGCGAGAAGGGTCGCATCCTGGAACGCTACCTTGAACAACTAATTGATGTGGCGAGGAGGTGTC
>DIZZ01000126.1:8825-9385 GCA_002428045.1 Verrucomicrobia bacterium UBA6015
CTTTGCTGGATGATCAGCGGCATATGCTTTCGCAGGTGCTGGATGAACTGAAAAGCGGGTATGATGCGCTGGTGGTGGCCGGGGATGTTTTCGACCGGGCGATTCCGTCGGCTGCGGCGATGTCGCTGCTTGATGATTTTCTTAATCGCGTTTGCAAATTGGATATTCCTGTGGTCATGATTCCCGGTAATCATGATAGTGCGGAGCGTCTCGGTTATGGGGCCTCGCTTTTCGAACGGCATGGCATTCATATCCGCTGCGGGTATGCGCAGTTTATGCCGCTGACCATTAAAGGAGATGACGGCGAGGCGCTTGACATTTTTACGATGCCTTTTGTGGATCATGCCTTTGTGAAGGAGGCGCTCGGTGATGATGGCATTGTCGATAAGGAGTCTGCCGTCAAAGCGCTTCTTGACGGGATGCGGGCATATAGGCGTGCCGATGTGCCGTCGATGCTTGTTACCCATGAGTTCATTGCGGGGGCGGAGGAGTCGGAAAGCGAGCGCGTTTTTATTGGCGGGTCGCATGTGGTGCCAGCGTCGCTTTTTGATTCTTTTGCG
>DIZZ01000126.1:9428-9636 GCA_002428045.1 Verrucomicrobia bacterium UBA6015
TGTGGTTCCCCTCTGGCCTACTCGTTTAGCGAGGCGAATAACAGCCAGGGTATGTCCTCGGTTTCCATCACGAATGGCCATGTTGAAATCAAGCAGGTTTCTATCGCCCCGCTGCGAAAGATGGCTATTCTGGAGGATTCCTTCGAGTCGCTGCTGGAGAATCCAGTCTACGACCGCCATACCGGCGACTATGTCTCGGTTCGGATCA
>DIZZ01000126.1:9656-9848 GCA_002428045.1 Verrucomicrobia bacterium UBA6015
GGGAGCGCTTTCCGCATTTGCTAGAGACTCGGCTTTGTGCGGTAGAACGGCGGTTGCAGGAAGATTCCGTGATGGTGGGGACGTCTTCCGACGCCCCTGCTGCGGTGTTCGGTGCCTTTCTGGATTATTTCAAGTGGACCGTTTCCGAAGAGCGAGCGGAGGCGGAATGCTTGTTCGGAAAGGCTTGCGAGG
>DIZZ01000256.1:0-1990 GCA_002428045.1 Verrucomicrobia bacterium UBA6015
TCCAACCTGCCATCGGCGGTGAAGCAGACCCCTTCCTGCGCCAGCAGTCGGCGTTTCCTGTTGACCGCCTCCTTGCCGGTGCTGCCCTGGAAACCGCCAAGGGTCAAGGCGGAGGTGATCACCCGGTGACACGGAACCTCCGGGGCGAACGGATTGACCTTGAGCGCCTGGCCGACGGCCCGGGGGCTTCCGCATCCGATCGCGGCCGCGACCGCCGCATAGGTGCTGACCTTGCCCGGCGGAATGCGGCTCACGGCCTCGTAGACGGAATGCTGGAAGGCCGTGCACCCGGCACAGTCGCGACCTCGTCGGCTCCTTTCCATGGTCATCTTCAAAACCGGCCTGCTCGCAAGCGTTCTCATAACTATTTCCCCTTTCTCTTTACAGTAATTCATAATGAACAATTTTCGATATTATTGTTCATCGTCAATGCAGATAATGAATCTTTACGCCGTATTGGGCAAGAGGTTAGCCGAGATGAAAATTATCCTTGCTTCAGTACGCACAATCAATGCACAATGGCGTCGTGAAATACGAGTGGAATCCAGAGAAAAATGAGGTGCTTAAACGAGAACGTAATATCTCTTTTGAGCAAATCGTCTTTCATCTGTCGCAAGGTGATATATGGAAGATTTCTGATCATCCCAATCAGGAGCAGTACCCAGGGCAGAAGCTATATTTTGTAAATGTGGAAGGGTACATCCACATCGTCCCCCACATGGTGGAAAATGAGTGCGTTTTTCTGAAGACGATAATTCCAAGCCGGAAAGCGACACGTGATTTTGAGAAAGAGGGTGAGCAGAATGAAACTAGATAAAGAAGAACAGGATATTCTTAGTGCATACGAAGCGGGAAGACTGAAGCTATCATCTCCATCACCCAAAGAACTGAGAGCAATTCGGTCCATGGCGGAGCAAACCTTCCGCAAGGACCGCAGAGTCACAATACGGCTTTACGATCATGACCTTAAGGGCGTTCAAAAGAAGGCCATGGAAAAAGGAATGCCCTATCAGACGCTGATATCAGCAATGATTCATCAGTATATTGAGGGTGATCTTGTGGAAAGACGAGTTGGCTAGCATCCAACCTATTTCAGGAAGTCAATAAACTTCCGAAAAGGTTCATTCATGCCGTTGGAGCATGAAATGAAAGCGTCGAAACTTAAGACCGTGTGCCAGCCTTTGTTGCTGGTTGTCGTGCTGGTTCTTCTGGGTGCAAGTGGGGAGCAGGAGGACCGTACGCGGTGAACCGCTTCGGACAGCGGCACCGTTCGAATCAAGAAAATATGATTGACCCACACATTCTGTTGTGTGATGCTATGTGTGGAGGTGAAAACTATGGCAACAAACTTACAAATTGACGACGAACTGATCATCCTCGCAGTGAAGCTCGGCCATCATCGCACGAAAAAGGCGGCGGTGACCCATGCACTGACCGACTACATCCACCATCTTGAACAGGAGAATATCCTCTCACTGTTCGGCTCTGTTACCTTTGATCCTGGATACAACTACAAAACACAACGAGCCAAGGCATGAGGGTTCTCGTGGACACAAGCGTGTGGTCTGAAGCGCTCCGTCGTGCGAATACGGTCGAGTCTGATGTTGTTCGCGAGTTCCGAAGTCTGATACTGGAACACCGCGTGGAGATTGTCGGCCCCATCCGGCAAGAGGTGCTCTGTGGCCTGCGTGAAGACGCGCAGTTTGAGAAGCTGGAGAAACACCTTGCAGCATTCCCTGATCTCCCACTTGCCTCAGAGGACTACATCATGGCGGCAACGTTTTTCAACATATGCCGAGCCAAGGGAGTTCAGGGATCCAACACAGATTTCCTGATCTGTGCGGTTGCTGTACGAAGGCAACTCGCAATCTATACAACAGACAAGGACTTCTCGTTTTTTGCTAAACGCCTGCCCATCGTCCTGCATGAATCCAGAACATTCGAACAAGACAAATCCAGCGTACACGTTCAGTTCTGAACCAACGGAACG
>DIZZ01000256.1:2046-15432 GCA_002428045.1 Verrucomicrobia bacterium UBA6015
TAAAGTGGCCGCACACCTGGCCTTCGGCTTGGTCGTGATCGCCGCCGAGCAGATGCTCAGATAGCTCGGATAGCTCCCTGCATAAACAACTTGCCTTTGACAGTTGGAACCACCACGGTGGCATCCATCGATCGATCGGCAGGCAGTTAAACGGATGAAAGCCAATGCTTAATGATTTATTCACCATGGCACCAGATCAAAATTTTAATGCGTTTGCCCTGCAAGCAAGAACGGCAAACGGCCGCCGCAAAGAATTGCAAGATTTTATTGTGTTGGCTTGCTGTTCTTCTGATTTTAAGGCAGTATGGCGTGACGATTAAGGAGGCGACAGGAGCTATCAAGGCTTTTGGGGTTATGGACGAGGCATCTAGAACTGAAGGTAAAGAGGCGGCGGCAGCCATGGTGCGTTTTGATAACGTATATAAATCCTTTGGCGGGTCCAATGTGCTCGATGGGCTTAGCTTTGAGATCGAGCCGCGGGAAATTTTCGTGATTCTCGGGCCTTCGGGGACCGGCAAGAGTGTCACCCTGAAGCACATGGTCCGGCTGTTGACGCCGGATAGCGGGGATATCTACGTTAAGGGGGATTGCGTTAACGCCTCCACCGGGCGGGATCTGGAGCGGATCCGTGAGCGCTTCGGCTATTTGTTCCAGGGTGGCGCATTGCTGGCTTGGATGAGTGTTGCCGAGAATATCGCCCTACCCCTGCGGGAACGGACGAGGATGACCGAAGGCGAGATCCGCCGTCGGGTGGCGGAAGTGCTGGATATGGTGGAGATGGGCAGTGATGGGGAAAAACGTCCGTCCGAGATTTCGGGGGGCATGAAAAAACGGGCGGGCCTGGCTCGGGCGATTGTGACCAATCCGGAGATCGTGCTTTACGATGAGCCGACCTCGGGGCTTGATCCCGTCACGTCGCGAACGATTGACGCATTGATTGACAGGCTTCGCGAAGAGATTAACATTACCAGTGTTGTGGTCACGCACGACCTGCATAGTGCCTTGACGATCGGCAGCCGGATTGCGATGCTGCATAAGGGGCGGGTCATTGAACTGTCGACACCAGCGGATTTCATCCGATCCGAGCATCTGGAGGTGAAGCGGTTTCTGGAGGCCCAGTTTATCACGAAAAAAGGAGTTTGGGAGAACTGATGAAAAAAGATTGGCGCGAGCGGGAATTGACCATGGAGGTCATTGTCGGTTTATTCATGCTGCTGATATTTCTCGGACTGGGTTATTTTACCATTATCCTATCCAAAGAGGCGCTGTTCCGTGAGAAATCCGAGATGCAAGTGACCTTTAGCGATGTGATGGGCTTGCGCGTTGGTGACAACGTGACGGTCTGCGGGATGCCGGTTGGCAAGGTGAAGTTGCTGGAGCTGGTGGATTCGCCCGAGGAAGGGGCGGTCGTTTGTGCCACGCTGGCCATGGATAAGCCGCTGCGGATGCGGGAAGGCTATAGCATCAAGATCGTGTCGACGTCGCTGCTGGGCGGACGGCAGATGCAGATCGACGAAGGCCCAGCCACGGGGGATACCGTGGCGTTGGAGCGTTACCATGGCGCCACCCCGTATGATCTGATGGACGATGCGGCGGAAATCGTCAGTGCGGCGCGTACCCAGATTGTCGACGGGCGCGTGTTCGAAAAACTCCGTAACGTCGTCGATCAGATTGACCAGGTGGTTACGCGGGTCAATGCCGGTCAGGGGCTGCTGGGGAAAGTCCTTTCGGACGATGAATCGCTTTACAAGGATCTGCGGGCCAGCGCCACCGCCTTGCGTACGTTCATGGAACGGCTGGAGGCCGGCAAGGGATCGGCAGGGAAATTCTTTGCCGACGATGCGGTCCTGTATGACGATCTGGCGGCCACGATCAGTACGGCCCGCTCGATTGCCGAGCAGATCCAGCGAGGGGAAGGCACGCTGGGTAAGTTCATCTCGGATCCGACCATCTATAATGAGATCGAGGAGACGGTTGGCGAAGTTCGCGCCGCGGTGGATGATTTCCGCGAAACGGCTCCGATTACCACGTTCACCAGTATCTTTTTTGGAGCCTTTTAATATGGTCGAGAAAACGGCAACGATCAGGAATGAACAAGGCATTCATTGCCGCCCATCGGCGATGATTGTCCGCTTTGCCTCCGAATACAGCGGGCAGATCATGGTTACCGGGGAACGGGGGGCGACCGCCTTGCGATCGATCCTGGAATTGATGGCGATGGAGCTCTTTCCCGGCACGACGGTAAACATTCGGGTCAATGGGCCGGACGAAGAACGATTCTGTGATGATTTGGTGGATATATTCCAGACGCATTTTGATTTCCCGGCGAGGGAATGAGTCAATGTGGAAACGAGAAAACAGGCAAAGGAAACGAAGATGGACAATGTGTTGAATACACCGAGGATGGACAAGCTGGGCAAGCGCGGGGCAGATTTCCTCGGGGTTCGGTATCCGATTATCAGTGGGGGGATGACGTGGATCAGCGATGCAAGACTGGTGCGTGCCGTGCACCATTGCGGAGGCTTTGGCGTATTAGCCGCTGGCAACATGCCAGCCGACTTGCTCGAAAAGGAAATCGAGAAATGCAATGCCATCGGGGGTCCCTATGCGTTGAACCTGGTTACCATCGCCCCTAATTTCAAGGCTCACCTGGATGTGGCCGTCAAGCATCGGGTGCCTGTGGTTATTTTTGCCGGAAGTTTCCCTAAACGGCAGGCTGTGGAGGCTGTCAAGGCGGTGGGGAGCAAGGCGATCTCGTTTGCCTCGACGCTGTCGATCGCCGAGCAGCAGATCCGTTTCGGTGCCGATGCGTTGATCCTCGAGGGCAGTGAGGCGGGCGGGCATATCGGGCATGTGTCGTTGATGATCCTGCTGCAGCAGGTGCTTTTCCAAAACCTTTCGGTGCCGGTCTTCGTGGCGGGGGGCATTGCCACGGGCAAGATGATCGCGCACATGCTGATGATGGGCGCGGCGGGTTGCCAGCTTGGCACGCGGTTTGTGATGAGCGAGGAGTGCAATGTTCATCCCGCCTTCAAGGAGCGGTTCGTGCAGGCACGGGCACGGGAAGCGATCTCGACCCCGGCCTATGACAGTCGGCGCTTGCCGGTGGTCGCTGTGCGAGCCCTGCAGAATGAGGGCATGGAGAAGTTCGGGAAGCTGCAGATGGACCTGCTTAAGCAGCTTGATGAGGGGACCATCACCCGTGAGGCCGCCCAGTTGAAGACCGAGGAGTACTGGATGGGGGCGTTGCGCCGGGCCGTGGTGGATGGCGATGTGGATGGAGGTTCCGTGATGGCTGGCCAGAGTGTCGGATTGGTCGATCGCGTTCAGCCGATGCGCGAGATCTTTGCCGAGCTGTTGAACGAGGCCGAGCAGGAGACGCAGGCGGCGCTGGCGCGTCTTCAGGGCTGATTCGTGGTGCTGCCTTGCAGCATCCCCATGGCGACGTCAATGACGTCGCCTGGGGTCACGTTCAGGATGCAGGGGGTCTTTGGGTACCGACAGCGCCTGCTCATGCAGGGTGGACATCCCTTGGTGTCCTGGACGACGCGGTGTATGGCCCCGAAAGGCCCGGTTCGATGAGGAAGGGTCGGCCCGAAAACGACCACTGCCGGGGTTCCCACGGCGGCTGCCATGTGGACCGGTCCAGAGTCATTCGCCAGCAGCAGGTCGGCTGTCTTCAGGATCGATCCCATTTGCACGATGGACGTCTTTCCTGCCAGATTCAGGCAGTCTCCGCCCAGTTCGTCCGCGATTTTCTGGCAGGCAGGCCTGTCGTCGGGGGCACCCAGCAGGGTGATCGAGGCATGTCCATGTGTTTGTAGGTGTCTGGCGACCGTCGCGAACCGTTCTGCCGGCCAGTTCTTGGTTTCCCAGCGGGAGGCAGGGCAGATCACCAGGTGCGGTGACGGCGGATTGATCATCGATTCGGGCAGGGTCACCGGGAAGACCGGTTCATGTCGAGGAAGGCCGAGGTGCTGGATAATGTCCAGATTCTCGATAACGGCATGGCGCTCCTTGTTGCGCGGCCCCGCGACCGCATCGTAAAAGAGACGCGATCCTTCGCGATGGAACGAGGGGCCGATCCGGCGGTCCGTGCGGGCGGCACGGGCGACCAGGGCACTCTTGAGCAGGCCTTGCAGGTCGATCACCATGTCGTAATGCTGCTGGCGCAGGGCGGCGAGGAACGGGCGGCCATCCCGCCTGAGGCTGGTTCGAGGGAACGGGATCACGGTGCAGACATCGTCGAAGCAGCGCACCAGGTCCGTGTAGGCCGAATTCGTCACCCAATCGATCGTGGCTCCGGTTTCCTGCTTGAGATTATGCACCGCTGGCAGGGCATGGAAGAGATCGCCGAGCGAACTGAGTTTGATGATGAGTATGCGCAATGCTGCCAATCCTTTGATCCAGTCTAGATGACGTTGAGTCGCTTAAAAAGGGGTGTCATATTTTCATCTGCATGACGTCGGACGGGGGGCGTTGCTGCCGCAGCAATTCCGCCATTTTCTCCATATAGGGTGCCACATGGTCGAAAAACTTGAGATAACTCGCGCAGAGGTAATTATGCCCCGGCTGGCCGCTCGGGGATTTTTCAAACCGATGTTTGAGGCAGCCGCCATGACAGGCTCGCAGGTGGCGGCAACGTTTGCAGTCATCGGTCAATCCCAGTGCCTTGTCCATGCCGAAAGCCCGCTGCGGCATGCAGCTGATAAGCTGTGAAAGATCGCCCGACATGATATTGCCTCGCTTGAAATCCGGATAGACGAAATGATCGCAGGCATAGACATCGCCATTATGCTCGACGGCCAGGGCCGAACCACAGACTTTGCTGTAGACACACAGCGGCGGATTAGCACCTGTCCAGGATGCCAGCGCCACGTCGAAATGGTTGACAAAAAGGCGTCCGACATCGCGCTTGATCCATTCGTCAAATACCGCCACGAGGAAGTCCCCGAAGGCGGCGGGTTCCACCGTGAAGGGCATGACGGATGGTGGGTCTTCCGGGGCGGCGGGGTCCGATGACGGGGGCCCAGCTAGCGCGAGCCCTGTTTTTTGCGATTCCGCATCGGGGTGGCGTTCGACGATCGGGATGAACTGCATGAACTGGAAGCCGCTCTCGCGCAGGAACTGGTAGATCGTGCGTCCTTCATAAGCGCTTTCACGCGTCACGCAGGTCAGTGCATTGTATTCGACCCCGTGCTTCTTCATGCAACGAGCGGCGCCCATCACCTTCTGGAACGACCCCTTGCCGTCGGCATATCGCCGATAGCGGTTGTGGATCGGCTCGGGACCGTCGACGCTCAGCCCGACCAGGAATTTTTCCTTGGCAAGGAATTCACACCAGGTATCGTCAAGCAGTGTGCCATTGGTTTGGATGGAGTTATTGATGATCCGGCCCTGCCCGTATTTTTTCTGCAGTTCGACCGCCCGACGGAAGAAGTCCAACCCCATCAAGGTCGGCTCGCCACCTTGCCAGGCGAATTCCACCTCGCGCGTAGGTTGCGAGGCGATGTAGGAGCGGGTGTAGTGGTCAAGTGTGAAATCGGACATGCGACATCGGCTTTCCTCCTTGAAAAACGCATGTTTCTCAAGATAGAAGCAATAATCACAGCGCAAATTGCAATCCGGTCCGGCGGGTTTGAGCAAAATATGGGCCGGGGTTGCATACGGTGAGATCGGGGCTGGCTGGGACATCAGCATCACTCGCTTTCGTTGGAAGAATCAGGTGCCAGTAAAAAAAACATACGCGATAACGTCAGCGCGAGCCGTCGAGAAGCTCGGCCAGCGCGTTGACAATGACGGACGGATCGTTTGAGGGGATAATCCCCTTGACGGATGACATGGCCTCGGTTTTACGTTTGAGCGTTGGGTTCTCATGTTCATCATAAATCAGGATCGGAACATTTTTCAAACTTGGCATGACGGCGAGCAGACCGACGGCAGAGGATCCATTAAGGCCGGGAAGGATTTCCTTGATGAGCAGGATGTCGGGTTTGCATTGAACCGCCTTTTCAAGAATGGCCGGGCCGCTGGTGGCCAGCTCCACCTGCCATCCGGCGCGTTGCAATGCCATGCGGATCCCCATCTGCGAGTGGTCATCATCCTCGGCCAGCAGCACAAGCTTCTGCTGGCGGGCATTCTTGACATTCCTGCTGCGTTTTTCCGTCAATACTTCCCTGATCTTACGTGCTAGAAGCTCCTCGTCGCAGGGTTTCCCCATGAATCCATCCACTGCAAGATTGCTGAAGAAGTCCTGCATGTGCGTACGTGCTGTCAGCACGATCACCGGGAACCGGGGTTTGCCTTGGGCATCGGAAATATGCTTCAGGAAGCCGATGCCGCCCATTCCCGGCATGCTCATGTCGAGGATGATCAAATCCGGGGCATCCTGCTCGCAGCGTTTGATGGCTTCCTCGCCACTGCGGGCCACGATGACATCAAACCCTTGATAGCCAAGGAAATCCTTCAGTGATATCAGCAAGTGTTTTTCGTCGTCCACCACCAGGATCCGGTCTTTTTTCTCTGTCGTCATTTTTTCTCTCGCTCAGGGTTTCCCAACCGGGGGATCGGGTATCATGCCTTCCAGCATATTCAATACGTGTCCTGGACTCCAGGGGGCCTGTAGCACAGCAACGCCAAGCCCCTGGAGAATCTCGTCCCTTGTCGCATCCAGGGACTCCCCGGTCAGGACAAGCCGAGGAAGTGCACTATAGTCAGGATGCCCCTGCATGTGCGCCAACATGATTCCAGCATTCATGCCGGGGCCGGTCCAGTCAAGCATAATCACAGCGGGTTTCTCCACGCTGGGCAGCACGTCGCCGAATCCGGAGACGGCTTCGCTGACATGCAAAGGGTAGCCCTGGGAGGCCACTTCCTTGTATAACGCCTGGGCGGCGGGTGGGGTTGCATTGAGCAGATAGACATGCGGCGGACTGACGCGAGGCAGCACGACGGTGACCTGCGTGCCTCCAGCGGTGCCAGGGACCGGGCTTTGCAGGTCCAGGATCCCGTTGTGAAAGGCCATTAGCTCCTTGCAGATGGCTAAGCCAAGCCCGGTGCCGCTAACATACTCGCCGACCCGGTAATAGCGTTCGGTCACACGCCCGATATGCTCGGGTGGAATTCCGGGGCCGGTGTCGCAAACCGTGATCCAGATCGATTCGTAAGGTGTGCTGGCGGGATGGACATGCACCTCGATGTGCCCGCCCCCCGGTGTGAACTTGATCGCGTTCTTGACAATGTTCAGGATCACCCGCTCAAATTTCTGGACATCACAGGTTGCGAAGAGAGCCTCTTCATCCATGGTGCAGGTGATCCTCAAGCCCTCCTTCTCCGCCTGAACGCGCAAGGAGTCGACCGTGCGTTTGACCAACCTGCCGATGGGTGCCCGGACCCAGTTCATGCGCAGCGAATCCGCATCGATACGGCTAAGGTCGAGGATATCCTCCACCGTCCGGGCCAGCCGGTCGCAATCCGCCAGGATCATCGAAAGGTATTCCTTGCCCTTCCTGCTGATATCGCCGACGATACCCCGGATCATGTTATCCGTGAAATACTTGATCGAGGTGAGTGGAGTACGGAACTCGTGCGAGACGTTGGAGATGAACTCAGATTTGGCCTCGTCATGCTGCTGGAGTTGTGCGATAGCCGCCGTCAGTTCGTTCTCGATCCGTTGACGCTCCGCGATTTCCTGAACTAATTCCTGATTGGCCCGGGTCCGTTCCTCGACCTGCAATGTAAGGGCATCGTGCGCCTTCTGGAGGGCTTCCTCGGCGGTACGGCGCACGGACACATCGCGGACAAAGAAGCAGAGCAGTTGCTTTTTCGAGAGGGCGATAAGGCTCGTGGAAATCTCAGCCGGGAAGCGGGTTCCATCGTTACGGCGGCAGTCGGTTTGCAGAAGGGTGAACTGGTTGTTGCGCAGGTTGTTATTGATCGTTTCCAGGATTGCCCCACCGATGCCGGCAATGATGTCGCCGATCACGCTGCGTTTGAAATGATCCCGGGTGAAACCGAAGAACTGAACCGCACGGACATTGGCATCGATGATGTTTCCCTGCATGTCGGTCAGCAGCGCCGCATCATAGATGCCCTCGAAGAAATTGATCAGGTCATTGCTCAGGGCGACCGGATGCTGGGGGAGTTTCAAGGGTGCTGCCTTGGATGACAACATGCCTGGCCGCCGTACGACAAACCGTTGACCGGCAGCCCGCGGAGGGGGTGGCGATGGGGGGAGGGGTTCAGGCTTTTCGGGTTTCTCCTCCACCCTGGCCGGGTGGAAGTCGATCATCATGGTTTGCGCCATATCACGGCGATCGGTCATGGCTTGTCGCCCCCGCTCATGCCGCTTTGCGCATCGATCTGCTGGACGGCACGGTTCGTGGGGGCGGGATCGATGGCGACGCTTTGTGTCCAGTACTTGACGGCTGCCTCGGTGTTACCCAGGGCGGCCTGGACATCCCCGAGGTGCAGCAGGATTTCAGCATCATCGCCAATGATTTCATAGGCCTTGGATAGTGTGGCCCATGCCAGTTCAAGTTTTTTCATCCGGTAGTAGATCCATCCAAGCGTGTCGATATAGGCGGCATTCTTGGGTTCAAAGGTGACCGATTTAAGACTGTACTTGAGCGCCTTGGGCAGGTTTTTGTCCTGTTCTGCCCATAGGTAGGCAAGGAAGTTCATCGCGCGATGGCTGTCGGGGTGTGCCGTCAGGCATTCCGCAAGCAGTTGCTCCGTGGTCTCATGTTCCTGTAGTCCATCGTATGCGGACGCGAGAATCAGATAATACCCTTCGGATAACGGCGGACGCTCTGCCTCGGTAGGGGAGGGGGCCGCATCCAGGCGTTGCCTTGCCTCAGCCAATACGGCAATGACCTCCTTATGGAATTCCATCTCGCTGTAGACGCTGCCGAGGGCGAACAAGGCATCGGGATCGCTGGCGAAGCGGAGGCGTGCTTGGGTCAGCAGATCGAGGGCGTCTGCCTGGCGCTGTTGCCGGTGGAAAGCCCGTGCGAGGGCGGCATACACGTCTGGATCCGGATCCGGCAGTTCGGACGCGGCCTTCAGCGTCTCGATGACTTTCGCATCGTCGCCGAGTGCGCTGTAAAGTTCCGCAAGAATGAGGTCAATGGCGGGGCGATACGATGGCTCATGAGCCCTCAGGGCTTCAAAACAGGCGCGTGCCTGAGCGTAGGCACTGTTGCTGACGAAACGCCGCCCCTGTTCGTAAAGATAGATGTTGATGAGGTTTGGATCATCAACGGAGCGAAACCCCTGTTCAAGCAGGGATATCGCCGGTTCGACCTGATCGCCACGGAAATAAAGGGCGGCCGCCGCAATGGTGGTGGCCGCATGGCTGTTATCAATGTCCAGCGCCCGGCGATAAAGACGGAGCGCCTCCTCATCACGGTTGGCAATCTGGTAGATGGCGGCCAGATCGGCGTTGCGGTCATAGGCGTCGGGAGCGCTATGCTGCGACGCCTCCATGGCCGCGACGGCGGTGGGGAGATCCTTGCGGTGTAATGCGATGACGGCAATCCGCGAGGCGATATCATGATTACCAGGATCGGCATCAAACGCCCGCTGGTAGGCCGCCAGGGCCAGTTCCGAGCCTTGCCCCTGTTCGTACACCAGCAGGTTTGCCTGCGCGAAATGTGCAAGCGCCCTAGCCAAGGCTTGCTGATCGGGATGAACAAAAGCACCGACAATACCTGGAGAACCAAGTATTGTCGGTTTCTTGCTCGTAGACACGCAACCTGTCAGAACCAGCGGCAGGCTGCAGATAATGCAAAACCAACACCGCATGATCATACTCCGACAGGCTACTTCTTCTTGTGACGATCAGCCCGGATACGCTTGCGGTACTTGTGCTTCGTCATCTTCTTGCGGCGCTTTTTCTTGATTGAACCCACGTTGGTCCTCCTGATGTCTTTGCTTATTAAGGGATTACCTTGTTCAAGGGAATCTCGATGATACCTTCGGCACCCGCTTGTTTCAGGCGGGGTATGATTTCACGAACGACGGCTTCGTCAACCACGGTTTCGACCGCACTCCAGCCTGCGGTCTGCAGCGGACTGATGGTGGGGGCGTGTAGCGATGGCAGGATAGCGTTGACGGTCTCCAGCGCATCGGTACGAACATTGAGTTTGAGCAGCACTTTGGACTCGGCGGCCAAGGCACCCCCGAGCAGCAGCATGATCTGCTCGATCTTGGCGCGCTTGCCAGCGTCTGCCCATGACTTCTTGTTGGCGATCAGGCGTGTGGTCGACGAGAGGAGCGTATCGACAATCCGCAGCTTGTTGGCACGGAGCGATGAGCCCGTCTCGGTCAACTCGACGATCGCATCCACCAGCTCGGGAGCCTTTACCTCGGTTGCACCCCAGGAGAACTCGACCTCGGCCTTCACCCCGTTGGCTTGCAGATAACGCTGGGTCAGCCCGACGGCCTCGGTGGCGATGCGCTTCCCTTCAAGATCCTTCACGCTCTGGATCGTCGAGTTCTCGGGCACGGCCAGCACCCAGCGCACCGGGCGGAACCCCTGTTTCCCGTAAATCAACTCGCCCGCTTCAACGACATCCGACCCGTTCTCGACAATCCAGTCGTGCCCCGTGATACCCGCGTCCAGCATGCCGAGTTCCACATAACGACTGATTTCCTGGGCGCGGATCAGGCGCGCCTCAATCTGCTCGTCATCCACCGTAGGCATATAGGAGCGCGAACCGGAGCTAACCGTGAAGCCAGCCTTACGCATCATCAGGTAGGTCGCCTCTTGAAGGCTGCCCTTGGGGAGTCCTAATATAATCTTTGTCACAATCATCCATCCTGAATTTCGGTCATGTCATCGTTGCGGACGACCTGACGGTTTCAAATAAAACGCTGCATCATACTGATATTTGGCGATTGGTCAAAGCAAAAAGAATCCAAGGCCAACGATTTACACGCTGACCGATGCGGATCTGGCCGCCAACCAGGGTATTAATCCCTTACCACCGGGCGGTGGAGCATCTTCTCATAGATCTCGAAATACTGGCGCGCCGTGGCGGCATGATTGAACCGCGCAGTGCTCTCCTTCATGATGCGGGCGATCTGGGGGACCTTGATGTGTGGCGGCATCGCGTAGAATTTCATTGCCTGATCGATCCCCCAGAACAGGCCGTTGCTGTCATAGTTTTCGAAGACGATCCCGTTGCCCGTGTTCTGGCTGATGTCCAGATGGGTCACGGTATCGTGAAGCCCGCCGGTATCGCGCACGATCGGCAAGGATCCGTAGATACTGCTGATCATCTGTGGAAGCCCGCAGGGCTCGAATAACGATGGCATCAGCATGAAGTCCGACGCCGCGTACCCCAGCATGGACAGTGGTTCGGTAAAGTCGCAGACCGCCACCCGGTCCTGTAACTCATGGTGTGCCACGATGTTATGGAAAACCTGCTGGAAGGCCCCGTTGGCGACAATCGCGATCTGCAGGTTTTCCTTCCAGTATTTCGAGACGACCTTATACAGGATATCGGACAAGAGCTGGCAGCCCTTCTGCACGGGATCCAGCCGCGACGGCCAGAAGAAGATCGGCGCATTCGGATTTTGCACCAGCCCTGTCTTTTCCTGGAATGCCGCCTTGTTCTGCGACTTGCCGGTGATGTGGTTTTCCGGGGTGTAATTCACCTCGATAAACGGATCGGTAGACGGGTTGTTGGACGGATCCGGCGCATTGGTGATGCCGACCGCGCAATCATTGTTGGCCTTCTGGAGCATTTCATGGCGGATATTGCCCGGTACGAAGGAATGCTGGCCCTCGCAGACCTCCGTGAGGAAGGTCGGGCTGACGGTGTTGATGAAATGCGCACCGAAAATACCGCTGGCGAGCAAGTCCACCGGGTTGTTGCCGCGAGACTCCTCGTAGTTCCATGGCGGGCGCGAGAAGAAGAGGTACTTCCAGAACCCAGCGGCATCAATGCCGGCATCCTCGATATGCTCAACGGTTACGTTGTAAGTGTGGATGTTGTGCACGGTAAACAGGCTGGGAATGCCCAGTCGGCGAGCGGCGGCTGGCACCAGCCCCGTCATCCAGTCGTTGCAGTGGATCAGGTCCGGATCCACCGAGGGGATAATGTTGTTGATGACCTCGCGCTGGAAGGCCAGCGCTACTTTCTTGTTGGTATGCTCGTCGTTGCCGTAGACAGAGCTGCGATAGTAGAAGCAGCGATCCTCGGCTAGGTGGATCCTCGCCTGGGGGAGTTTGTTCATGTAGGCTCGCAGTTCGTCGCTGATCAGGCGACCAGCATCCACATGGAACATGCGCCGGTAGTGGGGCAGTGCCACATGCACGTCGGCACCGAGATCGAACAACGCGGAAACCAGCGATGAAGACACGTCCGCCAGGCCACCGGCTTTGGCGCTCATGCGGTTGGCCATGTTACCCATGCCGGTCGGCAGGTAGGTAATCTCCGGCGTCACAATCAGGATTCGTGGATTTTTGCGCTTCGGTGCTATTTCTGACATGATCAACCGCTCCTTGTTAGTTACCGTATTCTTAAATCCATAGCACCTCGCTTGACGTAAGGTCAAGCGGTAATATCAGGTCAAACGGATTATCATCGTTCTCCGATAGTCTGTGCATGCTCTTTACGACTCGCGCTGCCCGAGATAATGTTCCACATCGAGTGCCGCCATGCAGCCGTGGCCTGCTGCCAGGACGGCCTGCTTGTAGCGGCGGTCACGCACATCGCCACAGGCGAACACGCCGGGAACCGAGGTGCGGGTGGTGCCTTCCTCGGCGATGACAAAGCCTTCCTCATCAACCTTCACCAGATCCTTGAACGCATCCGTTTTCGGATCGTGCCCGATGGCCACGAAGATGCCTTGGCACGGCACATGACGTACGACGCCCGAGTCGACATTTTTCATCACAGCACCCTTTACGCCGCTCGCATCACCGGTGATCTCCTCGATCACCCACGGGATCATCCAGTCGACCTTGGGATGCTTCCTGCATTTCTCGATTTCCACGGGGGCGGCACGGAAATAATCGCGCCGATGCACAATCGTCACCTTACGGGCGAATCGGGTCAGGAACATGGCATCTTCCATGGCGGTGTTGCCCCCACCGACCACCAACACATCCTGATCACGGAAAAAGGCTCCGTCGCAGGTGGCGCATCCCGACACGCCCTTGCCGTAGAAGGCAGGCTCGGACGGCAACGGCAGGCGCCGTGCCTCTGCGCCGGTGGCGATGACCAGCGTCCGGGTCTCGATCTCCCCGTCATCGGTGTCGAGCCGGATCGTATCCCCGGCGCGCACCGCCCGTTGAACCGACCCGTACCGCAGGCGGGTTCCGAACCGTTCGGCCTGCTTGCGGAACCGATCCATCAACTCGGCCCCTGAGATCGG
>DIZZ01000110.1 GCA_002428045.1 Verrucomicrobia bacterium UBA6015
GTCCGATCGCCTTGCGGAACCGCCGTTCCAGACTGCTGCGGGAAATACCTGCGGCAGCGGCCGCCTCGTCCACCGAGATGGGATGGTTCAGATGTTCCCAGAGGAATGTGAGCGCCCTGGTCACGACGAGATCCGGCGTCGCCATGATGTCCGTGCTCTTGCGGGTGATCACACGGGAAGGCATGACCAGGACAGGTTCATCGGGAGGTGTTTCCCCCCCCATCATCCGCTGCAGCAAGGCGACCACCGTCCGGGCACGTGCCACCGGGTTGAGATCAATGCTGGAAAGCGGACAGGGGGCCATATCGCAACAGCGCTGCTTGTTGCCAATCCCCAGCACGGCAATCTCCTCCGGCACGGCAATCCCGAAGGCCTTGCAGAAACCCACCACATGCCCACCGAGGATATCGCCGGAGGCTAACACCCCGAGGGGGCGCGGCATCGAGCCGAGCCAGGCACCTAGCCTCCGGTCAAACGCCGAACGCCACTCAGGTCCATCAAGTTCCACCAGATTAGCACCGAGAAAGTGGGCTCCGCCATGCTCCAGGTTTTCCCTCAGGCTGGAGATCAGCGGATGGGACTCCTCATCATTCTCATTCATCGACACGTAGCATACCTGCTTGAATCCACGGTCCAGGAAGTGCGCGGCGGCCATGGCACCCACCAGCCGTGTATCACTGGTCACGACGGGACGTTCATCAGGGGGGATCGTGGATCTCATGGCCCAGGTATGAACCACGGGGATCCTGGCTTCGATGAGAGGCATCATGATATCAGGAACCGCCCACTGGCAGCAGATCATGCCATGCGGCGTGAATGCCTTGGGGCCCTGGCTATGCACGAACCGTTCGTCCGTGAGTTCCCAGTTTAACTCGTTGGCGGCGGCAAGGATGGCACGCATCGCCTCTTCCTCCTGCCAGAAGGAAGAAATCAGGATGCGTTTCCTCGCCTTCCTGCGATATGCAACCGGACGCTTTTTTTGATCCGTCTTGCTCTCTTCCATCGGTCACCTCCTGCCAACGTAAGGCCACCGCGTTAACGTGGCCTGTATTCATCCCCAGTCCTCATGCCCCGATTCAATACCAAATAGGCAAGGATTTGTACACCAAATCCCGATCTGTAGCCATGCCACGCAGGGGCGCGAGCGTGGCAAAGGAAACGTCGGCCTCGCGTCCGCCGACTACAGAGGGGGGCTCCAATCGCGCATTTTCTGTAATCGCGAAAGTGATCTTGCAATGTTGCATGAGTTCTGATTCACTATTCATGAAGAAAGAGGAGGTGCATAATGGCTGTACTACAAGTCAGGAACATGGCAGACGATCTTTACGGGGCACTCGGTAGAAGAGCCGCCCTTGACAATCGCTCGATTAGCCAGGAGGTCATCGAGATCATCAAGAATTATCTGGCCACACCGCGAACCCGTCGTGGCGGTGATGAGGAAGCGCTTCAGATGGCCGGATCCTGGGACGAGTCGAGATCTGCTGATGAGATTGCCTCCCAGCTTCGCCAAGAGCGTACAACGCGACGCATCCATGAGGCGTTTTGATGTATCTTCTCGATACGGACACCTTGATCTATTTTCTCAAGGGGAATGAAGCCGTGGTCAGGAACTTCCAGGCGAATATGGACATCCCCAAGGCCATCTCGGTCATCACGTACGGCGAGTTGGCCTATGGCTGCCGAAAGTCACAACGCGCCACCGCTAACCTGGCCAAGGTTCATCGGCTGGCCGAGATTTATCCGGTGATTGACGTGACCCGTTCAGTCATGGATAGCTTCGGGGACATAAAGGCGCAACTTTCCGCGTCAGGAAATACAGTCGATGATTTCGATCTCCTGATCGGATGTACCGCCCTGACACTGAACTATACCGTGGTCACGAACAACATCCGGCACTACGCGAAGATTCCCGGTCTAAACGTTGTGAACTGGGCTTGATGACCGATCTGTAGCCGCGCCACGCAGGGGCGTCAACGTTGCCAGGTCGGCTTCGTCAATGCGCAGGCTTCCCAGAACAGGATCGAGCCGATAGCGGGTGGCAAGACAAAAGAGACCTCGCCGGATCCGCACGATTTCACCGGTCCCCGTGGCACGTTTCAATAGCGCGTCCAGGCGGGGACCGTCATTGTCGATCCAAAGGGCCGCTTCATTCCGGGTGAAAATGCTCCCCTGTGCGTTTACAATCGCGATTTCAGTATATGGTTTGCATATGTGATAAACTGTCACAAAATGACAGTTGCAAGAATAATTTTCTGCGGGACTTGCAGCCCCCCGGGGGCTGTAAGTAGAAATGGCGGATTCTGTGAGCGTGACGGTTTTTGTGCGCTTCTGGTTTTGTGGGGGGATCTTTCATAGCCGATATGCGCCAATAGGATACCAATCATTACCCAATTAAGCACTCTTGTAAAAGCTTGTTTTGTGTTAAAGTTAGACACGTTACTGCTATAAGAAATAAGTTGTCCCCACGAATATATGTAGGCGGTTGTTTAGAAATCGCTTGGCAGGAGGATCGATGCATATTAAGAATACCATGATGGGGTTGCTGGTACTGTGCGTATGTTCGCAGGCGTTTGCGCAGGGGAATCAATCGGCGAAGCGGCGGGTGCTCTTTCAGGGGTCGGCACCGGCCGAGGCATCCGGCGAGAAGTCGCCGCTCTCGCTAAAATCAAAGCAGCGGGGTAAAGCCGATTTCTCCAGCCGCTTGTCGCATGGCGATCTTGCGGACGTAAAACTGAAGGACGGCAAGACCTATACGCGCTTACTGATTCCGGGGGTGGAGGCGGTGGGGGAACCGGGGATGCCCGAGTTGCCACGCCGCGAGGAGTTGATCCGCATTCCCGCCGGGGCAAAGGTAAAGCTGGTGATCGATAGTGTATCCTGGCAGGACATCGATGGGGAGGTGGAATTGCCTCCGGTGCAGCCGCCTTTGCCGGATGCCCGGGGACCGAATGGGGAGAAACCCGATACGCAGATTCCTTTTGTAAAAAATGCGTCCGTCTATGCAAGCGATACCTTTTTGAATCCCGAGCCTGTCAGTCTTGGCGGGGTTGTCAGGATCAGGGGGCGTGAATACGTCCAGATTATCTACACGCCCGTTTCCTATAATCCGGCCAAGAAGACAGTCAAGGTTGCCAGTGCTGTGGAGTGGCATCTTGACCTTCAGGAGCCGAAAGAGATCAAGCGCCGCCGCCATGACCGTCTCATGCCGGACGAAGGTGACGCCTTGGATGCGCGTACCAGTGAGGATATCGAGGCGGAGATGCCCTTGGATAACGTGGTTCCGGTCGACAGCTCCAATCTTGAAAATCAGGACGCATCTCCCTCTCCCGATCTGGTGTCGGTAAAATACGATGCGGACTATCTCATCATTACCCCGGATGCTTTTGCTGATGAGATTGCCCCGTTTGCTGAATGGAAGCATAAAAAAGGGTTCAAGACGTACGTTGCAACCTTGACGGAAGTGGGGGGAACGACCGAGGCTGCAATCAAGGCTTACATACAGGACGTTTACAACAACAATTCAGGGATCCTGTCATTTGTGCTTCTGATTGGCGACCACGAGAATCTTCCGGGTTGCGCGATCACCAATCATCCATCGTGTAGTGGTGCTAATATGCCGTTTCACTCTGATTTTCCATACTCACTGCTCGAGGGAACCGACGTCTATCCTGATGTAATCATCGGTCGTCTGCCGGGGGATACCGGTGCCCAGATTACGACGATGGTCAACAAGACCATGAGCTATGATAAGACGCCTGATGCAGCGCAACGCTACAAACATATATTGGTTGCCGGTATGTTTGAAGATGATCAACCGGATGATTACACCGCAGACCGCTGGTTTATGGAGGATCTGCATCGTGTCGCCGACTTTCTAGGTCCTGATTATGACTTTTTCGGTACTGAAGTCACCAAGGGATACAGCGTCACTTCTGCGTTTCAGTGGGTTACAAGCTACACGAACGGAGCGAGAACTTTTGATCCGACCACGAAGACCCTGTATTACAGATCGGATGGATACACTGGACGCCTGACCCCGCCTAGCCCGGTTCCTACGGTTTGGAAGAATATGGGTAACGGCACCAAGACGCAAATCAGCGCAGCTATAAATACCGGCGTGGCCATGGTTTTTCATCGTGACCATGGGTATGCGTCCTATACAGGGGCCTCCTATGATGGGCTAGGTTGGGGGGATCCGGACTACCAGACGGCGGATGTGAATGCGTTGGTCAACAGCAATAAGTTACCGTTTGTTTTCAGTCTTAACTGTGGTACTGGGCATTGGGAGGATCGGGATGCTTTTGCCGAGGCCTGGATGCGCAATACCAAGGGTGGTGCCGTGGCATTCACGGGCGCAACCAGATTAAGCTACTCCGGTCCTAACGACTCGTTTCTCGTGGGCGTTATGGATAGCGTATGGGATGACTACAGTACATCGCCAAATGGTTATGGTGCCGTTAATGCCTATCCCATATCCTTCAGGCCGGCGGCGGCACTGACACGTGGAAAAGCCTATGTATGCAATACTAGTGGTTCAGCAGAAACGAGTTACGGATTATTGACGGCACGGATGTTCAACTGGTTCGGCGATCCCGAACTGCAGTTGCGAACCGCAACACCGGTGCAGCTTGCTGCCAGCCATAGTGCGACCGTGCTTGTAGGTTCTGCTGCCGATGTGACCGTGACCGTGACACGCGGGGGTAGCGCCTGCCAGGGAGCTCTGGTCGCCCTTGTCATGGAAAGCGGCGGCGTTTACGAGGTGGGGACAACGGATGCCAGCGGCGCTGTCACCTTGAGCGTGACACCATCGACGCTCGGCATGCTTGATGTTACGGTGTCAGAGCAAAATGGAATTCCGTACGAGGGAACCATCGACGTCATCTCCGGGGATCAACCCGTGATCGGCGTTAATCCAACACAGCTTAGCCCAGTCGCAGCCGAAGGCTACAATCCGGCTGATAATACGTTTGCGGTAGCAAATATTGGCCTAAATACGGTCTCGTTTTCGATTTCCGATAACGCTGCATGGTTAAGCTGCACGCCGACATCCGGTTCTTCCACGGGCGAAAGCGTAACCATTACCGTCGATTATGCAACCTCGGGTTTATCGGTCGGTGTTTATAATGCATCGATTACCATTACCGATGCGGGCGCCGTCAACTCGCCAGTTACTGTTCCTGTGACGCTTACGGTACAGCCACCGTTGACGGTAGGCTACCCGAATGGTGGCGAAACATTCAAAGACGGAGTTACAGAAACCATAACCTGGACATCGGTTCTGGGGGGGAATGTGCAGATCGATCTTTACAAAGGTGGCGTGTTTGACCGAAATATCATCGGCATAACTCCAAACGACGGTTCGTACGACTGGTATATTCCTGTTGGCCTCACGGGAACGACTTTCCGTGTGCGGATTACCAGTGTCGAATATCCATCAGAATTCAACGAAAGCGATGCCAGCTTCACCATAGAGCCCGATTTATTGGCTCAGGCTCTGGATACCTCTTCGATCAGGTGGTCGACCGGTGGGGACTTGCCCTGGTTTCCCCAGACGACTACGACCAAGGATGGCGTTGATGCCGCACAGAG
>DIZZ01000002.1 GCA_002428045.1 Verrucomicrobia bacterium UBA6015
GACAAGCTCATGGTGTGGATCGCGGAGGAGAAGCACATCGAATTCCTGCGCGATTGCATCAAGGACATTCAGCGGATGCTCATCGGAGCCCTCACGCAGAATGATGCCCGCGAATCGCTGGAGAAGCACGCGGCGTACATGCAGGCCAAGGCTCAGCCTGCTGCCGAGCAGACCGCCGAGCAGATCAACCCGGCCGAGGTCAAGGATGCCGAGGTGGCCCAGCCGGTGGAGACACCGACACCGGGCAAGCGTCGCGCTCCGCCTCCGACTGAAGCTGTATCACAGGAAGGCGGTGCCCCGTGAGCGAAACATTCTCTACATTCTTGAGCCCTCCGTCGCCGCTTGATTGGGGGTTTATGCAGGAGGACACCAAACCAAAGGAACCTCGCGTGCAGGTATTGGTTCATTCCCCTGAAAATGGTAAGCCCATCAGGGGTATAGTCGAAGTATCCTTTGGCACAGATGATATCGTAGCTGTAGATTGCGACCTTGACGATGCGTCAGATATTGTGTGCTTTGCCTATCTGCTCATGGATCGGATGAAGTTGATGCACAAGCATCAACTACAGGAGCAGATCGATATAAATGATGAGCTTAGGAGACAGCAGCGTGTTATTTATAGATGATGAGAAGGCTCAGAAAGACGCACTACTCCGGGCTATGACGGACGAAGCTATACAGGCGGCTCCCCCAGAGCATATGTATGCTCCACCATGGAGTGAGGATCAAGATAGCGTTCTACCTGATAATACCAACTCTGACGGCGCTCCGACCTAATGCCCGCCATCTGGACATTTGGGCCGGAGAACGCCACGGGCATCGACCTGAGCGCCAATGCATTCTGGCGGGTGAAACTCGGGGCGGTGTTCATGTACGACATGTCCTGGCTGGCGCTGGTAGCCATCTACCCACCAGGACCGGGACAGACCATCCAGAACACGCAGATCGTCCTTGCTCGCGCCGGAATCCCGGTGGCGGGCAAGGTCGAGGATGTGCTGCGGGTTGCCGAGGTGAGCGTCAGCACCGGCACGCTGGAAGCAGACACTGCCCGCATGACGGAAGCCTTCAATCTGTTCAAGAATAATCCGCGCACCAAGGCGGAGACATTGGAGATCAGTTTGCGGGACGCCATGAACATTCTCAAGGCGTATTGGGATGTGCGCGATTGGTTGGCGGGTGGGGCGTCAGAAGTAAAGACCCTGGATGTGTCCCCGTTCACCATAAAACTGCGACCATAACGACAAAACCCCGGAAGGTACACCTCCGGGGTTTGCCGTGTCACGGCGAAAACATCACGCCTTGTTGAGCGCCCGCTTCTTCTCGGTCAGGGTCATGGCGGTGAGCGCCAGACCGGCGATGCCGGCGAGCGTGGTCACGGTGGTGTTCACGATCTGCGCCACGCTCTGCGTGGTCACAGCCGTCTGAGCCAGCGGAGCGGGAGGCACGGGGGCGTCCGCACCGATCCCGTTGACGGGCTGGCCGATGAGGGCCATGATCTTCTTGCGCTGGGTGGCGACGACGATGCCGCCAGCCACGAGAGCGCCGATCAGGATTTTGGTTTTGGTCTGCATGGTAGCCTCACTTTTTCATGAGAAGGAAAACGGCAGCGAGAGCAGCGATCCCGCCGACGAGGAAGAGTCCGCTCTGCGCCGAGGCGACGGGGGCGGCAGGGGCTTCGCCCACACCAGCGATGCCCCAATTGATCTTGTTGATGCCGATAGCCGCAGGGTCGGAGTTGCCCGAGCGCACGGCGACGTTGACGGAGCCCGTCTTGCCGAGGACGCCCTTCTTCTCCTCCCAGGCGCGACCAACATGGGCCGAGCGAGCCGAGGACATGCCCGGTCGCTGCACGCTCACGCAGGTGTTGCTCCGGGGCAGCATGTCCGCTTCATGGCGGAACGCCCGACCGACCCCACGCTCTGCGTTGGCGTTGCGCGTCGGGGTTGCCCCGTTCGCTGAGGGGTGAGCTTCGGTGACTTCCTGATAGCGGCTCATTCAGCCTCCGGCCATGAATTGGGGTGGGAATGCCGGTTCGCCGGCCAGAGTCTCGTCAGGGGTTCCCGCTGGCTGGGCGATTGGCCGCACAGAGAAGGATGCGTCCTTCACTGGTCCCTGAAGCCCGATGGCGGGCGTTGCGACCGACTTCTGCCGTTCCTCACGGTCAGCCATCATCTCGCCTAGCACAATGAGAGGTATGACCGGGCCGAAGCAGGTTCCAAAATCCTGAATCAGTCCGGCAGCATCGATACTGTCGCGCTTCTTGCTCAGATTCCACATGGCCCATCCAGCAGGAATCGCCAGCCACCAATACTTCGCGGCGATCCGCACGAGCGGATGCGAATTGGTGAGACCAGCGAGGAGCATCTTATTCATGCGNNGTTGAGGGCGGTGAGGCGTGATTGGTCGCGGTGGTATTCGGTCCAAGGACCGGAAGCATCGTAGCTTGTCCCAGACCATAGCAGGTGTTGATCACGGAGCAACCGCTTGACGAAGTAGGGAGTCTGACCGTTACCTGTGATGAGGGATACCGTCTCGGTATATGTTGCGTGGGCAATACTCGTCACCGGAGTTTCTGTAACTGGAGCAGGAGCAGGCACGAATGCTTCACCCGTCTCCCCACCCAGCCCCGCCTCTTCACGGGCGATATCAAGATTCGCCCCCGAGTGCATTTTGGCATCCACCAACCGGAACCCGTACTTGTCCAGCAGTTTGCGCTCGCTCGGAGTGCTGAGCACGTAGATGGGCCGATTCTCACCGACCATACGACGCAGCGCCTGCATGTAGGCTTCATTCATCTCGTCGGAGAACATGGCCGCGTCGAGGTCGTTCGCGGTGTAGTGCCGCCCCTCCGGGTAGAACCGGATACGGGCATCCACAGGCACTTCCAAAACTTCCTCGCCACGCAGCATGGCGAGCAGTCGAGCGGGCTTGATCGTCACGAATTGACGCAGCGACGATTCCGGCCCAGAGTTATCGTAGATCGCTTCGGTGACCAGCCCCTTTTCCTCAAGAGCCTTGGCGTCCACGATGCGCTTCTGCGCCAGCAGATCAATGTAGTGGTTGCAGTCGTTGCGCGACGTATTCTGCCAGTAGAATTCGCGGGGCATCCACAGATTGCATCCGCTGATCTTGTAGAGGCATCGGATCGTGCGATCCTTCTGCTTCAGGAAGCACAGGTATCCACGGTGATACCATGTCCTGCCGTTCGGACCTTGCGAGAACGGGTTTGCCCGAGCCATTACTTTTTCTTCTTTTTCGTGTACCACCAGACCATGAACACTGCCAGGGCGAGGCCCAGGAGGATCGCGGTCGTTTTCTTCATCACGATGCCACCAGGGAGGCGGATCCAGCCATCAGGCACCACGACGCCATCAGGACTCTGCGCGACATCCGCGCCCAACTGCTGCATCAATTCCTGTGGAAGCTGCATCTGCACCTGCGGCGTGCTGCCGAGGTAGTTGCTGTCGTCCAGATAGCTCACGGATCAGAACCCGATCTTGGAACGGATGCGAGCGCCGGGCTCGGTCAGGAACAGGAAGGCCGCGCCGAGGGCCAGCCCGAGGACGGGCAGGCTCATACCGAGAAACTTCTTGGTGTCGGCCACGATGACGGCTGCGGGGTCGTCCACACCAACACCGGGCAGCATCTCGCCGCCGAAGGGCAGGCCCGACTTGACAGTGATCTGCTTGGTGGCCGAGCCGCCGCCGAAAGGGGCCGGCATCTCGCCAGCACGGGCAGCACGGGTGTTGCCCGAGACGATGGAGGTACGCATCGGGGTGGTGAAGAAAGCGTCCGCGTGATTACCGAGCATGGGAGATCCTTGGGTCTGGGATGGTCAGTCTAGGGCGTTCGGGAAGCGGGTCAACGGGTGCGCTTCATATTTTTCCAGTCGGCCTTGGTCACCGAAACGAACCCAAATTTCGCGTAAAACTTGTGTAGTTGCCGGGCCGTCAGCATCTTGGACTTGTCCCCACGCTCCGTGCCGGGGCTGATGTTCAGGTTCATGTTCAGCCCAACCTCGTCTGCTGCCTGGATGAGCATCTGCATGAGTTTGGTCGCGTTGCCCTTGCCACGATGCTCCGGGGACACACCGATGTACCCGATGTGGACGAGATACTTCCCACCAACGTCGTGCGGCCAGAAGTGCAGTTCCAGTTGCCCGAGGATGCCGCCCTTGCGGTCACCGATCAACTGCAACGGCCCCATATAGAGCACTTGTTTCTCCCCTGCGATGCGTTCGAGAGCATCCAGATACTTGTGCGCTTCTGGGGGAATGGGATTCCGGCGCGTGCGCAGTTTCGGCGGGCGCGACGGGAAGCCAGGGAGAGGGATAAAGCGGGGGAGTTTCATCGGTATCCTTCTGCAATGCGATCAGCCGCGTAAAGGGGTTTCCACAACCCCGCGCCATTCCGGCGACCGAGGTAGCGACGGAAGTCTTTTTCGTCCGGTATGCGTGCAAGGAAGCGATCTATGGATCGTTCGGCCCAGCGTTCCATCTTGGGGGTCGAGGTTTCCCGGTTGAACCTGGAGTTTCCTCTGACGTAGAACCCCACCTGTACGTCGTGAGATTTGCCGTTCTTGTGCCTCGTCTCTACCTGTGGCCTGATATTCAGACTCTTTCGTAGTTTGTCCCATGACACACCAAAGATATTCGGGCATGCGACATCAAGGGCCACCGAAGCATCGAACACAAGCCCACCAACGAGGTCATACGCCTCCTTGTCAAGACGACTGTCAGAGGATTCAATGTAGGCATCCTCTTCCATACCTAAAAGTTTATTATACTTCTCCGTCTCGCGCATCTTTTCAATCCATTCGTCGTAATCGCCGTCTTCATCCTCGTCATACTCATTTTCCTTCAGATCGTCCTCCACCCGATCCTGACACTGCATCGACGCCTCATCAGAAAACTTCGATATCTCATCCCCTATGCCATAAATCACATCGATAATTTCCTGCACTGCGCCAAACGGAACAGTTGTCTGGAACGGCCACCATTTCTCACCAACCTGGAGATCCGACCCGTCCTGGTCGGACATATTGTATTTGCACGCCCACTTGCCGAACACGAATTCCAAGAATGGCAGCAGCATGCGCTGCTGCATCTTGTCGAGAGGATCGTCATCAATGCTCTTCACCTGAAAACTATTGGCGTGCATCAAGCATACACGGTCCTCCTCATCCTGTTTCAGCCCGGTGTTGATGACCATCCAGAACGGAGGGTGATATCTGTCAAAATAAGGCTTGTTCCGCACACACCAGTTGGTTCCGTCGAACACGACCTTGCCAGTTTCGTAGTCGTCCACGCGGAACAGCACATATGGGCCGTATTCTCCGGCACGGACGCAGCCTTCCTGCTCGTAGAGCCCGCCCTTTTTGGCTCCCGCCTTGAACGCTCGCAGGAATTTCGCCAGTTTTTGCTGCGTGGTTTGAAACTCAATGTCGGCGTTGTCCCCTTTCAGGATACCGGCCTGCATCATCTGGTGAAACTCCAGCAGAGTCTCCTGGGTCTTTGGCACGTCCTCGGGCAGACGGATGGATCGATTCAGATACCACTGCACGACCGTGGGCAGATACGGAGATTTCTTCGACCTCTGCATGCTGGGGGTGACCCACGACGCCTCCATAAGCATGCGGGCAACTTCGATGATAGCTTCACGCCTCATGGAAAGCCAGTGATCGACACGCTCGCCTATTTTT
>DIZZ01000263.1 GCA_002428045.1 Verrucomicrobia bacterium UBA6015
ACCGAACGTCGTAGGTCGTTACGGTCTTGTCAATGCCCGCACCAACGCCGCTGAAGAATGTACTCGCGCCTTCACCCACCAGTTCACCCGCCTTATTTGTCGCTCGGCTGGCCTTATCCTTGACACGCCCGCAACCGGTCGCGACCACGATCATCGTGAGAAGTAGGATTCCTGCTGTCTTCATTCTGTGTTGTCTCCTTGCCCCAACATTAAACAGATTCGATCTACCTGATTCGTTTTCTATCCCCAGTCACCGACGGGGTTACATTGCCACTCGCCTCTATGCAACCACATACTATCACTTTTGTGAAAGCGTTCAAGGTGCAATCAGCCTATGCCTTTAATGTCTTTATACGACAATCCCTCAGAGTACAGGGGTTGCCTTTTGAGGTGTCCCGCACAAAACCCAACGCGAAGACGCTTGCCGCCATGCATGAAGCTGAGCTACTTGCACGTGACACAAAGGCTAAGAGCTACAAGGACATGGACAGCCTTATCAAGGATCTTCAATCGTGATCTTCGAAGTCTGGTTCAAATCGATTGCCATCTGCCTTCGCCAGAGGGGACCGAAAAGCATGCCACAGCCGAATGCAAATAGCGCACACCATGCACCAATTTTGATTCCCGACGCAAGAAAGTCAGCGCCCTGAACATACAGGGCTCCTGCTGTTGCCACCAGGAGCAGCAGTAACGAAACAACGCACTGGCCGACAGAAAAGTTCTCCGTGAAGATGATCCTATCATCACTGATTACAAGAACCCCTGAAGGGATCTCGTCTGACTCGACTGGGTTATTGTAGCTCTGATTCATCTTTTTTGTGTTGGCGAACGACACAAATCAGGCTGAGCCGCGACGCGCGGCGATAGGCTGATTTGTTGGTTCGCTTTGTGTGGATTCACCCATCAGGCAATCTTCAGAGTCAAACGTTTGCCGATAGCTTCCGCAAATTTCTCCAGTGTGGATAACCTGATATCCTCCGCATGATTCTCGATGCGGGAGATGGCAGATTTTTTTGTACTCAGGCGGGCTGCAACCTCATCTTGGGTGAGTCCTGCCTTCTCGCGTGCAGTGCGAAGGAGAATCCCGATTTTAAACTGTTCGTATCCTGTTTCAAAACCAGCAGCGAAAGCGGGGGACCTTTTTTTTCGTTTTTCAATATATTTATCAAGATCGTCCATAACACTACCTCCGTCTTATGTAATCGGCTTTTCGTTCCTCCGCCAGCCGGATTTCGGCTGGCGGAGTCTGTTGTGTCTTCTTCTGAAAAGAACTTGATTTCTCTCATGTCAGTACGTTATCATATATGTGAACATGGTCAACCAATATTTGCACTGTGCAGACGCTCGCCCCGGCAAACCGGCGGCGCGTCAGGACATACGGTTCCGCCGGTTGTTGGAGGTCATTGAATTTCTGCATTTACAATCCAAAAGATCCTCCATGACGAGAGACCGAGGAGCGTCAATGTACATATCCGTTTTATCATTTTATTATCCTCCAACGTTGCCCTTCTCGGGCGGCGCGTTAGCGACGTACCGAGCAAGGACGTGTTCGCAGTCCTATTTCTAGTTCAGTTCTCTCTTCATCTTTCGGATACTGATCCACTGCCAAACAACCAGGCCAATCAAGATCACTGTAAAGATGGGCCAGATGACGCAGAAGATCCAAATGTTGATCTCATTGTAACTCACCCCGAATAGGGCTGCCAACCAAATCAGGACTCGTACGCACAGATCGAAGAGTGCGTCAATCCATCCAATTCCTGATCGGATCGGAGTTTCCATCATCAATCATCCTTCTGCGAACGTTGAGCATGATGGTCGGCGCTCAAGCGACGTACCATCAATGCTTTTGTTCGGTAAAATATATTTTAAGAACCATGTAGAGAAAGGATATGACTGGTGCGAGGATGGATAATCCGAGGACTACAAGAAATGGTGCCCACATAAAGATCGCCCACCCCAACAAGGCTTCTGGTTCCTCGCCCTGCAGTCCGGGAGACAGAAGGCAGAGAGGAGCCAGGAGAAGCCAGTTGCCAATGAATATTCGTTTGGCATAGCTGGCTGTGCGGGCTCTCGAAAACGATGTGCGAATGCAAAACACAGCTTGGGCAAGTGACAATAGCATGGGTGGTATAATCCACAGCCCATGCCAGCGGTGATACTCCAACTGGTTGGCTATCATCATGCCGGTTACGCAGGAGAGAACCAGAAGCAGGAGACCGATTAGAAATATTACGATTCTCATTTTGTGTTACCGAACGCTCACGCTGAGGGTTTTGACAACCCGTCCGCGGGTTGACAAATACCCTCCGGCGTGTTGTTGAACTAAGCCGCTACGCGGCAGTTTCCTTTCATGCGGCATTCGATCCGCTGTAAAAACTCCTTACGCCAGGGCGACGTCGTACATGGTGTGCCTCGTCCGCCCCTGGCAATAAGGAGTAAGACGATGGAGAGGAAGTCTAGCAGCAAGTCGGCAAATGACCAGCGTAATTCACAGGCTCTCGGCCAGATGCGCGAGCATATGGGCAAGGCCGGATTCGTGGCGGGATCGCAGATCCCGTATTTGCGGGAGTTGGAGCGGTTCGCGGCCAAGCTCGACCGCAAGGGGCTGGATGAGGCGACTGTCGCGGATGCGCGGCGGTATCTTACGCGGCTGAAGCAGGCCGCCCCCTCGGCCACGCTCTTCAGTCATGCGTCAGCATCGCTGCGGTTCTATTTCGAGGATGTGCGCGGGCTTGCCTGGAAGCCGCTGTCGCCGCTGCGGCTGCGGATGATCGAGGATATGCAGCTTTGCGGGTTCTCGCCGCGCACGCAGCAGAGCTATGTGCGCTCGGTCGAGGGGCTGGCTCGTTACTACGGCAAAGCCCCCGAAGTGCTCGACAACGAGCAGATCCGCAAGTACTTCGTGCATCTGACGTGCGAGCGCAAGCTGGCCCGCCCGACGGTGACCATCGCCCTTTGCGGCATCAAGTTCCTCTACGAGAAGACGCTCAAGCGGGACTGGTCGCTGACGGGCGTGCCGGTACCCAAACGCACGAAGCATCTGCCGGTGGTGCTCTCGCGCAAGGAGGTCAAGGACATCCTCTCGCGGATCCGGGAAGTGCGGCACCGGGCCTGCCTGTCGCTGATCTATGCCTGCGGCCTGCGTCTGGGCGAAGCCTGCCGGCTGGAGGTCGGCGACATCGACCGTCAGCGCGGTCTGGTGCACGTGCGCGGCGGCAAGGGCACCAAGGACCGCTACGTGCCGCTGCCTGCCGCGCTCCTGCCGCTGCTCGGGGACTGCTGGCGCTCGCACCGCAACGCCAAGTGGCTTTTCCCCTGCGTCGAGCGGGGCGGACGGCGGGGGCGGATGAACAGCCGGAGCGTCCCGCTCGGGACGATCCAGCAGGTGTTCAGGGCGGCGCTTGATGAATCGGGTGTGACCAAGAAGGTCAGCGTCCATTCCCTGCGCCACGCCTACGCCACGCACCTGCTCGAGAATCATGTGGACCTGCGCCAGATACAGGAGTGGCTGGGGCACAGCTCGCCCTCGACCACGGTGATCTATGCGCACCTGACCGACCAGGCCACGCAGCAGAACGCCGCCGTGGTTGCCGACCTGATGCGCGATCTGGCGTAGGATGCCCACGCTGGCCGACATATTCCACGCCTATGGCGGGAAGTACCGTGAACGCTTCGGCTCGCACATGAGCGCGGACCAGCTCCGTGCCATGCGCGATATCGAGGCGTGCCACAGTGCCGCCGCCGGGGAGGCGCTCTGGCGCTGCCCCGGCTGCGGCAAGCGGCACTTCACCTTCCTGGGCTGCGGCAACCGGCATTGCCCCTCGTGCGGGGGTTCACGCGCCGTGCAGTGGCAGCGCAAGCACGAGGCGCTGCTGCTGCCCGGCGTGATCTACCACCTGATCACCTTCACCGTGCCCGAGGGCCTGCGGCGGGTGGTGCGCTCCCATCCGCGCGAGCTCCTTGAGATCCTCATGGAGACAAGCGCCTCCACGCTGCTTGATGTCGCCGCCAACAAGAAATGGCTCGGGGCCATACCGGGGCTTACCGCCTTGCTCCATACCTGGACGCGGCAGTACGAATACCATCCCCATGTCCACTTCATCGGCACCGGCGGGGGAATCGCCCCGGACGGGAAGTGGGTCGAGGCGCACCGCAAGTTCTTCGTCTCCGTCGATGCGCTCAGCGCGGTCTTCCGGGCACGCTTCCGCGATACCCTCCGCGAGCGCCATCCGCAGATCTTCGCCTCCGTCAAACCATCGGTATGGAAGCAGCACGCCTGGGTGGTGCATAGCGAGCCGGTCGGCAGCGGCCAGACGACCCTCGGGTACCTGGCCCGCTACGTCAACCGCGTCGCCCTCTCGAACAAGGCCATCCTGGCGGCCAGCGATACATGCATCACGCTGCGTTACCGGCAGAGCGGCACCAACAAGCCGCGCACGATGCGCCTGCCTCCCATGGAGTTCATCCGCCGGTTCCTGCAACATGTGCTGCCATCGGGCTTCCGCAAGGTCCGCTACTTCGGACTGCATCACAGCTCCAAGCGCCCGACCCTGCGGCTCCTGCAGGCCGCCATGGCCCTGCAGGCCAACCGCCCGATGCCCGAACCGCCGCCAGAGAGCGAACCCTACCGCCCGGCATGCCCGTCGTGCCAGGCCCCGATGGAGTTCGAGCGGCGCGTGCAGGGCGCCAAGCCCTCCTACGGTCCCGGCATCCGGCAGGAACGGGGGCCGCCATGATACAGCCGCGCATCACCAGACAAGGCCCGCCTGAAAACCTGCACCCGCTGGCGCAGGACAGCCGGGCGGTGTCGACGAATGGAAATTACGGCCTTGAACGCCTGCCGTGCGACGCCCCGGCGGCCTGCAAATGGCGTTGTTGCGGCCTTCCGCCGCTCATGCCGTGCATCAGGCGGCGGCAGATACCCGCTTCTGACCGTGCCAGGCGCTGATCCTCAGGGTGGAAAACACATACCACCCGTATCCCCGAAACCCCGCAGCTTAGTCCAACACGATGCTTTCAGTGCCCGTAAAGGGACACTGAAAGCCTCTTACTGTTCGATGTGGGCGAAAGATAACGGGGCAAGAGATCGAGGCGGCCCGCGAAACGGCGCGATTATGCGGCGGGTTGAGTCGGCGGGAACTGGCCGAGACGATTTGTGAG
This sequence comes from Verrucomicrobia bacterium UBA6015, assembly GCA_002428045.1. Classification (GTDB taxonomy): domain Bacteria; phylum Verrucomicrobiota; class Kiritimatiellia; order UBA8416; family UBA8416; genus UBA8416. The sequence goes on from DIZZ01000263.1 coordinate 5,164, forward strand.
CACTGGGGTTGGGTAACGGCATCGGGGGCTCTCAAGCTGACGGCATGCCTGAAGGTGCTCGAAGAGCTGGAACTGCAAGGGGATCTGCAACTGCCGCCGAAGCAAAAGAAGGCCAGCACCGAGCGCGTACGCGGTGCCAAGCATACAATGCGCACAGCCGAGCCGGATAACAAGCTGGTCGGCAAGCTCTCGGAGGTAGGCCCGGTAGAGCTTCAGATCGTGGCGGGAGGCGAAGAGGTCAAGCTGTGGAACGAATACCTTGATCGTCACCATTACCTGGGATACAGCAAGCCGTTTGGCTGCACCCTTCGCTACTTCATCGTCTCGGGCAAGGGGCTGCTCGGCTGCGTGTTGCTTGCGGGAGCGGCCAAGGCGATCAAGGTTCGCGATGAATGGATCGGCTGGAGCAGGCTAAGGCGGCAGCAGAACCTGCCGTGGGTGATCAACAACACACGGCTGCTGATCTTCCCATGGGTTGAAATCCCGCATCTAGCCAGCCATGTGCTCGGGCAACTGGCTCGTCGCGTGCGGCAGGACTGGCAAACTCGCTGGGGGTATGAGCCGCTGCTTCTGGAAAGCTTTGTCGATCCGGCGCGCTACCCGGGGACCTGCTACCGGGCCGCCGGTTGGCTTGAACTGGGCTCTACCACGGGAATGGGGTTGGCCCGTGCGGGGTGCATCTATACAAGCACGCCTAAAACCATCTACGTGAAGGCTTTGTCGAAAGACTTCAGGCAGCGGCTATGCACCGGAAGGTTGCAGGGCAGGGTGATCGAATGAGCAAGCCAAGCCGTCGTCCAGGCCGGGATGCCATCAAGCTGCAGAGGAAGGAACATAAGAAGGCAGAACGCAAGCTTCATGCCGCGTGCAAGGCGCAGGGGATCGAGATGCCCCCATCGGCAACCATCGCCAACCGCATTTGCCAATGCAAGACGGTAGAGGAGGAAACCGCGATGCGCCTGGATGCTGTCAGTGCGCAGATCAAGGCGTACCGCTCTGGCTTGCCCGTTCTGCTCAGGCGCCTTGAGAAGATCCCCGACACGCGCAATCCGAAGACAAGAAAGCATAAGCTGACCGTGCTGGTGGTCTACGGGATCCTGTGCTTCACCTTCCAGATGTCCTCGCGCCGCGCGGCAACCCGCGAGATGACCCGCCCGATGTTCATGGAAAACCTGCGCCTGCTTTTTCCAGAGCTCGAGACGCTGCCGCATCACGACACCCTCGCCCGCCTGCTTGAGCAGATCGACGTGAGCGAGCTTGAGAAGGCACATGTCGAGATGATCCGGCATCTGATCGGCAACAAGAAGTTCTGCCGCTACTTGCTAAGAGGTGCTTATCCGATCGCCATCGACGGCACCCAGAAATTCAAGCGAGGGGAGCTATGGGATCTCGAATGCCTGGAGCGTAAAGCAAGAACGGGTAAGTCTGAGGATGCCGCCATCGGCGGAGCGCCTGAGGATGAGAAGCGGCAATACTACGTCTATGTACTGGAGGCGAACCTCACGTTCCATAATGGCATGGTCATCCCGCTCATGAGCGAGATCCTCGGTTATACGCAGGGAGACAACGACAAGGACAAGCAGGACTGCGAGCAACGCGCCTTCCATCGTCTTGCCAAACGACTCAAGGAATACTTCCCACATCTGTCCATCATGATCCTGCTCGACGGGCTTTATGCCAATGGCCCCGTCATGGCGCTGTGCCGCCAGTACAAATGGGATTACATGATCGTGCTCAAGGATGACGTCCTGCCATCGGTATGGGAGGAAGTCCGCAGTCTGCTGGCTCTGCAGCAATCCAACCGTTACCGCCAGAGATGGGGGAACCGGCAACAACGCTTCGAATGGGTCAGCGACATAGACTACCGTTATCGCTGCCCGCTGACTGGCAAGGAAAAGAAGATCCCGGTGCATGTGGTCATCTGCTCAGAGAACTGGGAGGAGATCGCCCCGGGATCCACCGAGGTGGTAGCAAAAAACTCACGGCATGTGTGGATATCCGCCCAGCCGGTGGATGCACGCACCGTGCATGAGCGCTGCAATCTGGGTGCCCGGCACCGCTGGGGCATCGAAGGGAGCATTCTGGTAGAGAAGCACCAAGGCTACTGCTATGAACATTGCTTCTCGTATGACTGGAAAGCCATGACCGGCTATCATTACCTCATGCGCATTGGTCATACCCTCAATGTCCTGGCCCGTTATTCGCATGCGCTCACAAAACATGTCCTCGAACTGGGAACTAGCGGCCTCATCGAGTTTGTCAGAAACACTATCGCCGCCCCCTGGATCGCCGCCGACAAGCTAAGGCAGATAGCCGCAGGGCACTGCCAGCTCAGGCTGGAATGACATCCAGCAGAGTGTCACTCAAAAAAACGACCGGATCGCCACTCGCTAAGCGCGAGCACGCCAGAGAACTGTCTGTCGCGGACTTTTCGCCGTCCTCACTGGGTGACGACAACCATGGGAACTCCATAAATCTGTATAATACTTGCCCTGCTCCTCGCCGCGATGGTACATTCAGCACCGCCCCTCGAATCGGATTACCCCGC
>DIZZ01000271.1 GCA_002428045.1 Verrucomicrobia bacterium UBA6015
GGGGCGTCATCGGAGCGATACCATCCTCCTCACCATGGACGTATGTACCCGAGGATATCGCGGGGCCCGAGCCGGGCAGGGCCAACTCCGGTCCTGCTGGGCGAACTCTCCCCCGGCCGTCGTGGCACGGCCGAGACCGTGGCGGTCATGGCCGACCTGTCGGCTGGGCGCTGGGGTGCGCAGTCGCCACGCATCCGCGACCTGGCGCTCCGCATCGTGCGCGCGGCGGGCATCGACGCGAAGGACTACCGGGGCGAGGTCGATGCCATCCACGCCTGGATGCAGTCGGCCATCCGCTACACCCGCGATCCCATCGGGCAGGAGCGGGTGCAGACGCCGGAGCATACGACCTTCGTCGCCCACTCCGGTGACTGCGACGACTTCGCGGTGCTGGAGACTGCTCTGCTCGGTGCGCTCGGGCATCGTACACGGTTCGTCACCATTGGTTTCACGCCGGCGCGCTTCTCGCACGTCTATGCCGAGGTCGAGCATCGCGGCGCGTGGATTCCCCTCGATGCCATCACCGACCATCCCGCTGGCTGGGAGGCGGGCGGCGCTGCCGTGCGGACGACCTGGCCGATTAACCGACCCGGCGGCTTCGATCCGCTGGCCGATGCCCAGGAACCCGGCGTTGCTGGGCTGGGAGCGTGGTACAATCCCGGCTCCAGGTTCACGTCGAGCCCGCCGCCGCCCAGCCCCTAGCGCCCCAACTGCAAAGCCTTCGCTGAGCCATGGTTCAGGATGGTCAAGACGAGACGGATACGCCGCTGTCGATTCCTCGACTACGGATGCCTGTTCCAGGCACTGCGCGAATACAGTGACCACTTAAACATCGAGCGACCGCATTAGGCGAAGGGCAGCGGGCCGTTGACGCACGTGCTCCGGGTCGAGGATGCAGATACCCTCCGTCGCTACGACCTCCGCAGCCGTCCCACCCCTTGCCACACGGCCCCATGTCTGCACCGTCCGACGCATGTCGCCGCAGAAACACTCACCAATTAAGAATCCGCCGCCGCGAGTCGCCGGTCAGTCGCTGGACGAGGAACTGGTCCGCCTGCTCGATGAGGAGGTGACTCCGTGGTCTGTGATTGCTACCATCGTGATTTCCATCGCGGCCGTAGAGTGGTTCCGCTGGCTTTTTGATGTCGCCCCTCATCCAGTCTACGCAACAATCGGCGCGATCATCGTCACCGCCTTCTGCTACTGGAGGGCCCTGTCCTATCGCAACCGCATCCGCGCCTTGAAGTTGGGCCGAGACGGTGAGCGCGAGGTCGGGGCAATGCTGGAAGAACTGATAGCCAATGGCTGCATCGTCCTCCACGACATCATCGGCGATGGGTTCAACGTCGATCATGTCGTGATCTCCACCAGGGGCCTCTTTACAGTTGAGACCAAGGTTGTTTCCAAGCCGGACGGCAAGGCTGTCATCACCTATGACGGCCAACGGTTGCTGGTCGATGGCACAGGCGACTACACGCGGGCCATAGATCAGGCCCAGGCGGAAGCCTCCTGGCTGCGCCAACTCTGCACGAGCCTCACCGGCAAGACATACGCGGTTCAGCCCGTCGTGGTTTTCCCAGGCTGGTGGATTGAGAACAAGAACCCGCGGCAATGGCCAACCTGGGTACTCAACCCGAAGGGCGGACTGGCGGCCTGCATCTCGGCCAGTCCCGAGCGGATTCCAGAAACCGAAGTACATGCCATCGCCCATCACCTGCGGCAGCACATCCAGAACCAGCAGCGGGATCGGCAACCGTGATCTCAACAAGGCTAGATTCCTTGAGTGATTGGTGTTTGACCTGAAAAGTCAGAGTTCACGCCGCCCGTCCGAGAACCTTTGCGGTATGCTGCTTCCAGGCCTTCTCCCACGCTTTGTATGCGGTGCGGATGGGCGCATCAGCGGCTGCGATCTCGTGGTCGAGGTCTGCCATGGCAGTTGCAGCCCATGATGTGTTTGGTGGGTGGAACCCGTTCGACCCCGCCGGCAACCGGCCTTCCGTCACCCCGGTTGCCTGCGGCATCGTAGTCGATTCCGTAACCCACGCGCTTTCTCACACTTCCAGACCCAACCTACGGAACGACCAACCGAGCGGAAAGCAGGGATTATCGAAGATCACCCCCGTCGGTTTTCACTGACGATAGGCGCATTCAGGGATTGGGAACCACACAGGGTCGGACATGGGGCTCCGCAGGCTGATCATGATCCTTGGAGGTTCAGGTACGGCACGGTTCGCAAATCCACAAAATTGTGACGCAAATGCGTCGTGAATGGCCATGTTGTTTTGGCAGTATTGATGCCCTCCATGGCGTGCCCCCATCCATTACTCCTGGCATATAGTGCTCAACACACAGCGCGAGCCACGCCATGTGCGTGTTGCCGGACGCACCCTGGCGGCCTACGGCCGTGGCTGACCACGCCATCGGTTTGTCCCCGGACGCCCCCTCGTCGCCCAGCCCTGGGTCTTGACCCGGGTGAAGGAGCGATGCGTGCCTAAAGCGCCAGCGTACCCTTTCACATCCTCTGCCATGCCACCTGTGCGTGAATCCCCCGTCATCTGTCCCCGTGTCTGGCGCGGGATGCCCGCTGCCGGCATGGTTCTGAGTCTGGCTCTTCTGCTGGGGTGCGCCGGACCCGTGCGCGGCCCGCAGTC
>DIZZ01000275.1 GCA_002428045.1 Verrucomicrobia bacterium UBA6015
AAAAAATGATTCCATCACGACCATATCTGCCAAGGGACAGGCCTATAATATGTAGAATGTTTCAATGAATGCTTCTTGGCGTGACCGGGTGCAAGCGTACGGCCTTCAAGCATGCCTCAATGTCAGCCGGTATAGTCATGCCGCAAGACATGATGGGCGCTGAAGCCAGTCCTTTGGAGCTTGGAGAGCGGGCCGAGTTGCGTATTCCCGGCCCCCGCCTGAGCGATGCCATTCGGCAGATTGAGCAAATGGGAGAGATCTCGTTCCGCCAGATCACAGGCACTGATGTGACGGAAGAGATGTTGGATCTGGATATCCGCCTGAAGAACATGGAGGAAACGCGGGATAGACTGGTCAAATTGCTTGACCGGGCTGGCAACGTGGAGGACTTGCTTGCGGTTGAGAAAGAGCTTCAGCGGGTGACGACTGAGCTTGAAGTCATGAAGGGCCGAATCAAGTTCCTTACGCACGCCGTGACGTATTCCACGCTCACCGTCCGAGTGAACGCTTCCGTGCCGCTGGCGGAGTTGCAGGATGTCATTCCGTTTCCATGGGTACGGCAACTTGCGTCGGACATCCTGCTTCGTCCGGATGTTAGCTATACGCCGGAGCAGCGATTCCGCCATTGGCTAAAGATGGATCTGCCCCCAAACTGCGTGAAGTTGCGTGAGACGAAAGGCTACACGCTGATCATGTCGGGGAATGGCGTGATGCTGTTGCTTCGCCGGGTCGCGATGATGCAGTCGCAACTGGACTCATCGGCGAAGTCCATGAACATTAGCCCATGAGTCGCCATCGCCCCGTCAGCATCAAGGGCGGAGGCCTGATCACTTTTTTTGATTACCCGGCTTCAATCCGAATACAATCGGGCTGGCGGGATGGATTCGCTGACCTGTGGCAATATTTTCATCCAGCATCCGGACGCGCCAGAAGAGCGAGCGTGTTCCGTCCTGATGCTCATCCACCCAAACCTTTCCATTCCATGCCAGCGGATCCGGCAGGGGGCTGCCCCGTTGAATATCCACAGGTGCCCCCCCGGATCGGAGCTCCACGGTGTAGTAATAGGTGGGCATGTCGCACCTGTTCTTATGGGACCAGCACATCTCAATTCCGATATTGGCGGCAGCGGAATAGTGCAGGTATTCAAACACGGAGTTCCACTCCTTGCTTGGCGAAACCCTGGAGTGCATCCACTCCTGCGGTGCGTACACCCGGACGGTGGCACCGTCCTGTTCTGCACGGGCTGGTCGTTCCTGCGGTGTTCCGGGAATGCGGATACGGACGGCCGGATCACCAAACAGGGCACGGTTGTAGAACTGGTAACGGTCCCCGCCGGAATCAATCTGTCCTTTATCCATCATGCCGAGCAACGCGCGGTTCAGCGCGTAGCGATGAGCCTGCCCCACGCTTTTCCCCTGCAGGACCGCATTCCAGAATTCAGAACGATAAAGGCTCTGCTGGGCAATACCGTTATGAAGGTTTCCCGTTACGTTCAGCGCGCCATTTCGCAAAAGACGTTCCGGAACGGAGCGGCCCAATTCGTCGCGATCCAGGCGCATCGTGGAACAGCCGCTCGATTCGAGGATGGCAGGTGCGATCAGCACATCGGAGTACCATTCAACCAATCCGCCGAACTCAAGCCACCACGAATGGGCACCGTGCACAATCAGTGCCACCTCGCGCAATGGCGAGGAATCGGTGATCCTGCCCTCCTTGCCGGAATGGTGTGGCGCGATCTTAAACCCATACTGCTCGGCAATGGATTCCACTCTTGATACCCAACCGGCAGACCCGATGCGTCCGGACCAGGAGGCGTCGCTGCCATTGAGCAGCACTTCATATGACAAAGCCCGTACCGCAGCCAGCGACGCGCTGTAGAGATCCTCGCCAACCATGCGGCCAAGGGCCAACTCCAGGAACGGATCGTCATCGGCGTTGGCCAGGGGCTGATCGCTGGGAATGTCCTCGCCATCATCAGGGGCCTTGGCCAGGAGGTCTGTCGGAATCACATCCGGCTCCCCCAGAAGGCAGAGGTATTCGGGATATCCCCCAAGAGCCTGGTAATGGGACTGCAGTCGGCCTCTGATGTCCGGCACCCCAGGCCAGGTCAGCCATACATCCGCATGCCCCAGCCCCGAACCCGGATCAAGAGCAAGGGTATAGGGGCGACCGCACAGTTCCACACGGTCCCCGGTGCGATACGGTTTTGTGAGTTTCCCATCAGGTCCTTTAAACTCAATCCACCGGTTTTGATTATTCTTGCCAGCGGACACGAGAAACGTCTCCGCTTTTCCATTCACTTCAATCCGCCCCTGGCGCTGATCATTTTCGGATGTTCCGTTCTCTTTCCCTGCGTTTTGTGTTGATGCGCTGAAAGGAACCTTCCACTGGGTTTTGAAATCGAGTACCGCTACCGCGCCTTCGCGGCCAGCGGCCAGCAGCGGACCTAAGAGTGAAACCTTGCGCACACGGCCCAGTTCCCTGTCCTGCGGATTGACTGCCGCAAGGTAGTTCACCGGCAGGTTTTGTTTACGCATCCATGCCAGTGCAGCCACGCTGTCAGCCAGGAGAATCCGTTCCAGCCCCACAGGCGAGGGCGCTGCCGACGGTCCTACAGCGATCATCCTGCTGGCGCCGAGGGTTTTGATAACCGCCTGCGCTTCCACGGAGAATGCGTTTCCGCTCCAGTAAAGGAGCGGGACCTTCAGACGGGCCGCAAGCGCCGAGGCGACCAGCGCGCTCGCATAATCATCATCCGATGAACACACTAGGGTGTCCGTTTTGGACCAGAACATCCCGGCCAGCGTGCGTGCGGCTTGCTCTGGCGAAGCAACCGGAATCCGTTTGCAGGCGGAAATCTCCGGTTTCGTGGCGAAGAGCCCGAGCGCTTCGTCAGGGGTCAATGCGCGATCATAAACCCTTACCTCGTCGAGTGCACCGCGCAATGGGTTTATTCCGGAATTCATGGCGCCCAGCCGGAACGGGGCTTGTCCACCATACAGGAGCCCCTTTGGCTTCCATTCCATCGTGCGACGTCCGTCCAGATACAGCGTCACTTTGGCTTCAGAAAAGGCGATGGCAAGATGCACCCATTCACCCATGCGGAAGGCTTCCGGCTGCCGCCCCACGTCGACCGTTGTCACCTCCCTTTCGTGCCCCGAGAGCAACACAAGGGTCCGCTCCTTCTCGAGGAGTGTCAGCGCCCACCCGGGGCCTGCCGCTTCATACGGCAAGGCACTGATCAGGCAGCCGGCGGTTTCGGGCTTGATCCAGCAGGCAACGGTCATGTCAGCCTTCAATGGTTTCAGGGTTTCGCAAACCATGGACTCGCTGGCCCCATCAAGCTGCAGGGCATCGCCACACTTTCCGGTCACCCGCTGCGCCTTTCTTTCCCCCGCATCCCGCATCGTTCCACCCGCAGGTTTCCAGGACGCGATCAGGCTGTCCTTCATACCGGAATCGTCCACCGTCCTTGAGCCGTCATCGCCGGTGCCACGCCCATAAAGGGACACCTCCTTCACACTCCCTTCAAAAGGATGACCGGCGGGCACGTCGTCACTGTGGTCCCACTTGAGAACTCCGCTACAGGCCAACTTGCCGTTGAGGAAAATGCGGGTGGCTTTGTCTTCGCAGGATACCATGACCTGCGCATCGCTTCCAGATGGCAGGGCATTGGTCAGTATCAGTCGATGTTTCCCGCTGCTGCCAACCTGGAAAGCCAGATCCGTCCCGTCCACATGCAGCGACCAAGGTGGCATCCGATCAGCCGAGCCGGGTTTGCGCAGGATGCAGGCTTGCTGATTCCTGGCTGAGCGCAGGGTTACGGCAACAGAAAAAGGACACAAAACCATATCTCCGGAACCGGCACAAAGCCCATCGGCTTTCCCTCGCAGGCGAATGCCACCCCCATCCTGGCCCTGTTCCCAATCCGGACGTCCAACGACCGCAAGCGGCTGATTGTCGGCGTCATCATGTGCGATTCGGCCCTCTGTTTCGTTCAGCGGCCAATAGCCGGCAAGGCCAGCCGTTGATACTCCGCCCCCCTGTGGCAACTGCTGAACCTCCACATAGTTGAGCTCGCGATGGTAAATGCGGACCTCGTCCAGCATACCGATGAAGGATTTGCCCAATACCAGCGGGTCTTTGGTATTGTTGGGCGTTCCCCAGATAATATTCTCACGCGTCGCGGCCAGCGCCCCGTTCAGGTATATCCTCGACACCCCGTCGGCAAACGTGCAGGTCACATGGACCCATTCATTCGTCTTGTAGGCATCCTGCGCGACCACGTCGCTCTGGTTCCACGCACTGTCCCCACCGCCAACCCGGAAGCGCAGGGACGGGTGGTTGTTATCGTTCCGCAGCAGGACCTGCCAACCCGGGCCACGGCTGACATTAGTGCTTTTCCCGATGATCTTCTGGTTGCTAACCTGTTCCGGCTTCATCCAGAAAGCGACCGTCAACTCGCGGCCAGACCCGGGAACTGAACCGGTCTCTATCTTCAGTGAACGTCCATCAAAGGTGTAGTTCGTACCGGCCTGTTTATCGTATAGGGGCACCTGCTGCAGGGTTGCCGGAAACCGGCCGAGGCTATCCCGAATGGCAACCCCGTCCAACCCTTCCATGGACCAGCAAGCGAGCAGTCCGTTGGTTGTCGGTGACGGCGGTATAAGGCAATCGAGCAGATAACACTCCGTGGGGTTGTAGCGAGCGACAAAATCACGCAGTTCACGGCGCAGGGTCCCATACTGATCCAGAGCCAGCACAGCCGGATTCACGTTGCCGAACTTGCTGGCGGCCGGTACAGCGGCCAGATAGACAAAATCCTGCCAGCAGCTTTTATCTTCCAGCGGCACCAGGAAGATTGTCCTATTATCCGCCGCAAAACCAGAAGCCATCGAGGCGAGCGTCAGGAAAATCACGGCCTGTTTCGCTATCTTGTTGGGTCCGGCCGTGAGGCCCTTGCTTTGCATGCCTCGCCGCCTCCACAATCCATCAGCCATTCTGTTTTTAACGATATAGGACACTCTCAAGTTCAGAGCTACTGCCTGTATTCATCCACCGGCGGAAGCTTCTGCTCCTCCATCCACAGGGTGAAATGCCCTTGGGGCGGGATCTCCCTGTCCTTCCTGTAGAACTGAAGGAAGCTGGTCGCTGCCACGGTCACCTTTCCGCCTTTGAATTCACCCTGGAGATCGGCATACACATGTCCCCCTCGCGGCTGGCCGCCGCATCGGTTGGGCACGCCGTTTTTCGACTCGGCCAGCAGCCTGCCATTGATGTAGATGGCATACCCCTCGCCGGTCATGACGTGGTCGCTGCCGCCAACCACGAACCGGTAGCGGTAACCAGGCTTCAACGCCGGGAATTCGAACGTTCCGCGGGCGAGCAGGACTTCCTTTTCCCAGAGGGTTCGCGGAGGCACGCCGCATAGACAGAAATTGTTCGTGCAGCTTCCGGTCGGCTCGAGCTTGCCATTCTTTTGCCCGAATGGCGGCAACCCCTGCTTCCACCCCGCTTGAGCGGCGTCGAACTCCGGCGCGAACCAGTTCGTCATCCCAGCGGGGACTGTCACCCGCCGGTACCGGTCCGCTTTCGTCTTCTCCATGACCTCGGGCGGATCGAAACTGAAATAGTCCCAGGCGACGTTGTTAAGGTCCTGACCGAACGGCTTCCAGTTGTAATCCGTGATGTCGGCGGCTTTGTAGATGGCGACCAGTCCATCCATTGGATCATTAAGAAACTGCGAACTCTGGGTGGGCTTCTGGCCATTGACCGCCGCCTGCAGGGCGGTCCGTTTCGCCGCATCGGCGATGAAATTCAACCGCACACCGTCCAGGAGGAGCGGCTTGAGGATCGCCGGCGGCGTAGCCACCGGCACATCCGTCGGTGCTGTTGTCGAGGCCTCGGCCGCCACTAATGCCGCCACACTGGACTCACGGCCCGACGTCGGGATCCGCTCGGCCTCGCCGCCCTCCAGGCGCACCATCGCCCGGCCCATCGCCTCGCCCACAAGCAGATAGGTCTCGGCGTTGCGATGGTAATGGTAATCCTCCGACTTCGGCGACTCCTCGCGTTCGCGCCAGAAATCACGGGTGTCCACCGAAGCTACTGTGCCGGCAAATTCGGGATGCTGCTTCGGATCGCCCACCGCCATCTGCGCTTCCCACACACCCTTCCATGGACCGCTCTGCAGCCGATACCCGCCGAACCCGACGGTGGCCACCACGGCCGGCATGTTCGGGACGCTAAAATCCTTGCGCAGATCGTTGATCAGGTTGACAAGGTGCTTCTCGTATTCCTCCTTGGTGGAACCCTTGTCCTTGTGCCCCTGGAACCAGCCGAAGCCGGCAATCTCATAGCCCTGCCCTGAATAGCCGGGCACGATTTGATCGATCTTCGCCAAGGTATTGCTGACTCCCTCTATCATGGCCCGGTATTCATAGGACTCATAATTGTTCTGGGGATCAGTCCTCCCGCTGGATGGCGGACGGAAATCGAAATTCAAGGAACGGTTACCCATCGCGGTCTTGATCAGCAACACCTGTTCGTCGTGGAACGAGCCCATCACGTGACCGTACCCCATTTCCGGCCCGATGGACTTCCCGTTATTCGCCGTGGCTGACAGCGGCAGCACATTCCGGGCGGGAAACAAGCGGGGATCCGCATACAGCACATCATTACGAGCAGTCCATTTCCCGGCCTCATCCACCAGATACTGGAACTTCTTGTCTCTCGTTACCACCGTCATCAGATCGCCGTTCGCCTCGATATCCACCTGTTCCATCCAGAACGCCGCGGACCTGCCCTTGAGATACGAGATCCTCACCGGGTACCGTTTGCCGACCTCCAACGCGACCTTCGTCACCACCGGCTGGCCACCGGCATCGCGGCGGTAGACTTCCTTGCCGTCGAGCAGCACCACGCTATACGAGCTGTCTTCGAAGCCGGCATGCAAGGTGTAGATGCCGGTCACCGGCACATCGATCTGCGCCGTCACCTCGAGGCTCTGCCCGCTGTCCGTGGCCGGCAACTTCTCGGCCACTGTGCCCAGCGCTATCGGGACTGTTTTAACAGGCTCCTTGCCGGAATACACCACCGCCTTCGCATCGAACACACCATGGCGGGCGAGGGCCGAACCCCCGACCGGCATGGGGCCGGGAATGACCGCCGGATCCGCCATCAGAAAGACGCTCGAATACGCAGGCCGGGCACCACTGATATCGCCCATCCCGACCATGTTCGACTGCCCGGCAAGAATGTAGACCTTGACCGGCTTCTTCAGGTTGCCCGGATTTCCATCGGGGTTGGGCAGGTCAAGCGGGACGGTTCCCGCCTGCGCCGCCAGCAAATACATGGATGCCATCGTCGCCACCAGTAGTGATTTCCGACTACTCATCGTTGTCATCTCTTTCTCCCATTTCTCATTTAGTATCAAAGGCTTCGGTATTCTATCGCTTCGGATGACGTAACAACAGAGTAATATTGCGGTTGAGAATTGTACTGTATAGCGACACGCCGAACGCGATCAAGGATGCACAAAGAATTGAAATCTAGTATGTTAACTGATCACGATGCCAACGGCTACATAATCAGGCAAGGTGAACTGACAA
>DIZZ01000124.1:0-7009 GCA_002428045.1 Verrucomicrobia bacterium UBA6015
ATCGGTTTTCTAGAAAATCATGTTACTTTTCTGACATACACCCCTGCCCTGGGATGCGCTAATGGAAGACTTGACATCGATCCGCGATCAACGTAGTTTCTGTTCTCAGTTACAAATGCCCCGGTAGCTCAGCTGGACAGAGCAGCGGTTTCCTAAACCGCAGGTCGTAGGTTCGAACCCTATCCGGGGTACCAAAAAATGATCCTCAGATCCGTCTCTGTATATCGAATTTCCGCGCTATCTCATGGCGTCCGCGATGGCGGAGCTAAACGCTTTCAAGGTGAAAGGTTTATGCATGAGCTTCAGGCGTTTATCACTGGGGAATCTGTCGGCCATGTCATTTTCACTATACCCGCTAAGGATAACAATCGGCAGATCCGGGCGCATCTGCCGCATCTTTCCGTAGGCTTCCAGCCCTTCCATCCTCGGCATCGTAATGTCCAGCAACACCAGATCAACCCGGTCCTTGTTCTGTTCAAGCGTCTCCAGTCCGTCGAGTCCGTCAACGGCCTCGATACACGCGAACCCGTTATGTTCAAGCATCCTCCGCGTTATGGTTCGCACCGCTGGCTCGTCGTCGACAATCAAGGCCAATCCGGGCTTGATGTCCACCTCATTTTCACGGGTACTTGGGCTGGATGGCCGCCGCCCCTCATAAACCGGGAGAAAGACTTGGAACGTCGTACCAACGCCTGGCTGGCTATCCACGCTGATCGTGCCACCGTGCGACTTGACAATCCCGTGTATGGCCGAGAGCCCCAGACCGCGCCCCGTGAACTTGGTCGTGAAGAAGGGCTCGAAAATACGAGATAGCGTTTCCTGATCCATCCCGCACCCGGAGTCCTTGACCTCTAGGCGGACATACATCCCAGGGGCGGGGCGGGCTCCGCAGAATCCTTGCATGAACTCGCTATTGCCCGTCAGCGCCTGTGAACAGGTCGAGAGCGAGATCAACCCCGTATTGTCGCCGATGGCATCAGCCGCATTGATCACAAGGTTCAGTACAATCTGCATCAACTGGGCTTCGTCTCCCCATACCATGGGAAGATTCGCATCGAGATTGCTCGCCATGGCGATTTTACGGGATGTCGACGATTTCAGCAGGTCGGCGTTCTGCTGGACAATCGCCGATAAATCCAAGGGAGCCCGGATAAGCTGCCCCTTTCCTGAATAGGCCAGCATCTCGGCGCAGAGCTTCGCCGCCTGGCGACCCGCCGCGACAATGTCCGATACGTATTGAAAGTGCGTCGAGCTTCTGTCGAGACCGAAGAGCATGAGATCGGCATTTCCAACCATAATCCCCAGTAGATTGTTAAAGTCGTGCGCGATGCCGCCAGCAAGCACCCCCAAGCTTTCCATCTTCTGGCTGTGTAGCATCTGCGATTGCATGAGCTTGTATTCGGAAATATCCGAAGCGGTCAGAACAAACCCTTGCAATCCCCCATTACGGTCATGCATACAGGATGCCGAAAAGATTACCGGAATGCCAGCCCCATCCCGTGTTTGCATGTCGAGCTCTCGGGCAGGAAGGCTGCCATCATGACGAAGTCGTTCGATGCCGACGGAATCAATCGGGCATACCCCATTCTCAGAAAACAGGCGCTCTGCAGATTTGCCCACGAGGTCAGCCTGGGAATAGCCAAAGATCCTGAGCGCAGCGGCGTTGACGGTGGCAATCAACCCGTCGATATGCAGCACAATGATTGCTTCACTCATGGATCGGATGATATTGTCGGCAAAATCCTCGGCACCGTGCAACTCGCCCTCAAGTTCCTCAATATGGGTTTGGCGGCTGTCGGGAGTGATGTCAATCACCACCACGGCAGGATCGGCGCTGGTCACCAGATCCTGGTCGATCGCCCTGGCCTCGAATGTGTATCTACCGACGGGCAGGTCAGTAAAATGGAACTCCTCCTGTAAGCTGTCCGTCCAGTGATCATGGATCCCGGACATGCGGATCTGATACTGCAGCGGTCCCGGCTTCATGTTGACAGCCGTCAGGAAAATCACCAGTTCCGGACGCGACTCACAAAAGACATGCCGCCCCGGATTGGCATAGGTCTGGTCGGCTACAATCCGGTCGATGAACACGCTTGGCCTCACCGTCCGAGTCGGGCGATATTCGCACAAGCCCAGTTCCGTCACAATCAGTGTCATTCCATCCTTGATGGAAAACGTCGCCACAATTCGCCGGGAGGGTAACAGGGACGCCTCCGTCATGCGGTAGGTGTTGGTTCCATCGTAGATAAACAATCCGTTGATTGTGGACATCCAGATCTGGCCGTCATCGCTGAAACGGACGTGGCGGATTGCAGCCCCCCCTTCGAGCTTTAACTCCAGTTCAAAGATTCCGGACTGCGGACACAAACGACCAAGGTGCCCCATCGTCGATCCAATCCACAAACCGCCATCGTGCCCCTCCGCGCAGCAATTCACATACCAGCGCCCGTCACCGCCCGTTCCTTTGTCGAGTGAATCGCAATGGGTTGAAAAACCGTTGACATCAAAGCGCATGACGGGATTGTCGGCACCACCGAAGAACCACAGTCGATTCGCCGAGTCCTGGAACATGTATACGCAATGAGGAAGCCCCAGGGTAGCGTGGGGATAAGTCCTCACACCACCAGGCTCACAGCGGTAAAGGATTTTCGGAAGGTTAAGCCAGAGGCACCCATCAACATCGCGGGCTGTGCTGTGTACAGAACATTCTGACGGGATATGCGCCATTCCTGGGACGTCTTGGGGGCTGCGTAATGAGGATTGAGAGACATCGAAAATGAACACGCCGTTGGGTGAGGCGATATAAATGTCGCTGTTTGGCTGAAGTGACATCGAAAAGGATCGGGGCGGAACCTTTTCGCACAACTGCCGGATGGTTGATCCATCATACTCAAGCAAACCCTTTGAGGCCGCCGTGACCAGAAGCTTGCCATCGTGACCCATGGCAGCGGCTTCCAGATATCCGCGCCGGACAATATTCAACCGGTGAGGATCGTAACGGATGATCCCGTTGCCGACCCCGATGAACCAGTATGCGCCAGCCTTGTCCTGAACAACACATTTAGGCCATGAGAGTCCGGGCGTATCCTCGAACGGAAACAAGACCATTCCTGACTTCCCGATGACCAGCGTCCCACGGAAATGCATGGCCACCCAAGCATTTCCATCATCATCAATCAGCAAGGGCTTGAAGGAAACGGAAAAATCGACGTCGTTCCCCTTAACATTCCGGGGTTGTCCATGTTCCAAATAGATTAGCCGTCGCCCACCCGTAAACCAGATGGTTTTCTCTGATCCGGCGATGATGTCCCAAAACGCGGGGGTGGCGGGATCCCTGAATTGATGCATCCTGAAGCCTTGCTCATCGAGGAAGTAAAGCCCGTCGTGCGCGGTCAGCCACAGATCTCCATCTGGAGAGAGGGTGGCAAAATGGATTTTTCCGGCCTTATTCGCGGGAACATCAAGAACGGTTGCTGACCGACCGTTGTAACGGATGAGCGCCCCCTGACTGCCGATGAGGATGTCTTCGTGACGGGATGTCCATAACCAATAGGCGTCGC
The DNA here is from genome assembly GCA_002428045.1 of Verrucomicrobia bacterium UBA6015. GTDB lineage: Bacteria > Verrucomicrobiota > Kiritimatiellia > UBA8416 > UBA8416 > UBA8416. The sequence continues at coordinate 3,561 of DIZZ01000124.1, forward strand.
GTAGTGAAGGAACATTGCCCGTGTGGTCCTCCACCATGCCGTCATTCAGGCTCAACACCTTTAGTTTAAAATCCTGCGTGATCCACCAGTAATTATCGTTTCGGCAGAACCCCGCCATGGATTCCATCTGGCCAGTCAACTCAAGGGTGGTATAGTGCCGAATGACGTGATGTCCATCGGTACAGAGCACGGTGTCTGCAAGGCGCAACCAAAGACACCCCTGTCGATCGATGTGCCCGGACCTTGCAAGCGACAAATCATACCCGCCAACGGTCTTGAATAATTGCCAAGTGCCGCGCTTGGCCAGTATATCATCCGAAAAGCTCAAACATGCACTCCCCGAAAAAGTAATTAATGATCAACGCGTGCGGCCACAATACAGCAACACGATACCTTGTTCAACATTTCGTTTTCCTGCGTTTAAAGGGATTTCCGTTGGATCATGTGATTTGCTGGCGGACAAGGCGGGCGTAGTAGCCGTTGAGCGCCATCAGTTCGGCATGGGTTCCTTGTTCGGTGATAATGCCACCCGAGAGGACACAAATCGTGTGGCAACGCATGGCCATGGAGACTCGCTGGGAAACAATCACCGCCGTCTTACCCTGCATCAGTACCGCCAGGGTCTCCTGGATGCGCCGCTCGGTTTCTGCATCAAGAGCGGATGTCACATCATCGAGAAGCAACACCTCCGGACGGGTCAGCAGCGCCCGAGCGATCGATATTCGCTGGCGCTGTCCACCGGAAAGCGTGGTGCCGCGTTCACCAACCAGTGATTCGTACTGGATCGGGAGCTGCATGATAAAGTCGTGGCATTCCGCCGATCGCGCGGCCTCCATAATCTCCTCGGGCGTAGCCTCTGGATCGCCATAGGTGATGTTGTCGCGCACCGAGCCGGTGAAAATCTGGGCTTCCTGCGGAACCAGAGACATGTGCCGGCGCAGGGCATTGAAGCTGAGTTTGGCCAGCGGCAACCCGTCGACCGAGATCGCCCCCGCCTGGGCGTCGTAAAGCCGGGCGAGCAAGTGCAGCAACGTGCTTTTCCCACTGCCGCTGGGTCCCATGATGCACAGCCACTTGCCGACGGGGATGTGCAACGATACCCCTCGCAGGGCAGCAGAGTCATTGCTCCCGCTGTAGGCGAAGCGTACATTACGCAGGGAGAGTCCTTGTTTTAGCGGGGATGGAAATGGCACGGCACCGGGATCCTCCTTGACCTCGATCGGCTCTTCCAGGATCTGCATCAGCCGCTGGGCCAGCACGAAGAGGGATGAGATCGATGCCGAAATCTGGGTCAGACCGACCACGGGCGCGAACAGGGTGGATGTCACGGCGTAGGCAAAGAGCATCTCACCAAGGGTGAGACGGTTTTCCAGAACCATGTTGGATCCGGCCAGGAACAGCCCCAGCGTGGCTGAAGAGGTGATGATGCCACCCCACATGTTGAGTGCCGCACTGTAGCGCTCGTGGGTCAGCACATCGCGGAACATACTGTTGGACAAGCGCCGGAACACCAACCGCTCATGCGCCTCGCGGCCATAGGCAAAGATCGCCCGCACGGCATCAAGTTTCTGTGCGAGGTACCCGTACATGCAGGAGTTCGTGTGGCGAGTTTCCCGATACACGGGGATCATGCGCCGCTGAAAAAAGCGAACAAGACAGACATAGGGAATCAGAACCACAATGAAAATCGCAGCCATGCGCCAGTCAATCGACAACAGCAGGATTATGCCGATGGCAATCATGATCAACTGGTGACCGGCCTGGACAATCGATTGCGTGAGCTGCCCTCGCATGGTATCAACATCGGAGAGGATCCGGGCGAGCAGCCGCCCCGGGGGATGCCGCTCGTGATAGGCCTTGGAAAGCGACAGGACCTTGCGATGCAGATCATCGCGCAGGTGACGGGTGATTTCGCGGGCAACGTTGATCCTCAGGCTGACGGCTACACGGTCCGCCACGTTAAGAAGGCAAAGGGTCATGACAAAAAGAACGAACATTCCAAACAGGGTCGCTCCCGCCCCGGCCGGCCGCGGCGAGGCGAAATATACCCGAGCCCGCTCGTGGACAAGCCCGTGGCGCGGCGAGGCCGTGGGTGCCATCGGTCGTTCGGCGGAACCTACGGTGCTACGATGCCCCGTACCGGAGGTCGGGTGGCGCGAGGCTGTCTCGACCACAAGGATCTGATCGACCACCACTTTTGAGTAATACGCGAGAAGATAACCAGAACTATGAAAGAGGCTGAGAAGGAGAATGCAGCCAAGCGTGGCGTACCGGTGGGGACGAAGATAGCGCCCGAGGAACCGCATTACCGCTTTGGGGTTGCCGTGCCAACGATCCTGCTCAAGGGGCGGGCGATAAGCAATGTTATGGTGGCTCTTGGCCATTTAGGAGACCTCCTCGGACAGAACGCCGTGCCCGGTGTGCCGATCAACCAATTGCCGGTAGCGCCCGTTCTCGATGCTCATCAATTCATCGTGAGTTCCCATCTCAATGATCCGACCGGCATCCAGCAGGATAATGGTGTTGGAATCACGGATCGTGCTGAGCCGGTGTGCCACTACAAAGGCTGTACGCCCATGCAGGAACCGAGCTAGGGCGGTTTGGATCTTGCGCTCGGAATCACTGTCGAGTGAACTTGTCGCCTCATCCATGATCAGCATGGGAGGATCGGCAAGGATGGCCCGGGCAATGCTGATCCTCTGCTTCTGCCCCGTGGATAACTCGACTCCGCGGGATCCAAGTAGCGTACTGTAGCCTTCAGGCATGGCCATGATTTCATCGTGTATTTCAGCTCGTCGAGCCGCCTCCTCAATCTCACCAATCGTTGCGCCGGGTTTTGCATATCGGATATTCTCGGCAACGCTGACATTGAACAGAAGAGACTCTTGCAGGACAATCCCGAACTGACGACGCAGGGATTGAAGATCGAACTCGCGCACATCGCGGCCGTCGATCCGGATGCTGCCCTGTTTCACATCATAAAAACGTAGCAGCAGCGAAAGCACGGTGGTCTTGCCACAGCCGGTGGGTCCAACCAAGGCAACCCGGTGTCCTGCCGGGATTTTAAGGTTCAGGTTTCTCAACAGGGGGATGTCGGACTTGTAGCGGAAGTGGACATGCTGAAAATCAACACTCCCCTTAACTCGCTTGACACGAAACACCCTTGCCGGACTTGTGATCTCTGGCACTTCATTCAGTATTTCAAAAAGGCGATCAGCGGACACGCCGACATTCTGGAACTGCTGGGCGATCATGGAAAAGCGGACGGCAGGCCACAGGAGCTGCATGGCATAGGCGGTAAAGGCCACCACATCACCGTAGGTGGCGTCGCCCCGGATGACCAGCCCGCAACCGGCAAAGAAGATCAATGCATGGCTCAATCCCTGAAGGAGGTTGGTGTTCATATTGAACGTACTGTTGGCCGATACGGATTCCTCGAACAAGGCCGC
>DIZZ01000124.1:7067-7819 GCA_002428045.1 Verrucomicrobia bacterium UBA6015
CCGGCGAGCCGGTTGTTCAGGCTCCCCGCCATCCGATCCTGCGACTGCCGGAACCGACGATTGGTCAGACGGATGCGGACGACATTGAGCCGGTAATTGATCGCGAAGGTGGCCACGATAATCAGCAGCAGGATGGCGAGGCGCCAGTTGATCATGAAGGTGATGACAACCGAAACCATGGCAGTGATCAGGTCGGAGAGGATCTGCACTGACGAGGCGGTGACCATCTGCTGGACAGCAGCGCTGTCCTCCATTAGGCGGCTGACCAGCTTCCCGGTGCTATTGCCATGGAAATAGCGCAGGGAGAGCCTGAGTAGATGGTCATAGACGGCGGAGCGGACCCTCAGCACGAATTTCTGGCCCACATACGCAATCCAGATGTTCTGGAGGAAATTGACGGATGCATCCCCGATGGGTACAAGCAGTAGGGCGATTCCAAGCGGAAGCAAAAGAGTAGCCTCGCCACGGGTCAGCACCCGGTCGATGATGGCACGGGTCAGCAATGGTGGCAACATCCCCAGTGCTGAGATCAGGCCCGTAAGTAGCAGCAGCCCGACCAGATGCCGACGGAAGGGACGGATGAATCGCCATAACGTTGCGTTGCGCTGCACATTCATAGATCCTTAACGTACCCCGAAGATCCAGAACCAGAACGGTACGGTGGCGACCGTGATGCGCGCCTCGGCAGAGGTCCCGGGAGGCACGGACATACCACCGTTCTCGAAGGTGCAGTAGGCCATCCGGTAGGTCTG
>DIZZ01000244.1 GCA_002428045.1 Verrucomicrobia bacterium UBA6015
GAGACGACGCCCTTGGGGTAGAGTTTCTCATCGTCCGGCTTGGGGACGATGGGGCAATGCAGGTGGTAGAGCGTCTTGTAGGAGATGATGCTCGCCGCCACGTCCACGATGTAGCCTTCGGCGATGGCCTCCGCCTCGGTGTAGGTATCGAAGGGCTGGCCAAACATCGACACGGTGGCCGGTGCCGGTGTCGCGGTGAAGGCGACGAACAACTGATTCAGGTCATGCTCGCGGATGACCTTGGCGATATGCTCTTCGAGATCCTCGTCGGGTGCGTCCTCGTCCGGTTCGCCTTCCTTGCGGAATGGCAGGCGGATGGCAGCGCCCATCTGGCCTTCCTGCGAGCGGTGGGCTTCATCAATCAGGAACGCCACCCGCAGTGCCTTCAATTCCGGCTTCTGCTGAATCTCTTCCAGCACCCAGGCAAACTTTTGCTGCGTGGTGACGATGATGGATTTGCGCTCTGCGAGAAACCGCGGCAGGTCGTCGGCTTTCCTGGCGATGCCCACCACGTCCTTGAGATGGGTGAATTTATCGATGTCCTCGCGGATGTTAGTGTCGAGCGATTTGCGGTCGGTGAGGATGAAGATGATATCGACAAGCTTCTCATTCGTGCCAGGCTTGAAGAGGCTGTGCAGCCGGTCGGCCAGCCAGCAGATGGAAAGCGTCTTGCCGCTGCCGGCGGAATGGTCGGCCAGATATTTCTTGCCGATATCGCCTACCGCGACAAAGTGGGCCGTAATATTCTCCGCCACCCGCCGCACCAAGCGGCTTTGGTGGTAACGCGGAAAAATGGTAGAGGCTGGACGCGCCGGTTTATCATCCACCGCATCCCGTACGGGCACACGGATGAGGAAGAATGACAGCGCCTCCAGTAGCTGATCATTGGATAGCACCTCGCGGTAAAGGAATTCCACGGGATATTCCTGGGCATTCGTCGGCGTGTTGGTCAGTCCCATGTTGTGCCAGCGGAAGTTCTCTGCCTTGCGCGGGTCGGTGGCCGCCATCGCGTCGCTGGTGTCGGCGGCGAGGTAGAGGAAGGGATGCTGGAAGATCGCGTGCGCGTGGTCGCGCTTGGTAAACTGCGACACCGCATCATGGACATTCTGGTTGGCCTCGTGCTTAAGTTCCAGCGCCACGATGGGCAGGCCGTTGAGGAAGAACACAAAATCAATCTCCTGATGGGCGTCGCCAAAGTAGAAGTGCGGGCGGAAGGTGATGCGGTTCTCGGCGTATTTGGCGGTGCCGGCACTCGCGGCGGAGCGCGGCTTGGGATAGAACAGCCGGAACTCCAGCCCGCGCACCTTCAGCCCCTGCCGGAAAAGCATCCACAGGGGGGTATGCACCAATTCCTTGTGCAGGGCCTTGAAGACTTCCTCCCGCGCGTCTGTTCCGTAATCGTCCACCAGCTTTTTCAGCGTGTCGGCCTGACTGGCCATGAGAAAGGCCCAGAGCTGGTCTTCGGCGATAAAATGCTCCGTATCGGTGATATCGGACTGCTCCAGCACAGCATACCCGTGCTCGCGGATAAGATAATCCGCGATGTGCTGCTGGAAGGTCAGCTCAGGTGGTTTTCTCTTTTTAGCCATGTGTTTTGACCCGGTTGATGTCTGCTTCGGTGACCCGCCGCTGGCCGGTCACGCATTCATGAATCAGCGACTTGCGGTAGGCGGTAAGGGTGGCGATTTGGTATTCGATGCTGCTGACGATGCCTTTCACTTCACTCAACTTTCCTTCGAGGTAGGCACAGATCGCCTCCTGTTCAGTCAATCGGGGCAATGGAATTGGGAACTCGCCGACTTTGGTCGCGTTGGTGCAGGCCAGATTGGTTGTTTTCTTACCCGTAGCCTCGAAGTAATCCCGTCCATACTTGGAGGCCGTTAGATACGCAAGGAACATTGGTTTCAGTTTGTGCAGGAAACAGCGCACGGCGAAAATGTGATTCTGGTGTAGGCATCCCGGAATCTCGCCCTTCCATAAATACCCGCGACCAAGCTTGTCGAGGTCGCCACCTTCGGTCATCAACACATCGCCTGGACGAAGCTCAACACCTTTTGCCACGCTTGCCGGGAGCTCAATCAAGGAAACATCTGCCAAGTCTAGGTGCCCATCCTGCACGTTACCGACCCGCAGATAGGGCCGCTCGATCAGCGGCCCTTCATATTGCTTGCCAAGCGTCAATCCGCCTTGAATCTCGGCAATTCGTTTAAGGCAAACGACTTTCCATCCGCGCGGAATCTGCGCCATCCAGGCGTTTCCTGTGGACTCCAGCTTGACGCCCTCAGAGATACCCCGAGTGACTGCGCGTTGGATGATAGACTTACGAAGAGCATCGAGGGTTTCCAGCTGCTGGCATTTGGCGGCCACCGCTGCGTCGATTGACGCGCAACTCGCATCCAGATAAGCCGCGATGCGCTGTTGCTCCGGCAGCGGAGGGAGGAATAGTCGCGTATCTTTCAAGAATCGAGAGGAAACACGCTTTTGCCCAGCAGCTCCGACCATATTCTCGGCTGCGTAAGCTCGGTAAACGGGATTGAACGTAGCGTAGTAGAGAAATTGGCCATCGACTTTGTTTCCAGCCCGAAGCACATGAAATTCAGTGCTCCCAAAGGCGTAGCGGGTTGGCAACTGCCGCACAAAAGCCCCTTTCCCGTTTTCCATGCACGGGGTTATCTTCGCAAAGAGAACGTCGCCTTTTTCAAAAAGCGGGAGACCAGTCGAAATCTCTTCCCGTGGCTGTTGTTCGGTTGCCTCGATCAACCCATCGACCGAGATCGCCTCCATCGGCACAACCGTACAGAGCTCGTCGGATGCGGGCGGCGTCTGCGAATAGTTCGGCGACAAAGTAGCCACATTCCGAATACGGCTGCTTTTCCAATCTCTCGGCATTTGGTCAAGCCAGAGGTCGTCTAATGCGCCAGTGTTCATTCCCCTCCCCCCATTTCACCGCGCACAATATCCGCGAGTTGTTTGGCGGTCGGCAGTTTGCCTTTCAGTGAGCCGGGGAGTCTGGGTTGCAGCTCGTAGGCGGCGACACCGATGGGGTTGGTCTTGGTACGGAGGGCGTATTCGACGTCCACGTCGTCCTTTTCCGCGCAGAGGATGATGCCGATGGAGGGCTGGTCGTCGGGGCCGCGCTCCTTGTCGTTGAGCAGGTTGAGGTAGAAATCCATCTTGCCCGCATGTTCCGGCTCGAAGGAGCCAACCTTGAGATCGAACGCGACGAGCGCCTTGAGGAACCGATGGTAGAAGAGCAGGTCGATGAAATACTCCTTCTTTCCCGTCGAGAGACGGTGCTGCCGCCCGACAAAACAGAAGCCGTAGCCGAGTTCGAGCAGGAAGGCCTGCAGGCGGGAGATGAGGCGGTCTTCGAGTTCCCGCTCCTTGACGGCCTTCCAGATGCCCAGAAATTCCAGATTGTAGGTGCTCTTGAGCATCTCGTCGGCCTGTTCCGCGAGATGCTCCGGAAGGGCAAGATCGAAGTTATGTGTCTTCTTTTCTATGACGGCGCGCTCATAGGCCCCGGCCTTGATCTGGTTGAGCAGGACGTTGCGCGACCAGCCGAATTGCGCGGTGGCACGCAAGTACCAGAGGCGGGCGGCGGGGTCGGTGAGCTTGTTCAGTATGAGGAGGTTTTGCCCCCAAGGAATTTCTGCAACAAGCTGTCGCAGAAATTGGCTCGAGCTATCGTCGTGTGCCAATTTGGCTGTAGGCTGTGACAAACCTCCACCTGCTTCTAATTCTGCGACAGGCTGTCGCAGAAATGGGATTGTCATGCGTTTGCTGATTTCTCGCGCAGATTGCGCGAGAAATTCAGGAGCCGAATAGGCTTCGTAAAGACGCCGCATATCCCACACATTACGCGGCGAAAACCCTGTCATCCGAGGAAACGCCCGCCGTAAATCTGCGGCCGCTATCTCCACCACGGAATCTCCCCAACCGTGCAATTTCTGCTTCTCCACAATACCGCGCCCGATGTCCCAATAAAGCTGGATGAGTTCATGGTTGACTCTCCTGGCCGCCGAGATGCGGGCGGAAACTACCCTCAACTTCAGTTCCTCGATGAACTGCCGGTAGTCAGCCGTGATGGCAAGCGTGGTGTCGGTGGTTGTTTTCATTTGGCAAGCCCTTTCAGCATCGTCTCCGCTTCCTTCTCCAGTCTCCAGAATTCCTCCAGCAGTTCCTTGGCGGGCGTCGGCAGCTGGTAGCGGTAGAAATACTTGTTCGGCAGGATCTCGTAGCCGAGTTGGGGGCTGTCCTCCCAGCGGATGATCGGCTTGGCGATCTCGCGTTCCAGGAAAGCAGCGATATCCTCACCGTGCGGAATGTATTCGTCGTCCTGCACGTAGTGCCGGTGGGTCCAAGCGGACGAGAGGATGGCAATACCGTCGAAGTAAGCTTTTCGTGCTACTCTTCGCGCCGGGGTTTCATGCGTGCTATCAAAGGCATCATTCAGCTCACCTTCGTAAGCGCAGGTCATGGATTCTTCCAGCAATGAGGGAAAATGATCCGTGGGACGGAGTGTAAACGCATCCGAACGCTTGATGCCATCAGCCGAACAATACTGAATGCAAAAACCGAGGTCCGAGGCGTAGAACTGCTGCTCCTTTTTGACATTGGCGGCGGTGAACGCCTTCTCGTAAGGCTCGGTAACAATGGCGGGCTGGTCGTGTTCATCCGTCTGCCAGAAGACGACGTTGACCTTGTGGTAGGCGAAGTCCTCGCGCGGGAAGATCTTGACCAGCTCGTCGGTGTAGCCCTTCGCCCAGCCTTTGGTGTAACGCGCCTCGATCCAGGCACGGTGGGCGTCGGTGATGCGGTGGCGTTTGTTGCCAAAGGATTTCGGTTCCTTCTCGAACTGCTGGCGGGCGTCAATCAGCATCACACGGCCCGCATGGCTTTTTGGCTTGTCGTTGCGCAGCAGCCAGATGTAGGTGAAGATGCCGGTGTTGTAGAAAAGCTGGTCGGGCAGCATCACGATGGCGTCGAGCCAGTCGTTCTCCAGAATCCAGCGGCGGATCTCGCTCTCGCCGGAGCCGCAGTCGCCATTCGAGAGGGGCGAGCCATTGAAGATGATGGCGATGCGGCTGCCGCCTTCCGCAGGCGGAGCCATCTTGGCGAGCATGGTTTGCAGGAAGAGCAGCGCGCCGTCATTCACGCGCGGCATTCCCGCCTTGTAGCGGGTTTTTTCCAGCTTGCGGGCTTCCTTCTCATAGCCGTCCTTGCCGCCCCAGGTGACGCCAAAGGGCGGATTGCTCAGCATCCGGTTGAAGCGCCACTTGGTCTCGGGCCATTGGTCGCCCGGTTCCTTGCTGTGGGGGTCGTGGGGAATTAGCGAGTTGCCGAGGTGGACCGTGGCCTGCCGGTCGTTCTTGATGAGAAGGTCAGCCTGACAGACGGCGTAGTTCGTGGGGGAAAGCTCCTGCCCGTGAACGGTGACGTATTTCTCCACCCGCGCCTTTTCCTCCGGCGTGTCGGCACGTTCCAGCAGGTGCTCCTTGGCCACGGACAACATTCCACCCGTGCCGCTGGCGGGATCGTAAATGGAGATATGCTTCTCCGGAATGGGTATATCCAGCAACTCGACCATCAGGCGGACGACCTCGCGCGGCGTGAAGTGTTCCCCAGCCTCGTCACCACTTTGTTCAGAGAAGCGCCGGAGCAATTCCTCGTAGATATAGCCCATCTCCAGCCCGGAAAGCTGGTCAGGGCCAAGCGCAAGTTCCTTGTATTGGTTCAAGATCGGGGCCAGCCGGTTGTTCTTCACCATCAGGCCGATAGTCGCGCGGTAATTGAAGTGCTCGATGATGTCGTCAACATTCTTCGAGAAACCGTTGATATAGGCGCGGAAGTTCTCCTCCAGCAGCGCATGGTCCTCCGCATAGACCGAGCGGAGCGTCCAGTCTGTGGTGTTCGAGAACGGGCACTGCTTGGGATTCAACTCCAGTTCCTTGACCAGCTTGGCGAGATCCTGTTCCGTGAGCCTGGGCCGGTTCTTCAGCACCTCGGCGGATTTCTTCGTCCGCCAGTCAATCAGCACACACTCCAAACGGCGAATGACGATGATGGGCAGGATGACGCTCTGGTATTCGTAGGACTTGAACTTGCCGCGCAACCGCTCGGCGGATTTCCAGATGTCGGAGGCAAGATTGTCGAGCTTGGGTTTATTGAGAGACAGGGTCATGGGTTAAATCCAAAGGTAATCGGTTGAGACGGGACGTCGCGTCTTGCGAGTATGCCATGATAGAGGATGTGATCATTGCCCTGCTTTATTGCACAAACGTACGAATGCAGCAAGGTAAAAGCGGCACCAACAGGAAAACGGGCCAGCCTATTTGGTCCTGGCACTGCGGGGATCGGCAACCCGCCCCATGAACAGGATGCTGCCGGTCGCGTTGTCGCGGATCAGGAAGATGAACGGGTGGTCGGCAATGAATTGCTGTTTAAGCACCACCGATTCAGTCCGCATGACCACAGCCGTGGCGGCTGCCGCCTCGGTTCCTTTCTCATCCACGTCGACAAACGCCTTGTGCAGTATCGCGGAGATGTAGAGTTCCCGACTGCCGTCCATGCCCGAGAAATCGGCGTTGTTGCCAAAAGCGGTCTTCATGCCCAGCGCCTGGAACGGCGAGACGAGGCCGTAGCTGGTTTCCAGCCTGAACTTCGGGAGGGCGACATCCACCTCGGTTTTGCGCAGCGTCCCGACGAGGGCGTCGATCTTCGCCACACTCAACTTCCCCTCAAGCGCCGCGATGCCGTCTTTTGCCTTGGGCAGAAGCACCAGCATCGACAACTGATTGCCCTTGTACGGCAGTTCGAGCGCCTCCGTATCCGCATCCTGGGTCAGGCGGAAGCCACCCGACTGCTGCATCATTTGCACCTTCACGGTCTTCCCGGAACCGACATGGAAATCCCGCTCGCGGGTCGCCTTTTCCTTGAACTGGCTCGCCCAGTCGCCCTTGAAATAGATAGCATTTACAAGGACCATCCGGGTCAGTGCATCCAGGACGCCTTCGGGAACCAGAGTTTTGATTTTCTCGTGGGTCTTCTCTTCAACCCAGGCATTGATCCGCTGGCTTTCTCCGGCGGCGTTGTTGACAAAATCCGCCAGCGCAATCCGGGCTTTGTAGTCTGCCTCGATACCCTTCATGAAATCCGGCAGAAACCCGTAGGTTTGCTCGGCCCAGATGCCGTTGGCGATCGACAAGCTGACATCGCCGCGTTTCTGGATCTCGTCAAGCCCGGCCTGCAGTTTTCCGAACGCCTGACCCAGTTCCTTCGGGCCGCAGGGAAAACACAGTGCCGCTTCCATTTCCGTTGCCGTTTCGCCCCGTGCGCCAGCGTAGGTCATGCCGAGTGCCGCAGATATGCCAAAGGGAGAGAAAAACAGATTCCCTTCTGCCGCTCCCAGCTCGCGATACATCTTCACCGCGAATTCGTTGTTGCCATCGACCAAACCGGCAACCGCAAGTTGCCCGCAAAGTGCCGCGCCAACGCCAGTGACTGTCATTAAGCATCGTTTCATGGTGAGTGTCCTTATTGATAGAATTATGTTGACGGCGGAGATGAAGCGGGGCGTTAAAGGGCGTCTGTCTGGATTACGACTTGGACTTGAGGTGTTTGCGTAAAACGGCCTTTAGATTGTCGACACCGATAGGTTTTGTTACATAGCCATCCATACCGCTTGCGAGGCTCAAGTTTTTTTCATGCTGAAGCGCACTTGCAGTAAGCCCGATCACCGTTGTACGAGTCAAGCCCTCCTTTTCCTCGTACTCGCGTAATTGCATCGTCGCCAGATTGCCGTCCATATCGGGCATTTGTACATCCATGAAAACGATATCCGGTTTATGAGTCACGATTTTTTCAAACGCCTCGCTGCCATTTTCTGCCTGAATAATTTCAGCCGACGGAATGAGCATGCGGAGCAATTCACACGCGACCATCATACCAATTGAATTATCATCCGCGATCAGGATTCTAGATGCTTGAAGATTTTTCGTATCTGTGAACATCTCAGGGTCCGATCCATCGACAGGATCATTCGTTTTCTTTGTGAAGTCTGCATCGATGGTAAAGAAAAACTCGGACCCTTCCCCAGGGGTAGAAATAAACGCTATCTTTCCACCCATTAGCTGTGCCAAACGATCAGAAATAACAAGCCCGAGACCTGTTCCGCCAAATTTGCGCGTATTGGAATTGTCGCCTTGGGAAAATGCCTTAAACAGTCGAGCCCCTTGCTCCTCTGTAATTCCACGGCCAGTATCACGCACGGAAAATTTCAACCGCCCTTGAATACCGTCCTTTTTGGCTAGCGCGGCTTTGATTTCAATTTCACCCTTTTCGGTAAACTTTACTGCATTACTTAAAAGATTGAATAGAATTTGGCGCAACCGCATCGGATCAAGCAAGGCGAAACGGGGGATGGCCGGCTCTATATCGACATTCAGCGAGATCCCTTTCTTGTCTGCAAGGCATTTGATTAGGTCGGCCGTTTCGCGTATCATCTCATGCACATCGGTCTCGATAATATCAAGATCAACCATGCCCGCTTCGATCTTTGAAAAATCAAGAATTTCCTGGATGACCGAAAGAAGACTTTTCCCACTGGCAGCAATCATGCTGACATATCGTTGCTGAGACGTGTCGAGATCGGTAAAGCTTAATAAATCAGCACAACCAAGAACACCGTTCATGGGGGTACGCAATTCATGCGACATGTTAGCAAGAAACTGTGATTTAGCTTGGTTGGCCGACTCGGCCTGCTCTTTGGCAAGCTTAAGGGATTCCTCTACCTGCTTTCGCTCGGTGATGTCCTGCACCATGCCGGTAGACTGGATAATGGCACCCGCAGCGTCGCGTTCGTGAACACAACGCTCCTGAACATACCGGAGTTGGCCTGTGTTCCGCCGTACGATTCTATGCTCCATCTCGTAACCGCCGCTTCCTTCCCGCAGTGAATAGGAATATGCCGCACCTACGGCAGCCCGATCGTCCGGGTGTACAAAATCAAGAAAAGCGGCATAGGTAGGGGCGAATGCCTGCGGTTCGTAGCCAAAAATGCGGTATACTTCATCCGACCAGGTTAAATGGTTTGTCTTCAACTCGAGTTGCCAGCTTCCGATGTGGGCAATCCTCTGAGCACGCGATAGTAGTGCCTCGCTTGCCAATAACAAACTCTCGCTGTGCTTCGCTTCGGTGATGTCGTCCACAATGACCATCAGTTCATTCGTGTCTTTTTTGGCAAGCTCGTTGTGGCCCCTTTTCGCCGTGATACGCACATGTAAAGAGTCGAGATGTTCACGCTTGATCCGAAGCTCCATTTGCTTTTCGGCGGGGTTGTGAAAGAAGGAGCGGAAGCGCGAAAGGAATATACGGGCATCGTCTGCCTGCAAGGTATCGGCAAAGGGCGTGCCACGAAAATCGTCATCCGGCCGCCCCAGCATGGTATTCCAGGTCAAGTTGGCGCGCCGGATGATCCCCGAATCGTCCAGGATGACATATCCTACCGGGGCATTTTCAAAAAGGTCGGCATAACGGTCGCACACCTCTTGGAGTGACAGTTGCGTACGGCGCAGCTCCTCGTTCTGTAGCTCGAGCTCCGCCTGATGTACCGCAAGTTCGTGGTGCAGTTTGTTGATATCCTTGATCGTGTTCGGGGTAAAGGTTGCGGGAGCCTGGTCAAGCAATTCCTCCGCCCGCATCCGTAGATTTTCGGTCAGGTTTGACTTTTCCGCACTCATGACTGAATCTCCTGCAACTGGGCCTGCAAGCGTTCGAGTTTCATCTCGGCGTCGATGCGCGCGTTGATATCGAAGCAGTGGCCGATATATCCGATAAAAAACCCATCGTGGTCAAAGCGAGGGGCACCGTCGTCCTGTATCCAGTGGTAGGATCCATCATGATGCCGAAGCCGGTAGTCCATGCTGAAGCGTTCGTGTCGACCGAAGGCCGCAACATACGTTTGTACACAGCGCTCAAAATCGTCGGGATGTACGCCTTCAGTCCATCCGTCACCCAGTTCCTGTTCAATACGGCGCCCAGTGAATTCAAGCCAGGGCTTGTTGAAATAGTCGCACTTCATATCCAGGCCCGACGTCCAAATCAGCGCACACCCATTATCGGCAAGCGTACGAAAACGCAGTTCACTTTCGCGCAGTGCCTCTTCGGCCTGCTTGTGCTTGGTGATTTCAACCAGCGTAATGACCACGCCAGCAACCACCTGATTGCCGACACGATAAGGCATGGCTCGCACCAGATAGAAGTTTCCGCCTTCATCCTGGACCTCTTGCTCGATCGTCCGATCCAGCTGCTGGGCCTCTCGAGCCATCCCCACCGGATCCAGGCCTTGCAGACTGTGCGACAAGTGCTGCAGCGGGCGACCGATATCGCTTTCAACCAGATGGAACACCTCGGCCATCTGCGCTGAATAGCGGCGGATCTGCAGGTCCTCGTCGAGGATCAACGTTCCAATACGCGAGCTTGAGAGCAGGTTCTCGACATCATTGCGTGCTTCCGTCAGCTCGATGATCTTGTTCTGGTATTCCGAGTTGACGGTATAGAGTTCCTCGTTAGTGCTTTGCAGCTCCTCGTTGGTGCTTTGCAGCTCTTCGTTGCTTGAGAGCAACTCCTCGTTGGTGGCTTGCAGTTCTTCATTCGAGGTTTCGAGTTCCTCTATGGTCGCCTGAAGGTTTTCGCGTGTAAACTGGAGGTCCTGTTCCAAGTCTTGCAGGCGCTGTACCGTCTCGGCATCCAGATCGTATTCATCCGGTACGTCGCCTTTATCGATGCACTTTTTCTCGATGTTCTCAAAGAACACGACCACCAGAGCCTCATCACTTTTTCTTCCGGGCAGGGGACGCATGCGTAGGCGCATCTTGCGTGTCGTTTCGCCATCGGATAACCTGACATTCGAGTAGGTTAATTCCTCGCCCGAGCGCAGCACTTTCTGAATTCCCGTTGCAAGCGGTATCGCCAACTCCCGCTCAACCATCTTCGAGATGTCGTAAACGACGCGTCCAGCCGGAACCCTGAAAACGCCGCCTGGATCGCCAAGCGTATGACGCATTTCGAGGTTCTCATCGACGATGACCGCCAGCGGGACATACGACTCGGACAGCACATCGAGGAGGCGCTCGACCATGCGATCGTGCCCGCGCGCAGCAGGTGAGCGGCTTGCTCCGCCGAAACTGGCAACAGCCATAGGTCTTGTGCGTGCCTCGTGCGGTTCCTCCTGTAAACCATCGGCAGCAGAGCGGACATGGGTCTTGCCAAGCGATCGGAAAATACAGGCCTTGCGATCAATCGCCTCAAAGTGGCTATCCATATCGCCAACCGTCTCGCTGGTGCCTTGCAGCAGGATCCCTCCAGCGCGCAAGGAGAATGCGAACATTTCGAGCGCACGGTGCTGAAGGTTGCCCTGCAGATAAATCAGCAGATTGCGACAACTGACCATGTCGATCCGCGGGAACGGCGGATCTTTGACAAGATTGTGCTGCGCGAAAACCACCATCTCCCGCAAACTTCGGGTCACCTGATAATCACCGTCGCGGCGATGAAAATATTTTGTCAACAGTGCCGGCGTTAAGTCGGCGGTAATGCTCTCAGGATATAAGCCGATGCCAGCTTTGGCCAGGGCATCCCGGTCGACGTCGGTCGCAAATATCTTGATGTCGCGCGCCAGCCCAGTGGCCTCAAGCACCTCGCGGCAGATAATCGCCAGCGTATAGGCTTCTTCTCCGGTTGAACACCCCGCCACCCAGAAGCGCATCTCGCTTTTTTTGCTTTCTGTAAAGAGTTTGGGTAAGACCTGTTCGCGCAATAGTGCCCAAACACTCGGGTCACGGAAGAAATTGGTAACGCCGATGAGAAGTTCGCGATAAAGGGCGGAGATCTCGGCGGGTGTCTGCCCGGCATAGCGGACATAGGCGTCGAGGTCATTGGATTGCGTGACGGCGATACGCCGCTCTACGCGGCGTGTGATGGTACTGGGCTTATAGTAAGTGAAGTCGACCTTGGTCTTGGCACGCAAAAGCGAGAAAAGTCGTGTCATCCCTGTCTCTTCCGCTAGCGCTTCTCGTTGGCGCGCCTGGCGTGCCGCATACGGGTGGCGCAGACAAGCCAGCAGTTGCGACGGCATCTCTTGCGGTGGCAGGATAAAATCGGCCAAACCAGTCGACGCGGCGGCACGCGGCATCCCGTCAAATTTGGCGCTGTCCTCATCCTGGATCATAACCAATCCGCCGCTCTCCTTGACCGCACGCACACCGCGTGTTCCGTCACTGCCCGTCCCCGAGAGAATCACGGCAACCGCGCGTTCTCCCTGATCATCCGCCAGGGAACGCAGGAAAATATCGACGGGTAGACTGGAATGGCGCTTAGATAAGC
>DIZZ01000121.1 GCA_002428045.1 Verrucomicrobia bacterium UBA6015
ACCGGATTCGCCGTGCGCGGTGCTTTCGGGGAAGGGTCAGATGCCTTCGGCGCGCTTTACCAGGTGTCCAACCAGACCACGCTCGGGCGTAGTGAACAGCAGACGATTGAGCGGCTCGATGACATGGTCCGGTCGTTGATTGACATCGAGCGGAATGCCCGTCGCCGCCTGTATGCCTTGCCGGTGCCCCGCCTTGCCGACCATGTGGGCCGGGTGTTCGGGATCTTGCAATATGCCTGCATGTTGAGCGCAGGCGAGGCGATGGATATAATCTCCGGCTTGCGGCTTGGGCTGGATTTCGATATGGTATCGGGCACGGATGCGGAATGCCTGATGGCGGTGATGCAGAACGTACAGCCGGGGCATTTGCAGCAGGAAGCCCGGCGGAGCCTCCTGGCAGCGGAGCGGGATGTTTTCCGGGCCGGGTATCTGCGGGGCGCATTAACACAAGTAAAACGGACAGGAAACGTATGAGCAATTTCAATAATTTCACACCGCGTGCCCAGCAGGTTATCAATCTGGCACGCAAGGAGTCGGATCGGTTCAACCACCCCTATATCGGCACCGAGCACCTGTTGCTGGGCGTGATCGCGCTGGGGGAGGGCGTTGCCGTGACCGTGCTTGAGCGGCTGGGCGTGTCGCTGGAGGCGGTGCGTCTGGAGGTGGAAAGTTCCGTGGGGCAGGGGCCGCAGACCAAGCTGGAAGGCAATGTACCCTTCACTCCGCGCTCGAAGAAGGTTCTCCAGCTTGCCATGACGGAGGCCCAGGCGTTGAACCATACCTACGTCGGCACCGAGCACATCCTGCTCGGCTTGCTGCGCGAGGGCGAGGGGGTGGCGGCCCAGGTGCTGCGCAATCTGAATGTCAATATCGAGGCCGCCCGTCGTGAGATCATGCGCGAGCTGGATCCCAATTTCGAGCCGACGGAGGAAGACGAGGCCGAGGCGAGCGAGCGCAAGGCGAAAGAGGTCAAGACGCCCGCGTTGAATGCGTTTGGTCGCGACCTGACGGCACTGGCGCGGGAAGGCAAGCTTGACCCGGTCATCGGTCGGGACATGGAACTCGAACGGGTTATCCAGATCCTATGTCGCCGCAACAAGAACAACCCCGTGCTGTTGGGTGAAGCGGGGGTTGGCAAGACGGCCGTGGTCGAGGGGTTGGCACAGATCCTGGCCTCGGGCAATGTCCCTGAGAGTATGCGCGACCGCAAGGTGGTAACGCTCGATATGGCGCTGATGATTGCCGGGACGAAGTACCGCGGGCAGTTTGAGGAGCGTATCAAGACGGTCATGGATGAGATCCGGCGCGCCGGTAATATCATCCTTTTCATTGATGAACTGCATACGATCGTGGGGGCCGGTTCCGCCGAAGGCACCATGGATGCCTCGAATATCATTAAACCGGCACTATCGCGCGGGGAGCTGCAGTGTATCGGCGCGACCACGCTCGATGAATTCCGCAAGTATATCGAAAAGGATGCCGCCCTGGAGCGTCGGTTCCAGACCGTGCGGGTGGATGCCCCCAATGTCGAGCAGACCATCGCCATCCTGAAAGGCCTGCGCTCCCGCTATGAGGAGCATCATGGCGTGCGTTACGACGACGAGGCGTTGGAGGCGGCGGCGCGGCTTTCTGACCGCTATCTTTCCGGTCGGCACCTGCCCGACAAGGCGATCGACATCATCGACGAGGCCGGTGCCCGTGTGCAGATCCTATCCTCCACCCGCAGTCCCGATCTGCGCGAGCAGGAACAGTCGATCGATGCCCTGTGCGCCGCGAAGGAGAAGGCCATCAAGGAGCAGCGTTTCGAGGAAGCTGCCGAGCTTCGCGACAAGGAGTGTGTCGAGCGCGATAAGCTGGCGAAAACCGTGGCGGATTGGAAGGCGGCGCGCGATAGCGAATCGATGCGTGTGACCGAGGATCTGGTGATGCAGACGGTCTCGAAATGGACAGGGGTTCCGTTGCAGCGCATGGAGGGCAAGGATCTGGTGCGCATGTTGAACATGGAACAGGATCTCGAAAAACGGGTGATCGGTCAGCGCGAGGCGGTCAGTGCCATCTCTCGAGCCTTGCGGCGGTCTCGGGCGGATCTGAAGGATCCCCGTCGCCCGATCGGCTCGTTTGTCTTTCTCGGGCCCACCGGTGTCGGAAAGACCATGCTGGCCAAGGCCCTTTCTGAATTTGTATTTGGCGACAAAGAGGCGCTGATCCAGATCGACATGTCCGAATACATGGAGAAGTTCAATGTGTCCCGCCTCGTCGGTGCCCCTCCCGGATATGTCGGTCATGATGAAGGCGGGCAGTTAACCGAGCGGGTGCGTCGTCGGCCCTATTCCGTGGTGCTGTTCGATGAAATCGAGAAGGCGCATCCGGATGTCATGCACATGCTGTTGCAGATCCTGGAGGAAGGCCGGTTGACCGATAGCGTGGGGCGGCAGGTGGACTTCCGCAATACCGTGGTGATCCTCACCTCCAACCTGGGCCATGGCAATGGCTCGATGGCCGGTGGCCTCGGGTTTGGCGATATGTCCGAGAATGCGAATTACGATCAGCTCCGCAATCGCATCATGGAAGCCGCCAAGCGGGCATTCAAACCGGAATTTCTCAATCGCATCGACGATATCATCGTCTTCCGCGAACTGACGGTTACCGATGTTGAATCCATTCTGGAGCTGGAGGTTGAGAAGGTCCGTGAACGCCTGAAGTCTCGCGGGTGGCGTTTGCATCTGCAGAAAACCGCCAAGGCGTTTCTCATGAAGCACGGCTACAGCCGGCAGATGGGTGCTCGTCCGTTGCGCCGGGCGATCTCGAAATATCTTGAGGATCCCCTGGCCGAGGCCATCCTGCGGGGAGACATCAAGGACAATGGCGTCATCAATGTGGGCGAAAAGGATGGCGCCTTGACGTTTGTCAGGCGGGCGAAAGCTGCCGTTCGTGATATGTCAGGATTAAAATAAACTATGCAAACCGAAGCCTATCGAAAAGAAGAGGGAGCAGCGGGGCATTCCGTAGCGGAGGGCCGTCAGCGCGCCCTGGGGCTTTGTCTTGGCGCATCGACCATTTCCGCCGTGGTGTTGGACGCTTCAACCGATGGCGGCAAGCCTCGCATCGCCCATTCGGCCAGGTTTCCCCATGACGGTGATCCGCGGGCGACCCTGCGCCGGATGTTTGAGGACCTGGATATGGCCTCCTTCAAGCATATCGTCGCCACCGGGCGTAACCTGCGCAAGGCGATGCGCTTTACGTCAATACCCGAACCCGAGGCCGTCGAACTGGCCTATCGCTTTATCGACAAACCCGAATGCCGCACCTCCGCCGTGGTCTCGGCAGGCGGCGAGACATTCATGGCCTATGTTTTTGATGGCCGTGGCCAGATCGCGAACGTGCTGACCGGCAACAAATGTGCCTCCGGCACGGGCGAGTTCTTTCTCCAGCAACTGCGCCGCATGGATGTCTCGCTCGACGAGGCCGCTCTCTGGGCAGGCGTCGAGACACCCTACAACGTGTCCGGTCGCTGCTCGGTCTTCTGTAAATCCGATTGCACCCACGCCACGAACAAAGGGGTACCGAAGCAACGGGTCACCGCCGGGCTGTGCCGCATGATGGCAGGAAAAATCGTTGAACTGCTCAAGGGTGTCGGAGCCGATGGTGTGATGGTGGTTGGCGGGGCTTCACAGAACCGTATGATGATCGACTACCTGCGCGAGGCAATCCCCTCGCTGACCGTCCCGCCCGAAGCCCCCATCTTCGAGGCACTCGGTGCAGCACTCCGGGCGCTTGAGCAGCCAACCGCAACCTTTGAGACCGCCAACGATATTTTCCATCCGGACGCCTGCGGCCTGGAAACCCTGCCCCCCCTCCGGAACTATCTCGACCAGGTCGCCTTCAAGACGATGACCAAGGATGCGGCCAAGTCCGGCGACGCCTGCATCCTCGGTCTCGATGTCGGTTCGACCACGACCAAGGCCGTGCTCCTGCGCCATGCCGACAACGCCATGCTCGCCTCCATCTACCTGCGTACCAATGGCAACCCGGTCGGCGCTGCCCGCGCCTGCTACCGTGCCATTGCCGATGCCGTTGCCAAATCGGCCGATCCGGCCTCCCTTGCTATCACCGGGCTTGGCGTTTGCGGTTCCGGTCGCCAGATTGCGGGTCTGCACGCCCTCACGGACGGGGTCATCAACGAGATCATCGCCCACGCTACAGCCGCCGTGCATTTCGATCCTGGTGTCGATACGATTTTTGAGATCGGCGGGCAGGACGCCAAATATACCTATATCACTAACGGTGTCCCCTCCGATTATGCCATGAACGAGGCCTGCTCGGCTGGCACCGGTTCATTCCTCGAGGAATCCGCGCTCGAATCGCTCGGGATCCGCACGGAGGATATCGGCAAGATCGCCGTGGAAGGCGAGCGGCCACCCAATTTCAGTGACCAGTGCGCGGCGTTCATCAGTTCGGACATCAAGAACGCCATCCATGAGGGCGTCGGTCGCGCCGATATTGTGGCTGGCCTGGTTTACTCGATCTGCATGAATTACACCAACCGGGTCAAGGGGAACCGCCCGGTCGGGGAGAAGATTTTCATGCAGGGGGGGGTCTGCTACAACCATGCCGTGCCATTGGCGATGGCCGCCCTGGTCGGTAAGCCGATCGTCGTGCCTCCTGAGCCCGGCCTGATGGGTGCGTTCGGCGTGGCCCTTGAGGTCAAGAAGCGGATTGCCGCCGGACTGATGGCACCGGGTCACTTCGAACTGGCCGATCTGGCCGCCCGCGAGGTCGCCTTTGATGAACCGTTCATTTGCAAGGGGGCGGGCGACGGCTGCGACCGGCGTTGTGAAATCGCCCGCGTTGTTGTCAATGGTGTCAAATACCCCTTTGGCGGAGCCTGCAATCTCTATTACAACATCCGTCACCGCATCAAGCGCGACACCTCCCACCTCGACCTCGTCAAGGTGCGCAGACGCATCGTTTTCTCGGCCCCAGCCGAGGACGCCGCCTTGCTAGGCCAGCCGAGTGCCGCCTCACGGCGGCGGATCGGCTTCAACCGCAGTTTCCTCGTCAATACCTACTACCCGCTGTATGCGAGTTTCTTTCGCCAGCTTGGCTACGATCCGGTGTTGCCCGAGAAACCGTCGCGCGAGGGGATTGACCACAAGAATGCCTCCTTCTGTTTCCCTGCCGAACTAGCGCACGGCTTTTTCCATAGTCTCATCGATGCCCCCGAGCCGCCTGATGCCATTTTCCTGCCACACTTCAAATCCACACCGACGCTTGAGGAAGGGGTCCAGTCGGAAGTGTGTCCGCTGGTACAGGGCGAGACCTTCTACCTGCGTACCGCCTTCCGCGAGCAATTGTCCACGCTGGAAGCGCGCGGCGTCAAGCTGCTCACGCCGATGATGGATCTGCACGAGGGGGTCGCGGCTGCCGAGTCCGAACTGGTGGCCTGCGCCCTCGAACTAGGCATCCCGCAGGCACAGGCGCGCCACGCCTTCCTGGTCGCCGCCGCTGATCACCATGCCCGGCAGCAGGCCATGCGTGCCGAGGGGCGAAAGGCCCTGGCCGAACTGGAGGCAAACCCGGACCAGTTGGGTGTTGTCATCTTCTCGCGCCCCTACAGCGGCCTGGCCGACGAGGCCAACATGGGGATTCCTCACAAATTCGCCAGTCGCGGCATCATGGTCATCCCCATGGATTTTCTGCCGCTGGAGAATGAGCCCTCCCGCGACCACATGTATTGGGGTCTGGGGCAGTATCTGCTCAAAGCCGCCCACGTTGTCGAGCGCCATCCCCAGCTTTTTGGTGTTTACATCACCAATTTTTCGTGCGGCCCCGATTCCTTCCTGATTACCTATTTCCGCGAAATCATGGGCCGCAAACCATCGCTGACGCTTGAACTCGACAGCCATACGGCCGATGCTGGTCTCGAAATCCGCGTGGAAGCCTTTCTCGATATAGCCACGGCCTATCGGCGATTAGTGGTTGGCGAGGTCGCGGCGGCGGCGGAATTCCATGCCGCCAAGCTCTCGTTTGATGCGAGGGACAAGGCCATGGTGAAAACATCCGGCGGCACCACCGTGCCGCTGAGCGATCCGCGCGTCACCCTCCTCATTCCTTCGATGGGAGAGCTGGGGACCGACATGATTGCCGCCGCCTTCCGCTCGCAGGGCCTCAAGGCCATCGCCCATCCGCCCGCCGACGAGGCCATCCTCAAGCTTGGGCGAGCCAATACCTCCTGCAAGGAATGCCTGCCACTGATCCTGACTGCTGGCATGCTGCTCAACTACGTCCGCCATCTCCGTGCCCCCGACGAGATCGTCGTGTATTTCATGCCCACCGGCTCGGGGCCGTGTCGGTTCGGCCAGTATCACATGTTCATGGAACATCTCGTTGACCGCCTGAGCATTCCAGATGTCGCCATGCTCTCGCTCTCCTCAGAGAACAGCTACGCCGGCATGAGCAGCGGTTTCCATGCTCGGGCGTGGCGTGGCATTGTCATTTCCGACGTCATGGAGGACGTACGTTCGATGCTCCTGGCTAACGCCGTCGACCGTTCAGCCGCCATGGAAACCTTCCACGCGGGCTACCGCCGTCTTGTCGACGCCGTGGCCACCGGCAAGAACAAGCGGCTAAACAACGAACTCGCCAACGTCTCCCGCGAACTGGCGGCGATTCCGCTCAAACGCCCTTGCAGCGAGGTTCCGCTGATCTCCCTCACGGGCGAGATCTATGTGCGGCGCGATGGGCTTTCGCGCCAGACTCTGACCGAGCGGCTCGCCGAGCATGGCTTCGCCGTCATCTGCACCCCGGTTACCGAATGGATGCACTATACGGATTATCTCCTCAGTCGCGGCATGAGCGACCACGTCCTGTCCATCACCGGGCGGCTTGGCTATCTCGCCCGGCGGCTGTTCATGACCAACGAAGAACGCGGCATCAAGAAAACGCTTGCGTCCTCCGGGCTCACCAAACCCCATGCGATCAGCATTCCCAAGCTCGTTGCCAAGGCGGCACCGCACATCTCCGAAAATCTGACGGGCGAGGCGGTCCTCACCGTGGGCGGAGCCCTTGCCGATATCGCCACCCATGTCTGTGGAGTCATCGCCATCGGCCCCTTCGGCTGCATGCCCAACCGCCTGGCCGAATCGATCCTCAACGAGGTCATGAATAGCGATGACAAGCTCGCTGCCGAACCTGAAAACCCGGCACTGCGGGCCGTCCTCTCCGACATCGACAACCTGCCCTTCCTGGCGATCGAAAGCGACGGAGCCCCCTTCCCGCAGCTCATCGCCACCAAACTCGAAACGTTCCTCCTGCGCGCTGAACGCCTCCACCGCAAAATGCAGGTACCAAAAAGGGCTCATTGACCATCCCGGAGCATCTTGCTCCAGATGGGAAAAGCCAATGGCAAAGCCCAAGAGAAAGAAAATGACAAGGCAATGGCACCGCTTTTTGCTGCCGAGCGGCGCTTGACGGGCGCGGCTCGCCCGGAGGTCTTCGCCCTACCTGCCTTTGCTGTATCGTCATCCGTTCTCGTTCAGCGATTCCCCAAAGCGATCTTACCTTCCTTTTTTCGCACGGGGCCCCGGGCGGCTGGCTTGTCGTAGTCAGGGCTGATGTTTGTGTGATTGAATCCAGCCGCCGAATGTGGTAGACGTGGGTGCGGGTGACCGGTTGGAATTAATTGAGGAGGTACCGATATGCCTTTGCGAGGTAGGAAAGTGTTTGTCATTGAACATTCAGTGTTCATTTCATCTCAGATTAAGGGGGTCCTTGAAAATGCGGGGGTAGAGGTAAAGTCAAGCCAGAGTCCCGGCAAAGCACTTCTGGAGATTGTACACTGGCATCCCGATGCGATTATCTCGAGCGTTGATATTGGCGAGATCACGGGATTTGATCTCTGCCTGATTCTCAAGATGATGCCCGATCATGCGGGGATCCCTTTCATCATTCTCAGTTCGAATGAATCGGAGCAAATCAGGTCTCAGATGGCCTCGGTCGGAGCGGATTACTACATTCCAAAAGACAGTCGCATCGCAATAAATGCGTACAACACCATTTGCGATGCGCTGCACGAGGCGGATTCCTCGGCGCTGGCGGTGCCGGGCAAATCAATTAAGCATCGCGGCGACCATGTTCTCGTTGTCGATGATTCCGCAGTGATGCGGCGCATCATCTGCAATATCCTTGCCAGCCTCGGCGTCACGAAGATCGTGCAGGCGGAGCATGGTGAGGACGTGCTGAAACGGCTCGATGAACAGGTGTATGGCATGGTCTTGACGGACTGGAATATGCCCATCATGAACGGCCTGGAGCTCACCCAAGCCATTCGCCGCAGGGCGGACACGCACAAATTACCCGTCATCATGATCACCACGGAAGGTGCCGAGTCTGAGCGGAAAGCGGCTGAGGCGGCTGGTGTGAATGAGCTGATTCCGAAGCCGTTCGCGAGAGACCATTTTCGCCAGGTACTGCAAACCTTTTTATGACCCTTGGGCGCGTGCAGGGATAATCCGACCGAATGACTTTAAGTATCGATTCGTGCATCATGCTCTTGACGCTTATTCGGAAGTGTGCATGATGATCCTTTCTTTATCGAGACTAGGGGTGAATGAATGATTAAACTGGGTGTGAATATTGACCATGTGGCGACGTTGCGGCAGGTGCGAGGGACGTCGTATCCTTCGGTTGTTGATGCCGGGTTGTGCTGCGAGCAGGCCGGCGCGGCTGGCATTACGGTGCATTTGCGCGAGGATCGTAGGCATATTCAGGATGCGGACGTGTATGCGCTGCGCGAGCGGTTGCGGATTCCCTTGAATCTTGAAATGGCGGTGTCCCCCGAGATTATTGCGATCGCGCTGGATGTTCTGCCTGCGGAAGTGTGTCTTGTGCCTGAAAAGCGCCAGGAGTTGACAACTGAGGGGGGGCTTGATGTCGATGGGCAGTTCGATGCGATGGTTCCTGTGGTTAGGTGCCTGGCCGATGCGGGGATTGTCGTCAGTCTCTTTATTGATCCTGAGCCGAGGCAGATTGCTGCCGCTGCCCGCCTCGGCGTCCCGGTCATTGAATTGCACACGGGCACCTTCTGCGATGCTGATGGGCACTCTGCGGCGGCCGAGCTGGTGCGATTGATCAGGGGTGCTGAGCAGGCCGCAGTCGCTGGTCTGCAGGTCAATGCAGGGCATGGAATCAACCTGGACAATATCGCTGACATTCTCAAGATCGGCCATCTTGACACACTGAACATCGGCCACAGCATCGTCGCCCGCTCCGTCTTTGTCGGTATGGCGGCGGCGGTCAAGGAAATGAACGCGGCCATGCAGGTTTCCCCGCCACCTTCTGAAGGGAAGGTCACATGAAGGCCGTCTCGGCAGCGCAGATGCAGAAGATTGATCGGCTCACCACCGACTCATTTGGAATCCCGGGGGAGGATCTCATGGAACGGGCCGGGTACTGCGTGGCTGATGCGGTGCAGCGGATGATCGAGGCGCACAATCTGTTGAATCCGCGTATTACCCTTTTCGCCGGTCGAGGCAACAATGGGGGCGATGTGTTTGTTGCCGCCCGCCATCTCAGTGAAGCCGGTTTTGCGATCGGTGTCCTATTTGCCGGGGATATCGATGCCGTTCGAGGGGACGCCCTGATTCATTTACAGAAATTGCAAGCGGCGGAGATTCCCTTGCATGTGATGGAGACGGTGAGTGAATGGGATGAACTGCTCGGTACGCCCTACGCCAATTCGGATATCCTTGTGGACGGCTTACTGGGGACCGGTGCGCGTGGGCCGGCACGTGGACCGGTCGCCCGGGCGATCCAAGTCATCAACCGCTGTTCGCAAAAAGGGCTGGTCGTCTCTGTCGACATCCCGTCCGGGATGGATCCGGATACCGGGCAGGCGGACGGGGATGTGGTCGTGGCGGATTTGACCGTGACCTTTGGGTTACCTAAAACCGGGCTGTTGCAGCCAGCGGCGCTGGCGTATGTGGGGACGGTAGAGGTTGGTGATATTGGGATTCCCCGCGAATTGACGGATTCCGTTGGAGGGTCTCTCGATCTGATTACCCCCGATATGGTGTCGGCCTGCCTTCCGCGCCGTTTGCGCCATACCCACAAAGGGACCTTTGGCCATGTGCTATTGATTGGCGGTAGCCCGGCATTCAGCGG
This sequence comes from Verrucomicrobia bacterium UBA6015, assembly GCA_002428045.1. Classification (GTDB taxonomy): domain Bacteria; phylum Verrucomicrobiota; class Kiritimatiellia; order UBA8416; family UBA8416; genus UBA8416. The sequence goes on from DIZZ01000121.1 coordinate 10,162, forward strand.
GGCCATCAGCATGGCTGCCATGGCGGCGTGTCGCTCCGGCGCGGGGCTGGTCTCGGTTTTGACGCCGGTCAGTGTGGCTGCCACGGTTGCAGGACACGAACCGCAGGCAATGGTTCACGGGGGCCGGGAGAATAGCCGTGGGAGCTTGTCGGCGGATGCCATCGAGGCGTGTTTCCCGGCGGGAGGGCTGGACCGGTTCCGTGCCGTGCTCATCGGGCCGGGCTTGACCACCCATCCAGATGGCGTGCGGCTGATTCACACCGTACTTTCATCAACCGTGCCCACAGTCATTCTCGATGCCGATGCGCTGACGCTGGTGGCGAATCATCAGGAATTGCTCGACGGCGGACGTCGAGGCGTGATACTTACGCCGCATCCAGGTGAGATGTCTCGCTTGACCGGGGTTGATCTGGAAACGATCGAGGCAGACCGGATGGCGGTGGCCCGGCGTGTCGCAAGTCAGTTCGGTGTCGTCGCCGTGCTCAAGGGGGCGGGGACCCTCGTGGTGACGGCGGAACGGGCGGGCGTGAATCTGACGGGGAATCCGGGCATGGCGACCGGTGGTATGGGAGATGCCCTGGCAGGGTTGATGACGGGGCTGGGCGGGCAGGGAATTGCCCCGTTTGAGGCGGCCTGTGCTGCGGTCTGGCTGCATGGTGTGGCGGGGGATGAGGCGGCCGCGATGTCGTCGCAGTCCGGACTGACAACGACGGCATTGATCAATGCCTTGCCGCGGGTGTTCCGGCGAGTGCAGGTCCGGTAGGGCGAGGATGCCGAAGCTGGACGCTTCGGCCACGGTTGAATAATCAGGGAGTCGTGCTTATGGATGATGGTGGATTAGATAAGGTGACCTACTTAAAGGGGCTTCGGACGCAGTTCCCGGATATCGCGCCGTATGGCGAGGATGACTGGGACTGGACCTGGGCGGACGACGGATACCAATTTCTCGAGACCTGTGATTTCGGAATGGCCGAGCTGACCTTTCAGCGTTTGATCGTTGCTCGGCCTTCGGATCCGGATGGCTTTGAGGGGTTGGCAATGGTGTATAAGGCACTGGGGATCCGTCGCGAAGCGGCGGTGCTCATTGACGAGGCCGTCAAACTGGCAGAAAAAGCGGTGGAAAAAGACCGTATGGATCCAGAGTCCTTGGCGGAAATCCGCGAGGTCCAGCGACAGATCCATGAGATGCCTGAGGTGCCGGCACCTTCCCCTGAGGTGGATGAGGATGACGACGGGGAAGAGGATGACGAGGCGGGATGGTAGCCCGCAAGGAGGACGTTCCATGCGGGTTGTGTTTCTAGGATCGGCGGACATCGCCTGTGCCTCGCTGCAGGTGCTGTTGGATACCGAGGGGATCGAGGTGGTCGGGCTGGTTACCCAGCCGGATCGTCCGGCAGGGCGTGGTAAGCGTCCGGCGTCGTGCCCAGCACGGGCCTATTCTCGCGATCTGGGCATTGAATGCTATGCGCCCGAGCGGATCAACAGTCCAGACGCCTTGACACATATCCGGGCGTGGCGTCCCGATATTGGCGTGGTCGTGGCCTATGGCCAGATCCTCAAGCGCGATTTGCTGGCGATTCCCCCGCTGGGCTTTATCAATGTGCATACTTCCCTGCTGCCGAAATATCGCGGGGCCTCGCCGATCCAGCGGGCGGTAGCCAATGGGGACCGGGAGACCGGCGTCTCGATCATGCAGATCGACGAGGGTATGGATACCGGGGCTGTTTATGCGATGCGAGGGGTCGATATTCGCGAGACCGACACGGCGAGCGTGGTGCATGACCGTCTGGCGGCGGCAGGGGCGGGGATGCTTCCCGCCGTGCTGGCGGGGGTTCGCGAGGGGCGCTTGCCGACGGTGCCGCAGGCCCATGCCTATGCCACGCTGGCCCCCAAGTTATCCAAGGCGGATGGGGTTTTGGACTGGACGCAGCCAGCGCGTTATCTCTATAATCACATTCGTGGTTATAATCCATGGCCGGGGTGTTCTTGTTATTACGCCGCTGGTGGGGCGCTTCGTACGCTGCGGGTGCTGGAGGCGCGGGTTGAATGCGGGGCGCTGGCGACCCCGGGAACGGTGATGGATGGGTTGGGGGGGCTGCTGGTGGCCTGTTCAGAAGGGGCGCTGCGGCTACTGCGGGTCCAGCCAGAGGGCGGGTGCGTGATGGATGCCACGGCATTCCTGTGTGGACGGGCGGTGAAGGTGGGTGACCGCTTTGTGGTGGACCGACCAACAGCCAGGGGCGTATCTGACCATTGAGAATTTAAATGGGTAAGGATGGGGGATTGATGCAGGATATCGTGCATGTCGGGTTAGGCGATCGCGCGTATGACATCGTACTGGGGCATGGCTTCGACGCCGTGTTGTCCGTGCGTGGCAACGGGTCTCCCGCACTGATGGTCAGTGACAGCAACGTGGATGCGCTTTACGGGAATGCCGTGCAGGCGGCGCTGGAAGACAACGGGTTTGCCTGTCGGCGGGCGGTGATACCTGCCGGTGAGCATTCAAAAACGCTATTGCAGGCGGGGATGCTTTTCGAGGCTGCGTTTGATGCACGTCTCGATCGCAAGGGGCTTATCGTGGCGCTTGGCGGCGGTGTGGTTGGTGATCTGGCAGGGTTTGTGGCGGCAACCTATATGCGGGGCGTTCGCCTGATCCAGATCCCCACCAGTCTTCTGGCAATGGTTGACAGTTCGGTCGGAGGCAAGACGGCTGTGAATCTGCCGCGTGGAAAGAACCTGGTGGGCGTGTTCTATCAGCCGATCCAGGTCGGTATCAACCTCGATTCGCTAAAGACACTGCCTGAAAGGGAATACCGTTCAGGGTTGGCCGAAGTCGTCAAATATGGCGTAATTCGGGACGTTTCGTTTTTTGAGGCGCTTGAAGCACAGGCGGAGGCGCTCAAATGCCGCGATGAGGCCGCGCTGCGGAGTGTGATTGCCCGCTGTTGCGAGATCAAGGCTGAGGTTGTCGGTCTTGATGAGCGTGAAAACGGGTTACGGGCAATCCTGAATTATGGCTNNGGACATGCGATTGAAACGATCAGCGGTTACGGAACCTTGCTGCACGGCGAGGCGGTTGCTCTCGGAATGGTTTATGCCGGGCTCGTTTCCTCCAAGGACCTTGGACTCAAGGCGAATGAGGCGTTGCGGGTGACGGCGCTGCTTTCCTCGCTTGGCTTGCCCGTGTCGCGTCGCGTTCTGGGATCGGACATCACCTGGGATCGTCTGCGCGAAGCGATGTCGTCCGACAAGAAGGCGTCCCGTTCGGTTCCCAGTTTTGTCCTCGCCAACCGAGTTGGTAGGGTCACGGAAGGATGTGTGGTGTCGGAGGCCGTGTTGAAAGCAGCGTTTGATGAGATGGCGTAAATGCCCGTAGGAAAATCAAGGAAGGGAAATTGTTATGAAGATCAAGCGAGCAATGGTGGCTGTGTTGGCGTGGATGCTGGTGGTCGGGGGGATGGCGAGCACATTGGAGGCGTCGACGATGCAAACTCCACTGTGGGCCGGAAGCGTGTCGGATCGTCTCTCAATCGGCGTTGGCTATGAGAAGATCGAGCGGAGTGTTTCAAGTGATCAATTCTATTTCGACATACTTGAAGCGGATTGCATGTATGGCTATGTCGGCATTGACGCATTGCACTGGCTGACCGTGTTCGTGACCGGCGGCACGTCCGAATTGAAGGGGCAAGGGGGCGAGTCGGATTCGGGTATGCGTTTGTCGGGTGGCCTGGACGCCTTGCTCTGGAAGAGCGATGTGCTGGTTCCTGAGTTCCTGGCTGGGCGCTTGAGCATAAGGTCGACTGCAGAATTGCTGTATTCCGAGTCTGACGTTGATCGTGGAACCCTCTCATGGATGGAATATAAGTTCGCGATTCCCGTGGAATACGAGATTTACGAGCGTAGTCCGGTCGGTTCTTCCGGGGTCCAGACCAGCCTAGTCCTGTATGCGGGACCGGTTGTGTCGTTTCTGGATGGGGATGCAGACGTCGGCATGACGAGTATCGGTTTCAAGGCGCAGGAGGAGCTAGGCGTCCTGGCCGGGTTCGATGTGTACTTTGCGCCGGAGATCTCGATCGGGGTGAACGTTACCGTCCTTGACGAAACATCCTACGGGGCATCGTTACGTTTTCACTTCTAAACCATTCAGCGGCAGGACGATCCAGCCCGATTCCGTGCTGGTAGTTATAGGTGGCTGTACGTAGGGCGTGGCCGGTGGCGTCGAGGTCATGGTCGAATTCGCCATCGAAGGGGATCTCGTTGCGAGCGAAATCAGAAACCGGTTCCGGTTTCAGGTGGATGTTGTACGGCTCGGGATGGCGGGCAATCTCGCTATGGGCTGTCAAGGCGAAGCGGTGCCAGAAGGCCGAGTGTAGATGTCCTGCATGCATCATTCTCCGCACCGTTTCCAGGGCTTTCTGCGTTTCCTTGAAGGACTGTGTGGGGAAGCCGTACATGAGGTAGGCATGTGTCAGTATGCCTGCCTGCGCGAAGCTGGCGCAAACCGTCTTGGCTTCGGCGACGGTGATGCCCTTGTTCATCAGGGCCAGTGTCCGGTCGTTGCAGGTCTCGAACCCTCCGGTTACGGCAATGCATCCGGACTGGGCCATCTTGGCGATCAGTGGGGGTGTGAAATGCTTCTCATAGCGGATATTCCCCCACCATTCCACGTTCAGCTTTCGCCGCCGGATTTCGCTGCATAAGCCATTGACCAGCGATGGCGGCAGCGCCTCATCCACAAAGTGAAACCCGTTATATCCGGTGCTGGCGATGATGGTTTCGATCCAATCGCAGAGGGTGTCCGGACGGGCTGGATCATAGCGGCAGATGTAGTCCACTTGCGTGTCGCAGAAGGCGCAGCGGTGCCACCAGCAGCCGTGGGCAAGCATCAGTTTGTTCCAGCGTCCGTCCGTCCAGAGGCGGGTGACCGGATTAAGCACCTCGAAAAGACCGATGTAGCGATCCAGCGTCAGGCCGTCATAGACCGGTGGTGGAAGTGCGTCGTGTCTGACTGGGAGGGCGTCCGTGTTCATATAAAGCACCTGTCCCTGGTGGCGGATAAAGGTGCGGATCAGCGTCGTGGGGTCATTATGTTCGAGCCAGCGTTGTAGGGGTAGCATGCCGCTGTCGAGCATGACGGCGTCGACATCGTCAAAGATGTCGGGTGCTTTCAGTTCGCGCAGTTCGGTGTTGACGTAGCCCCCGCCAATCGCGATGCGGATTGCCGGATTGATCCGGCGGATCCGCTGGGCGATACGCAACGCCCCGAAGAGGCAGCCGGGGAAGGGAATGCTGATGGCGATGTGGGTGGGATGATGAAGGCTGATCTGTGCATCGACGGATTGCTCAAGCCATCCTGCCTCCGCAGGGGACCGCTTGCCCGTGGAGGGGCGGGAAAAGATCGAGCACCGTGTTTGCAGTTGATGCGCCAGAAGATCAAACGTCGGAAGGGTTGCCGAAATGGATTCCCCATAGCGCGAGAATCCGAAGAGGGGATCCAGGATACTGGCAGCCTCGGCGATATCATCGAGAAAAAGACTGCACAAATGTCGGGCACGATCATGACGATCAAGTCCTCCGAAATTCCACTTTAACGCTTGGTTTTGCTCATGGGCGCGTGCAAGATGGATGCCTTCCGGGNNCCCGACGGGCGAAGGCTTCGGTCTGCGTGCTGTCTAGTCCCTGCAGGAAAAGGATTGCCGTATCGATCTTATCGGAATAGGCGGCGGCTTGCCGCAAAAATCCGGTGGCCTTGCTGGCATCTGGCGACGTACGCAATGCATCGCACAGGGTATGGATGCCGTCCTTCGTAAATAGTTTCAGGAGCAGTTCCAGGGAGAGGTCTGCCTGGACGGCCTCATGACCTTGCGCCCGCAGCCAGGCCGTCAACAGGGGCGTTGCAGGGTAGGGGGTGTTGGGCTGCATCAAGGGCGGGGTTATCAACACTATTTTCATCTCTGCGGATCATAAATGACAACGAAGCTCTGTGAAAGCAAATTCACCTGCAAAATTCGACGGGGAGGGATGCACCTTGATTTTTTCGCACGGCCCCCCGTGTTGTCGGCTTGTCTATGACGTCACCGTTTCCTTCTCTGGATGGCAAAGCCAAAAAGAAAGAATATGACAGGGCTGCGACACCGGTGTTCGTGCTGCTGGGCTTGATTCTCCGGGTGGGGGCGGGTATGCTGATCCCCTTGCGTGCGACGTATTGGCGCGAGAAACGGATGGCAAAACAGGAGAAATACGACGTATGAATAGGATAAACCCGGAGACAGCAATGCAAGCGCCTTGCCAATCACCTCTGCGTGTCTGGCTGACGGCTGTTCGCCCGTTCGCCTACACGGCCTCCGTGCTGACCGTGGCATTGGGGGCCGCCATGGCCCACGATGCCGGCTATCCGCTGCAATGGGGTGCGCTGGCGCTGACCTTGATCGGGGTGGTCTGCTTCCATACAGCGGGCAACCTGCTGAACGATTGTTTCGATCATCGCCGCGGGCTGGATACCGAGGTACTGCCGATGAGCGGGGCCGTTGTACGCGGCTGGCTCAGTGAACGGCAGGTGTTTCGCGGGGCGATGCTCTGTCTATCGGTCGGTATCCTGTGCGGACTGGCCCTGGTCGCGATCGCGGGATGGGTGGTGCTGCTGCTCGGTATTGCCGGGGCTGTCTGTGCGCTGGGGTACACCACACCGCGCTTCTGCTTCAAATATGCCGGTCTGGGCGATTTGGCGATCTTTCTGGCCTTCGGAGTACTGCCGGTCTTCGGCACCTGGTGGGTACAGACCCGCACCTTCGCGTGGCTACCGCTGCTCTGGAGCCTCCCGCTCGTGCTGCCGACCGTCGGCATCCTGCACGGCAACAACTGGCGCGACATTGAAAACGATGGAACCCT
>DIZZ01000201.1:0-225 GCA_002428045.1 Verrucomicrobia bacterium UBA6015
GCTGACCTTGCTGACAGTTGTTTTTGCGGCCGGTGCAACGGCCTCCGCGACGGGTTTGGCTTTGGCTTTTCTCTTGGCCGGCGCTTTGGGGGCGGTCGGCTCGACTTCTTGCTCGGCGGCCGGCTCGGCTTCGCCCAGATTCTCCAGATAAAGAAACTTGGAACAGGCGTTGATAAAGGGTTCCGGGGTTTTCTTCTCGCCGAAGCCGAATACCTTTAGGCCGTT
>DIZZ01000201.1:289-647 GCA_002428045.1 Verrucomicrobia bacterium UBA6015
TCCATCGCGTCGATGATCATTGCCGCGTCGGTCGCGCCCTTGCCCTTGGTGTAGGCAAACTGCTGCATGGGCTGGATCGCGTAATCGTGCAGCACGGCCTCCCAGCCTTTGAGATGTGGGCTTTTCCAGTTTCCGAAAGCACGCCGGATGTTGATCATGCCGTACTTGGCCAGCTCGTCGAGGATTTCCTCGATCTTGCTGGCAGGGCTGTTGTCGGCATCGATCAGCAGTGCAATGCTGGTGTCGTGGTTCATCTCGGGTCACCCGGTTGTCTGATTTATAAAGTGCAGACCGGCCGCCAGGGGCGCGGCGAGGCAACATGATGCTCAATAGAGCAGGTTCAGCATCAGCATCATCA
>DIZZ01000201.1:706-2775 GCA_002428045.1 Verrucomicrobia bacterium UBA6015
ATGATCAGGGCGTTGACCTGATGGGTGGGGAGGAAGAAGGAGTTGGAGGTGGCCAGTGCCACGGTGAGCGCGAACACCGCCGGGTTGGCGCCGGCGCCGATGGCGATGTTGACCGCCAGCGGCACCAGCAGCACGGTGGCACCGACATTGGACATCACCAGGGTAAACAGCGTCGCCAGCACAGCAATGGCCAGTTGCAGCACCCAGGTGGGTACGCCGCCAAGCAGGCTGAGGGTTTGCTGGGCAATCCAGGCGGCGGTACCGCTGGTCTCCACCGCGAGGCCCAATGGAATCAGGCTGGCCAGCAGGAATACCGATTTCCAGCTCACCGCCTGATAGGTGTTACGTCCCGCCCTATTCCCGACTCTCCTACCCAAGCCAATCGAGGTTGAGACGGCTGGATTGTCCCGCGCTGCGGGGGGCGTAACGCGAACCTGAAGCAGAGCGGGACGAATGGCTTACGGGATTTCACTCGGCGGCGATCGCCAAGGGGCGTCGGGATCGTAAAGATTTTGCTGGCGGGCGTAGTGACGGCGCAGTTGGACGAAGTAGCGGCTGTCGCAAGCTTCGGCGATCTGGTGCAAGAACTCGCTGAGTGCCGACGCAGTTTCGTCGGAGAGGTCATCGGGGAAGACGGGCTCGAACAGACGGCGCTTCATCGCAACTCCTCGATGGCCTGCTGCAACAGATCGTCGGGCAGATGATTGAGCCCGCGCGGCACTGCCAGTCGCATGGCGGTTCGCAGGATGCGCCCGGCATGACGCGGCAAGCCCTTGCTGGCCTGGCGCAGGATCTCCATCCCTGAATCGGCAAGCAGCGTATGCGTGCAACCGGCGTGCTTGAGGCCATGCAGGATCAGATCGGCAAAGCGCTCGCGCTCCTGCACCGGTTTGAGGTGTACGCGCGCCTGAATACGACTCGCCAGCGCGGCGTAGGGCGCACGTTCCAGGGTATGGGCGAGCGTCGGATGGCCGACCAGCCAGACGCTGATCAGATCGCGCGAATCGAAAGCGAAATTGAGGAAGGCCGGGAAGTCGCGGAAGAACTCCGGCGGCAGATTCTGCGCCTCATCGAGAATCCACACCGGCAGCAACTGCTTGCTGTCGGCAAGCGTGTGGATATGCGCCTTGATGTCGCGCCACAACGCCGCCCGGCGATAGCTCGGTTTGAGACCCAGGGAGTCGGCCAGGCATCGATAGAGATCGAGGCGGCCAAAATCGGTCTCGGCGTGATAGATCACCTGATAACGATGCGGATTGAGTTTCCCGGCCAGGCTGCGCAAAGCGGCAGTCTTGCCGACCCCGGCCTCGCCGGTCAACAGGCCAACGCCGGGCGATTGCAGCAGCCACTGAAAGCGCTCGGCCAGTTGCGCCAGGGCGCCGTCATCCCACAGTTCCGTCAATTCCTTGCCCAGCGGGGGCTGGCGCAAGCCAAAGTGTTGCAGGTACATGTCACGCCTCCATCGGTCGGTGATACTGCTGATAGGCCAGTTCGATCAGATTCGGACCGGCCTTTGGGCCGACCGGCACCGTGTCGGGCACGGCCGGATCCGGCTTGCGACGTTGACGATCCAGATTGGCCAGCGCATCGAGCGGGGTGGCCGATCCGATCGACTCGCCCTGCTCGTTCTCGACGCCGACCACCGCCTCGGCATGCGGATCGACGACGAGGCGCACCGTTTTTCCTGACAGCTCGAACGGCACCTCGAAGCGTGTGCCCAGATACGAGACCGTGCCATCCTTCCTGACCAGACGGTGAACTCGATGCAGGAACAAGGCATCGAGCTGCGCCGCCTTCGGCCCCAGCGTGCGCACCTTGGCCAGATCCTGCTGATAGCGCGCCAGGGGCGTCATGCCGTCCAGACCGGCATGCGGGCTGCGGTGATAGACCACTTCCAGCCAGGCCCACAGGCGGGCGTTGAGATCATCCAGGCAAGTGATGTGGCGGAGATCGAGCTCACCGAGAAACTGGTCGCGGCAAGTGCGATGCCAGCGTTCGAGCTTGCCCTTGCCCTCGGGCGCGTAGGGTCGGCAATGGATCAGGTGAATGCCCAGGCGGGCGCAGATCCC
>DIZZ01000201.1:2810-5957 GCA_002428045.1 Verrucomicrobia bacterium UBA6015
CGTTTGAGGAGTGCTTGCTTGAGCACGCCCTCGATATCGAGCGCCGTCTCGCCCGGACAGAAGGCGCTGTGGGCAACGAGGCGTGAGGCGTCATCGAACAGCGAGACGAGATAGCTCTTCGCCAGTTTGCCGCCGATCGGCACCCGCGGGCCGTGCATGACGTCGCCGTACCAGATCGCCCCGGCGCTGGCGGCGACGAAACTGCGTTTCTCTTCGGGCAGGCTGGCCGAACCGTTGCTCCGCGACAGGTTGTGCTGTTGCAGCAGGCGGTGGATGGTCGAACGCGACAGGCTGCCGTCGGCCACCGTACCGGCGGCTTCGAGCAATTGCCGGATCTGGCGGATCGAGCGCCGGGGGTTGTCGCGCTTGGCGGCGAGAATGGCGGCCTGGGTGGTCTGGGCCAGCTTCGACTGCCCCCGGTCGATGCGCGTCTTGGGCACCAGTCCGTCGATGCCTTGGGCGCGCCAGGCGTAGTACCAGGCCTGAATCGTCTTCTCGCCCAGATGGCGGCGGCGGGTGCCGGGGATGGCGTATTCGCGCCCGGCCAGTTCACGGATGATCTGCTGTAGTTCGCCCCGTTCGAGCCGTTCGCGGCTGACCAGCGGACCCAGAACCGACAGGCGAAACAGGGCCTTCGGGTCGATTTCGTTCATGCGGACTCCTCGCAAGTAAAAGGGAGTCTGATGAGACCTAAACCGCCGCCGAAAGGATACGGGCAAACTGTGTGGAGGCCCCGCCCGGGCGGGGCGCTCACTGTCTGCTGCTGGTCGGGTGTCAGCAGATCACGGGACGCTCATCTCCTGATCGAGTTGCGCCATCGCGTCGGCCAGGCCGATCGAATCGAGCACCTGGCGCCAGAAGCCGACGAAGCCGGTCGCCCGTCCAAGTTCGGGTTGGCGTGCGCGCAGGGCAAACTCGAACTCCTGCCCGCGCGCCTGTAACCACGTCCACCAGCGATCGATGGTGCGCCGCACCGGCCCGCCACCGCGAGCGCACCGATGCGGCGAGGGGTCTTGCAGCAGGGCATCCAGCTTCTCGTGTTGCACCGACCAGTCATGCCAGCGACGCGGGGCGATGCACAGCGGCAGACGCGAACAGGTGCGGCGGCATGCAGAACAGCGGAAACGCAAGATCGGCACCGGGTTGAGCGACTCTTCGCCCTGTTGCTCCCGGTCCGCCTTGCGCATGTAGCAGCCGTGCTGCCAGAGGATATTGATTCCGCAGTGCGGGCAGGCCAGCGGTCGGTAGATCTCCGGCGTCTCGCTGACCGCCGTGACATGCTGCTCAAGTGTGGTGACGCTCGCTACAATTCGATTCATGGGCCGGGTCCTTTTCTGTTCGGGTTGTCTTGATAACTTCCCACGATAGCAAAGGTTTCCCGGCCCAACTTTTGTCTATTTCGTCCCAACTTGCTTCAGGCCGCGATTCTTCTTGCTGCCTCATCGTCCTCGGGACATGCGGCAGGCTTGTTTCTGGTGGAGGGGCGGACGTAACAGGGGGCCGTCAGGAATCCTTATGTGCTTGCCAGCATCGAGCGCAATCGTGAGGTGGTGTATGCAGCGTGATGCTCGCGCTTCACTTGAAATTGGCAAGGTCGGCTTGAATCAAATTTTCATTGATGTCTGCTGTACCACAAGGAGGAATCAACCATGAGTTACCACGAAAGAATTACGCTGGAGCCCGGCAAGAGAGGCGGCAAACCTTGCATTCGCGGGCTGCGCATCACGGTGTATGACGTGTTGTCGATGTTGTCAAATGGCATGACGCATCAGGAAATTCAGGAAGACTTTCCGGAGTTGACACAAGAGGACATACTGTCAGTGTTGGCGTTCGCCGCCAACCGCGAGCACCAGGTGTTTTCGCTCAAAGCGCAATGAAGCTGCTGCTAGACGAAAACCTGTCACGTCGATTGGTTCCATTTCTTCAGCATCACTACCCTGACAGCAGTCAAGTGATCTTGCTGGGGTTGGAGTCTGCCTCAGACAAAGAAGTCTGGCAGATGGCCAAAGAGCATGGCTACGTGATTGTCACGCGAGATGCGGATTTTCAAGAGCTGTCATTGGTGTGGGGCCAACCGCCCAAAGTGATTTGGCTAAAGACGCGCAATCAGTCGCGGGCAATAACGCTCAAGTTATTGATCGACAGTCACGATTTGATTGTAGAGTCGCTGGAGACCAATGATTTAGCCTGTATCGAGGTCTCCTATGAGATGGCGGTGAAGGGGTCAGGTCTTGAAATATAGCATTGGTAGAGGGAAATCCCCGTCCGCTTGTTATCCCTGAGCACTGGCCCTCTAATTAATGGGGTGTGAACCCAATTGTTTCTCGCGTCAGCATCATCAACCCAGCGTGGCAACCATCTCAATTCTGGGCGCGATAGACCGCACCATCTTTTGGATGCCATGCCCCGGGTTGGTACGCCGGCTCGAAACAATCAACCCCATCTTCTCCAGCATACCGACATCTTTGGTGATCGCAGAACGATTGCGGTGCAGACGAATGGTCAATTCATTGATCGACTTGGGCTCATGCATCACTTCTGACATCAGTCGACGACGCGCCTCTGACAACACGGTAAACATTCGTTGCGGGTCTTCAAACGAGACCGTCACCATGCCCTCAAAGGACTGACCTTGATCGGCTCGACGCGCAGCATCTTTGGCTCGCGTAAAAAATCCGTCCAGATCATCAGTTCGAATAACAACCTTTGTCATGATGAATGTCCTTGTAATTTATGGGGCCAGGTCTTGCAATATAGCATTTGTAAGCAGAAAGTGTTCCCAACCCTAAACCATAAGAGCTGGCAGATACTGATAGTAGGGAGTTCGCTTGGGAAAATGACGGCGTCGTTCACGCGTGCGACAGTTCTTGCCGGATAGTGGTTCTCACCACATCCGCAAGCGTTTGCCCTTGGGCAACCTGGCGTAGCGCCTCGTTGAGCAGTGTTTGATAGCTGCTGCCGGTCATTTCGGCCCGGGCTTTAAACACGGCCAATGTCGCGTTGTCCACGCGAATGGTGATTCGGGTCTTGCCGCCCTGTGCCGCTTGCAAGCGGGCCAGCGCAGGCACTTGTGCCACCGGCTTGGCATCGGTGAAGTCCATATCAGCGTAATGTGTAAAGACGGGATCAGAATTGTTGTTCATAGCG
>DIZZ01000201.1:6002-6174 GCA_002428045.1 Verrucomicrobia bacterium UBA6015
GCTATTCGTCCTTTGCCACCGATACCCAGCGAGACAAAGCGTGTTTCATCATTGTTATCTCGGTCTTCACGGGTTAATGCGTATGGTTGGTGGGGGGTGGTGTTGTATATTCATTGGTATCTGTCATTCAATTTCTCATGGAGTTCAGAATGCGACTTTCAAGTGATGGCCA
>DIZZ01000088.1:0-13362 GCA_002428045.1 Verrucomicrobia bacterium UBA6015
TGTCGGCATCCTCTCCTGGATCCACGACAAGCACGCGGTTCGCGGTGCCATGAAGGATCAGGCAGTTCACGTCAAAGGGGCCGACAACAAGGGTTTGGATGTTCATTCGGATAGCGCCCTAGTAGGTTTGGTTGGCGTAGTTCACCCAGCCACCTGCCAGCACCAATGCCTGTTGAAACGGGTTGAGCTCGAAAGGAAAGGTGTTGGCGATTTTCCCTGCCTTGGCTGTTAATTTTAATGTTTTCGGATCAGCTTCCAGGTGCAGCTTGCCGCCGCTGGTGGCCGCCATGGTGAAGAGGGTATCAATATCCGCTGCTGGCAGTTCAATCGCCAGCATTCCCGAATTATAGGTGTTTTGACGGAAGATTCGGGCAAAACTCCGGGCGACAATCAGATTGATCCCGTTGACCTGGAACGCCCAGGGGGCATGTTCACGGCTCGATCCGCAGCCGAAATTCGCTCGGGTGACAACCGCGCCGATCGCGCTAAACGATGCCGGCAGGGTGAAGCCGTCCATCTTAAGATCCTCAAGCAGGTGGGGCGTAAGCGCTTGCTTGGTGATCTCGGTCAGATATTTCGCCGGGATGATTTCATCGGTATTGATGTCATCCCGGTCAAGCCATAAAACGGAACCCCCGAATGTCGTCATGCTGATTACTCCTTGCCTTTAAAGCGTGTAGGATACCACGCCCCTTCTGGTAAGCAAGCTGAAATCAGTATTTGCTTTGCGTACCGATTTGTGGCAGGATGATAAAACTAGGTTGGATAAGGCATGTTCAAGAACTCTCGTCCGGGTTTTTTATAAGGATATTCGATGGCTGGAGGAATAATGACAACATCACCGTTTAACGGCTTGTTCCGCAAGGGGATGCGTCGATGGCTTGGAGGATGTATCGGGGTTGGCGTGGCACTGTTTTCCACCGGTCTCCGTGGGTTCGCCGAGGAGACCCCGGTGGGGGCTACAGGGGCGCAGGTCGAGGTGCCGCCGCAACACAACGAGGCCGCCGATGGGGTCGCAAGCGGTAGGGCGCTACGGCAAGCCGAATTTGCCGCCCTGATGAGCGAGCGCACGAACATGTTCGAAAAGGTACGGTTGCAGATGGAGACGGTCACCGCAGCCAAGGCGACGGCGGGGGCCGCAGGGGTGCAGACCGCGACCGGCCGGGCTTACCGCGACGCGGTCCTGGCCGTGGAGGCTGCCCTGGATGCCCACCCGGAGATACAGTCACTGCAGGCTCAGGTCGACACCTTGCAGAAACTGTTGGTTGAACAGTCGCGCGAGATGGCAGGGATCCTGGATGCATGGCGTGTCGCCCGTCGTACGGTGCGCAAGGATTATGACGCCGCCGTGGCCCGGCTTTCGCAGGACGCCGTGAAGGCGCAGCGTGAGCTGCTGGAAGCGGAGAACGCACGTTCTCCCGGGCGGTTGACGCCAGCGGGTCAGCAGCGTTATCAGGACGTCCAGTCAGCACTGACGAATTCGCTGGCGGAGATCACGGCGACCTTCCAGAAGGCGTCCTCCGAGGAGGGCTTTCAGGCACTTCGCGCCGCCGATGGCTCCGATAAGCGTTTTGAGGACCTCTCGGCAGCGCTGAAGCAAATGAATTCGCAGCAGGATGCCCTTAAACACGCCATGCAGGCAAGACGAGACGCATTGCGGACGACGTCGCCTGATATTGTGGCTTTACAGGAGCAGGCCCGTTCGGCAAGTCACCGGCACATGGCGGCGATTCAGGCGCGACCGGATGTGGCCCAGGCACTAGCGTGGGTGAAGGGTGCGGATGCGCGGCAGCGGGATTTCGATGAACAGGCGACTGTGTTGTACGGTAGTATTTTGAGCGAATACCCGGATCTCCGGGATGAATTGGATGCATTTGCGAGGCAAGGTGGCCTGGTATTGACCGAGGAGACGATCCGGGTTGCTGGTGAGCGGACTGAGATGACGAGGGAAAGGAATCAGTGATGAAATCTAAGCACAATAAGCGTTTCTGGGTTCATACGGGTGCCATGCTGGCCATGCTGGCCGTCTGGCCGGGGTCGGCCTCTGCACAAGAAGTGCCGGACGTGCCGGATTACCTGACCTACATTTTTCCCACCTTCTTCCCGAAAAACGGGCAGGCGGATTATTCCACTTCCGGCATGACACCCGGTGATTTGCGCAACTTGATGGCTAACTATTACGAGGGCTGGTGGCGCGAGGCCAGTTACCACCGGGCGAATCCGACCAACGGTCTTTCGGACCGGGGGTTCTACATGGATACGAAGACGGTCGGTGAAATTGCCCTGCCATGGACAATGGGTCCTGGAAACGTGGTGATGGGCGAGTCCAATGTGGTGGGTGTCGTGGTGGGGACCGCGACGGCCGATCTGGCAACCGAATATAGCGGGGTGCTGACTCCGCTACCCGTCGGTGGTCGGTCCATCGCGTTCCGCATCGGGACGCGAACGGTCAGCAGCGGCACCGGTTACGACGCGCTAGGCGGCGATGGATCGGGCTCGATCAACTTGGCTACGGGGGCTTTTGCATTCAAACTGAACCTGCCTGCCCCGGAGGGTACACCGATCGAGGTATTCTACACGGCGTATATGCAGGGCGCGGCCCCATCGCCAGCCAACTGGGCAAACTTCTCGCAGATCATGGGCGATATCACGGCTACCCATCGTATACCGGACGGGCGCGGCGAGCATTTCATGGAGTCTGCGTATCTGACTACGCCGGCCGTCCTATACCCGCGCAGAGACCCGTCCAGTGGGACCGTGGTTGATGACCCGCTGGTTGATGGGTTCTGGACGCCGGGCGAGCGCTTCACGGACCAGTCCCGTGGCAGCCAGGTACCCGATGGCTATTGGGATGACTATGGACACGCCGAGGACCGCTGGACGCCGCAGATCACCAACTGGGGGATCATCGATCAGTATCCGCCGAATGAGATCCTGCCTGTAGGGATGCGTGACTACATGGAGGATAACCCTGAGAATCGTCGCGGCGATTTCTTCCTCGATTACAATTTCTCAATCCTACAGGTGGATGAGGCCGGGCGGGTGCTGGCACCTGCCGCCGGGTTCAGCTCGCTGGCTGAACTGAATGTTGAGATCCTGGTGGCTGACCGTGATCGCGAAGTGAATATCTCGACAAACCTGAGCGAATTCAACTTGACGCCCCCGCGTTTCTTCCGCAGCCAGACGACGGTGAGTGCGACCAACATTACCGAGGATAGCTGGCTTCCGCTGTCCAAAAGCTTGCCGTCTGGCTCGGCGGCGGGGATCATATTGGAGCCCAACCTGCCTCCTTTGATTTTTGCCTCGGATGTCGGTGATATCATTGTTGATTACACGATGACTCTTGGTGTCCTGACTAACGGGCGTGTGTCGCAAGTGAATAATCTCGCCTACACCAACTCACCCCTTGCCGCGTTTTATGTGGCAGATTTTGCAGGCGGAACCAATCGGCGGGTTGCGCTCAGTTCGCTGGATCTGACACCGCCGATGTTTTACACAAACGTTGGATCCGGTGCATCCGTATACATCCCGGATGAAGACCGGTGGGAACCCGCATTGAATTTTACCAACGGAATTGCTGCCACGCTGGCGCATTTGTCTGGCATACGTACATTTTTCTCTGCGACTGACTCGAGTGGCGAACGTTATCGCGGCAGTGCCTTACTGGATTACAGCTTTGAGTATGCACCATCGTTCGATTACTGGGGGGCGGATCCGTCGCTGGTGGGGACGCGAACCAACCTTCGCATCTACGTCGCCGACACGACGGTCGGAACCAATAGGCTTGTCTCTAATCTTGCTGAGATGGATTTGACTCCTCCGTTATGGTATCAGGGAGGCAC
Source organism: Verrucomicrobia bacterium UBA6015 (assembly GCA_002428045.1). Lineage (GTDB taxonomy): Bacteria > Verrucomicrobiota > Kiritimatiellia > UBA8416 > UBA8416 > UBA8416. The sequence continues at coordinate 3,843 of DIZZ01000088.1, forward strand.
TCCATATTATGGCAGAAATCTCAGTTTAGCCGCAGTGACGAATGATGCGACGTCTACCCTGGAAGGGGATGCATCGCACCGCTACATTTCCGAGGAGGCTGTTCCGCTCTATGCCGACGTTCCCCGACTCGGGCGCTTTGAGGTCAATTTTGATGTGTTCGGAGATCCTGCGATGCAGGATAGCGGAACCAACGTGGCTGTCCGCGTATACCTGCGTAATGCGCTATACGCATACGCCACCAATTCGCTCGGTGTTGAAGTCAGTTGGCCGGATCCATCGGCTGGCAACCGGTTCCTTTATGATGGGATGCGCGTACGTATCCTTGGCGCAGGGGCCGACTTCTGGACGGAGTGCATCGAGCTGGGGCCTCTGGCCTATGCGGTGGGGCAATGGTCCGAGTTGCCGATTCCCCTGTATTATGCCGAAGCCCTCTGGGGCGAACCAAGAGTTGTTGGCGGTGCCAATGATTATCGGGCGGTTGCCCCCGGTGCCACGGTCGCAAACCCGTTCCAGGATGCAATCGGTGTCGATGATGTCTGGACGCCCGGGTACGACAGTTTCGGTGGTTTCTCGACAGTCCCCTATTACGGGACTGATGGTGCTAACCCCATTACCAACGATTCCATCCCAACACTGGAAGGTGATGCGGCTTACACGTATGATCCCGGTACTCCGACGGCACCGATTTATACGAATATTTCTGCTAACGGTCGGTTCGAGTACCAGGTGTCCAGTGCGGATGGTCGTCCGCTGGTCTACCTGGCGGACACTTATGTCGAGGTCCAGATGCTCCTGCCGGCGACCAGGGTCAACCAGCTTCGCAGCAGTCCCGGCTCAGTATTCAATGGTGCGGTCTACGATGCAGCGCTGGGGCGCATTATGGTTACGAATGCACCGGGCAGCACGCTCAATACGACGACTTTTGGCGCTTACTTCCGCGGTCTCGCATCAACAGTCACGTCTAATGCGACATCGTTGCAGTATCCCGCCCATGTGCAGTTGCCGGTTTTTTATGCGGTAGGGCTGGCAAACACTAACTTGCAGTACCGGATCTTGTGGGGGCGTCCGGAAAGCACCAACTATCTGGCCGCGCCTATCGCTCCCGGTGTGATTGACAACCGGTTCTTGGATGCGACGCCCGCTGCCTACAACGGGCCGGATAATCAGTGGACGCCGTTCTTCACGGTCACGGTGACCAATCCGCCAGTCGTTTACGTCAGTTATGACGCGGATGGGAACGTCAGGACCAATACCGCGCCGCTGAGTGGCGATGCCGAGTGGGCGTATGTGCGCGACAATACCGCGCCTCCGACTAATCAGCTGCCGACCTATGATAATATCGGCTACCTCAACCGGGTCGAGTTCAACATTGAAGCGGGGCGTCCGCATATTTACAAGAGCGATTTCTTCATCACGATCGAGACGTGGGTGGATCTGACCCAGACGCTGCTGGACACGTTGGAGGGTAATGAGGGGACGGTTGCGCAGGGCTTCACGATGAGTGCTGGCGTGCTGCATGTGCTGACGCCCCCGAGGAATTTCTTCGCGAGTGATTTTGTGGCAGGCGATACGCTGAATAGCAACCCGGAGACGGTTCGCCGTCTGGCATTGGTGCATGTGCCGCTGTATTACTCCGCCCGGATCTGGGGCAGACCGCAGGATGATGTCGAATACACGAATACCTATTCGTCCGTCATCCCTTTTATCCCTGTCGCGAATCCGTTTATTGACGCGGTCGGCAGGGATGATCAATGGACGGCCGCGACGCAAGCCGATCCGCAGTCAGATTTCATTCCCATCTGGGATCCGGACGGGGGGCCTGGCAACACGGGGTTCTGGGTGGCAGGGCTGATCGGTGCCACCAACGCGGGCGTGCTGCCGCGCGGCACAGAGCCCACGTTAGAGTATTGGAGCTGGAATCAATACACCGAATACATCGCCAACAATTATCCGGGCGATGTGGCTGGTTTGATTGCCCGGGCGGACAACAATCTCTACGACGGCCCTGAGCGCTGGGCGGACGTGGCCAACAACCAGATGATACAGAATGGGTATCTGGCAATACCAACGGTGATCAATGCGTCCTGGGATTTCTCAGTGGGGCCGACGAACATTACCTCCTATGAGGACTGGTGGCTCGACCGTTACGGGGCCTACGGCTCGACGTCGTCCGAATTTCTCGCCAGCGTACCCAATGTTTCGGAATGGAACCCCGAGTTGACCGACGTCAATCAGACGGTCCCCACGACGGTCACGACCACGACCAACGCATTGGGTTCGGTGACCAACACCACCACCTACGGATCGCTGACCCATCCGCCGATGGGCACGACCTGGACGTATGATTCACCGCGCGAGTTCGACGATCTACCGTCCTCTCTGCATGTGAATGCCGAACTGGGTGCGATAGCGGGACGGGTAACCCGCGGGGACTTTCCTAAGCGTTTCGTCCACGAAGCGAATCCGGATGCGCTCTGGGACGGTGGCGATTTACGTCTAGGTGAGGTGACCAGTCCCTGGAGCACCTCGATATGGGGGCAGGACCGCGGCAAGGATAATCCCAATATCCGTAATCTGGCCCCGGATTTCATTTTACGAATGGCCGGGCCGTATGCCTATAACGTCTATGCCAACTTTGGCTATGATGCGGCCAATCTGCTAAACCTGGAGTATTTGACCCATCGCACGGATGGCCGGAACCCGACCGGGCCGCGCAGCGGCCATGCCAAGTCACTGGGCTATTGCTACATGGCACTCGCTGCCGGATCGGTCATGACGCACTACACGGATGCCATCCTGTATGCGAGGGATCACCGTGATGTGAATCTTACCGGCATGATTGACCAAGGGGAGACCATCCCCGCCAACAGCCACAACTACATGGCCGATCCGCAAGCGGATTCACCTGATAACGGGCGCAGTTCCATGCCTATATTCGGCTGGGCGCGCCTCATCGAGCATCTGGTGGCGATCTATGACGCCGTGGAGGACTTCGATAAAGTCGGTCTCTATACGGTTCCCGGTCGCACTGGCGACTCGGATGGGGGAATCATGGCACCGACCGGTTTCCGTTGGTACGACGGCCTGCCGGCGACAGCCACGTTTTCTTCCATTTCGGGAGGGTCCCCGGTGGTTTACGCGGACACCGACGGTAGTGGTGACTATTCGCCAGGAGCGGATGCGCTCTGGATTGATGGCAACGCGAACGGGCGTTATGACGCGATCGAGGAGTTGATTTATAACCCCGCCGGGGCAGTCGGCCCGCAGGAAGAGGTTGATGGGGTCGGACCGGCTACCGCCCAGTGGGCGGAATCGGTTTTCCTCAATGGGCAGTTCGACGCGTGGGTGGACCTGGCTTGGCTGGATACCATGGCCGGTGGCACGGCGGCTGTGTTTGACAGCGAACCGGTCCTCTCCGACACGCAACGGGTTCTCCAGCCCGGCGTCGTGGCGCAGGATGAGCGAACCGTTGATCCGGAGCTCATGATCAATCGCAGTATATATGTCTATCCAGATATGACGAATTTCTCGCTGATGTGGGCGGTGACCAATACGTACAGCGATACGACGGACGTTTATAACAGCACCAACGGGCTTGACGAGATCTACCGTCAGCCCGGCGCTGTGCTACCTCCCGGGGGCACGACCGGAGTCCTTTGGACCGGGGCGGCGGTGTTGTTTGCCTCCGATAGCGCCAGCAGTGTTGCCTATATGCCGGGTGATTCCGTTTTCATCGACACGGACGGCAATGGCGAATATGACGGCGACACGGTGGTTTCCAGACTGATATTTGGACTGCAGCGCGACCATGCCGGACTTGGGGCGTTGGGGTCATTCTCGATCGGCTACACGGAAGCGTTCCCCGGTGCCGGCGTTGACCGTGCGACCAGCTCGGTCTGGCTTGAAGGCAGTGCACCGGGCAACCGCCGCAACGGAGAAACGCTGGTCAGTGGGTCCTCGTCCGTGTCGGATGGAACACCGTCCAGCGGGGATGTCACGCCCAACATTCAATGGATCGATCTGCCGATGGGCATTAGCGGGACCAATGGTACGTTTGACCCGGTTGTCCTTGCCGATGCCAGCAATCTGGCCTACGCCGTCCTGGGCGATGTCCATCTGGGGGATGCCCTGTTCTATGATAAAAACGCGAACGGTCTTTTCGACGTCGGAGCCACCGTTCGCCGAGGCGTCTACATCGCACCGTACTATAACCAGATCGGGATTGCTGATCCCGGGGCGTTCGTCGCCGGGCATATCCATGGCGTGCCGACCCGTGAGGGGATGGTGTCTGATTTCTCGCAAGTGCACCCGGTCCTCACCGCGCCGTCGCTGCTAACTCACGAACAGGCGCATGACCTCTTGGGGTATCCCGATCTGTATGACTATGATGTGAGCGATCCCGAGGTCGACAATAACCCCGTCGATGCGGCCGATCTAATGTCAGGCGGCGGGCTGGTCCACGGGTATCCCGACCTGAAATTCCGCACCAACCCGGTCGGTGGTTTCTGGCCGACCTTCAATGCGGTGGATCCGGTGGAACTGAATTTCGGGTCCAGCCCCCTGCTCAGTGCGGACGGCACCACCGTGACGTTGACGCTCTATCCGGTGGAGCGCCATCCCGATCAGTATTATGTGTTCCGCAAGGAAGGGTCCCCTCAGGAGTTCTTCACGCTGGCTTATAATGCCGGACCGGTGGCATCGCCCTACGCGAGCGCTGTCGGACGGGGGCTGATGATCACCAAATCCGATTATGCAACATCGGCGGACGGTCGACCGCAGCAGCAGCGCTCCAATAGCCGGTACACCCACCTGGTGGTGCAGGCGGATGCCGCCTACAATCTGGAGGATGGCTTTGACGGGGTCGGCCCGGAGGATGCCTTTGGCAACACATCGACAACACGCGTGTTCACGGCGTATACCCGTCCCCCGGCGATCTGGTGGGATGAGTCCGACAGCGGATTGCGGATTCTCGACATCCGGATTCCCGAGGACCCGTTTGCTCCCGCCGAGGTGGATCTGCAGTGGGTTCCGATAGGTACGGGAATAGACGGCGATTTCCCCATCCATTATGATGTCCCGCCGGGGGCTGATAACGATGGGGATGGTATTCCCGATGCCTGGGAGTATTTCTGGTTCGGGCGCTATGCGAATCCGTTGGCGATGATCGGGCACGATACGGATTTCGACCTCGATGGCCTCAGCGATTACTACGAATGGCTGGCTGGATCCGACCCGACAGTGCGCTCCTCCTGGATCGGAGCCACCATCAACCCGTTCAATCTGAGCGATGCGGAACTGGACATCGACGGCGATGGCCTACAGAACTCTGAGGAAGCGTCGCGCGGAACCCATCCGCGCCTGCCGGATACCGCCGACAACGGGATGCTGGATGGCGACGGACGCGACATGCAGCCCTCCACCGCGCTCGTGCCGCTCGTGGACCGCGTGCTCTCGCTGGATGGCTCGACCAACAGCTATGTCGAGATGCCGGACCAGGATCGCTTCGCCCTGCGCGGGTATACCCTGCAGGCTTGGATCAATCCCGCCGTGGCCACCGGCGAGATCATCGCCCGCCAGGTCAATCCCGGTGACTACAACTTCCGCATGCAACTGACGACCAACCGACAGGTGGAACTGAGCTTCACGCCGGCCACGTTGACGGCGGCGGACATTGTGCTGACCAGTCCCACCGGTCAGCCGATTCCTCTGGATAGCTGGACGCACGTCGCTGGCACCTTCAACCCGGATACCGGTTTCCTGCGTATATACGTGGACGGGCTGCCGGTAGCGGCCTTGCAGACGGGCAGCCGCCCGGTCGTCAGCGGTCTCGGTCCTCGCTGGACAAGGATCGGTCGGGGCTTCGAAGGCATGATGGACGAAGTGTTGGTTGCCGCCTCGGAATTCGACCAGGCGACCATCACCGAGCTGCGCGACGGGGTGGCATCGGGCGTGGTCACTACCAACACGTCGCATGTCGCCTACTACCGGTTCGAGGATGGTACCAGCGCCACCGGGCCCGGGGCGGGTGGTCGGCACTACGGCACCAGCATGAACACCAACTGGTGGTGGGGGCAGGTCGAGGACTACGCCGCCGCTGCCGTCGCCAACGTGGACGTGACGACGAATGTGGTTGATGGTGTCACCAACACGGTCGCCACGACCTCGTATCCGGTGGAGCGCACTGCGGAGAACGACTGGATGAACAGTTGGCGCAATGCGGCCACGCTGCTGGGTAATGTGGCCATGACCAATGCCCCGGTTGATGCCCCCGTGCGCTATGCCGAAATGGACAGCAATGGCGACGGCATCGCCGACTGGTGGTACCTGCAGTATGGCTACGATCCGACCGGTGTGTCCATCGCCGACCTGGACTGGGACAGTGACGGCCTTTCCAACTACTGGGAATACCGCCTCGGCAGTAACCCCAACGCAGCCTACTCACTCGATCCGGCGGGTGTGCGCTCTGATGCCGACTACGACAGCGACGGCGACGGGCTCTCGAACAGGGATGAGATCCATGTGTTCAGTTCCGACCCGACAAATCCGGATACCGATGATGACGGGTATTCCGATGGCGACGAGGCCAAGGGCTGGCTACCCTTGACGTCCGATGTCTATGGAGTGGGCCCGCAGGTATCCTCGCCCGTGGATTCGCTGAGTCCGGATATACGCCGCAGTTATGTGGCTGAAGGACGGAACATCGAGGTGCCCAAGAGCGACCGTTTTGCCTTCCTCGGTGTCGAGGAGGTTATCCTGCCCGGGCCGACGGTCGCGATCACCGCGCCGGAAGATGGGGCGTCGATCGATGTGCGCTTCACGGATGTGGCCGCGACGATCACCCCGATCGGCCCGTCCATCGAGAGCGTGATGCTTTATATCAATGACCGCTTCATGGGATCCTATGGGGCCGTGGAGTCGTTCACCGATACCGTGATCATCAATAGCGGCGAGAATGTCATCACCGTCTATGCCATCGATGCCGAGGGCGGTGTCGGTAGCGATTCGATTACCATTGACGGCGCCTTCGCCCGCGCCGATATCCGGGTGACGCAGGCCTGGAACATCCCCGGCGACCTGGATACCTGGCTGATCGACCCGCAGGGTCGCAACATGGGCTTCAGTCCCGGCGCGAACCTGGTGATCGGTCCCGATAACCAGCCCGGCCAGCCCATCCCGGGTGCCGAGCTGGATATCGATGATACGCGGCTTACCGGCCCCGAGAACATTACGCTCGAGGAGCCGAACGCTATCGCTGGCGAATACCCGGTATGGATGAACAACTTCAGTCTCCGCGGTAATCCGATGTCAACCGTGCGTGTGCTGGTGTTGGAAGGGCGCAGTGGCGAGCAGTATGTGGAGTTCGGTCCGCAAGCGATGCCCGTCTCGGGCATGAGCAATCCGGATGCCTGGTGGCATGTAACGACCATCACCATGCCGGAGGGGACCATGAATCCCCCGGGACGCCCGGTCCTGCCGCCGGATAATATCGAAGCACCGGATGTGGGGCTGACCGTTGACAACGGCTGGACGATCGAGGCCTGGGTCAAGCCGGGCACGACCAACCAGACCGGTTCCATCGCGACGTACCGCACACCCTCCGCCCGCATGCCGTTTGTGGTCGGTCTGGATGCCAACCGCCCGTTCGTGCAAGTCCTGAGTTCCGCTGGCACGGCCTACGAGGCCATGGGCGGCGCGATTGAAACCGGCAAGTGGACCCATGTGGCCTTTGTCTATAGCTCGAACGACAAGACCGTGCGTGTCCATATCAACGGCCTGATGGCCGCCGCCCGTACGATGCTGGAGAGCCGCGATGAGAGTCTCGGCAAGCTGTACCTCGATACGACGGTGGATCGCGGGGCCGGTGCCGAGGCCTTCAACGACCTTCGGATCGATGAACTGCGCGTCTGGAAGGTTGCCCAGGATGGCGGGGTGATCGCCGCCAATATGCACCAAATCCAGCCCCCGAAGGATACGCTCGTGGCCATGTACCGCTTCGATGATGGCGGCCTTGATATCGAGGATGCCCGCTACCCGATGGATACGGATTATGACCTAGGCCGCGGCCTGATCCCGGATGCCGATCGCAATGCCAAACCGGGGGTGGACGGCAATCGCGGCACCGTGGACGATATCGCCTTCCTGGCCGCCGGTGGACCCGATGGCGAGAATGACTACGTGACCGCGATGGACTATGCTGCGGTCATGGGGATCATCGACACCGACAAGGACGGGATTGCCGATTGGTTCGAGGATATGTTCGGGCTCCCAGCGACGTCCAACTCGGTTGGCGGCCTGGTTGAGGGTGCCGATCTCGACGGCGATGGCTTGATCAACCTGTTCGAGTTCCATGCCCGTACCAATCCGAATGATGATGATACCGATGCGGATGGCGTGATCGATTCGGAAGAGGATTTCGATGGCGACGGTGTCTCCAACATTGATGAACAGCGTCTCGGAACGCATCCGTGGCTGGTCGATACCGATGACGATGGCGTTGAGGACAACCTCGAGGCCGCCTATGGAATGTCGCCAACCAACGCGCTTTCGCCTGTATTCGAGCGTGCCCTGCATGTGACCGGAAGTGCTGATAGCTATGTCAACGTACCGGCGCGCCTGCGGCTGGCGCTGCCCGAATGGACGGTATCGGCCAAGGTCTATCCGGAATCCTCGACATCCAATGCCACCCTGATCGCCCGCGAGGTGCAGACCGGCCAGTACACCTATCGGCTGGGTCTCGACACCAACCGCGTACCGTATGTGAGCTTCACGCGTGGCGATGGCACCGACGTCATGCTGCGCGCGACGGGGCTGCGTGCCTTGCCGCTGTATGCCTGGACAACCGTGGCCGGCAGCTTCAGTACCGTCACGGGCGATCTACGCCTGCTGCTCGATGGCGTCGAGGTCGGGCATGTCAACACCTCCGGCCGCCCGAAGACCTTCGGGCTCGGTCCCGTGCGCACCACGGTGGGCAAGGGCATCAACGGCTACATCGACGATGCCGTTATCCAGGACGGTGCGGGGGCGGTGCAGTTGCATTATTCCTTCAACGACGGAACCCATGCCGACGGCGTCAGCGGTGATGTCGATTGGCGTACGGGCCAAGTGCAGGATATGGCCCCGCTGGCGGAACTCGAAAACAACTGGTGGCTCGAGTGGCGTGATGCCGGCACACTGGTCAATGCGGTGATGACGACCTATCCCGATGATGTGTCGGCGATCGTGGATACGGACGGCGATGGCTTGTCGGATGCCTGGGAACTGGCCAACGGAATGAATCCGTTCAATGCCGATACCGATGGCGACGGCATCAGCGACGCCGACGAGGACACGGATCTCGATGGTCTCAACAACTGGAATGAGTACCGGGCAGGCACTGATCCCAACAACCCGCAGACCGTGCCGGGAACGTATGATCGCGATGCCGATAGCGACGGAGACGGCCTGAGCAATGCCGACGAGCAGCGCTATGGCGCTGATCCGGGGCTGGCCGATACCGATGATGACGGCATGGGCGACGCT
>DIZZ01000088.1:13409-19816 GCA_002428045.1 Verrucomicrobia bacterium UBA6015
GCGGGCGTCCTGGCTCTGACGGCCAACACGCAGTATGTCGCCATGCCGGATCAGCTCCGGTTGCGTCAGCCGGGTTCCTGGACGGTGGAAGCCTGGGTACGCATGGATGCCGCGTTCGGTGGCACTGGCACGATTATCCGGCGCGCAAGCGGTAGCCAGGTCAATTACGAGCTGGGTCTGACCGCAGGTGTACCGTACATCCGCTTTGTCGGTGTCTATAACGGGACGCTCAACGAGCAGCGTGTGAACGGCGCGGCCGCGCTCAACCGTAGGGGTCACTGGTATCACCTCGCCGGTGTCTATGACCGCGAGGCGGCTGAACTGCGCATCCATGTCGACGGCGTGCCGGTGACACGGGCCGCCGTCCCGGCGGAAATGGGCGGCTGGGGCAGCGATGGCATGGCCACGACGCGCGTTGGCGAGGGATTTGTCGGGCAGATCGACGAAATGCGGATCTGGGATGTGGCCGCCACGGCAGCGCAACTAGGCGGCAATGCCTACCGGACGCACGAACATAGCGAGACGTTGCCGGTCGCCTATTACCGGTTCGACGATTTCGGCTCCACGAATGATGTAGGCATCACGGTGGAGGACTTTGCCGCTCCCGCCAAGGACTGGCTGACCGGCTGGGCGCATGCCGGTGTGCCGGTCAACGGGGCGGCGATGGTGTCCTCGACGGACAGTCCGATCATCGCGATGGCCTATGTCGATGCCAACGATAATGAGTTGCCGGATTACTGGGAATTCGCGGTTTTCGGTACGAACGAAGTGGACGTGACTTCAGACCTTGACGCCGATGGCCTGACGATCCTGACCGAATACCAGGCAAAATTGCACCCTGTTTTAACCTCAACCTTCGACGACTCCGTCGTCGATGGTGAACGCGACGCCGACGCCGATGGCCTTTTAAATCGCGAAGAGCAGACCTATGGCACCCGTCCGGACATGGTGGATACCGATGACGACGGGTACACGGATTATGAGGAGATCACCGGGATGCGCCTGGACGGGACGAACCTCGGCAAGTCCGATCCGCTGCTATCGCAGGATCCGGTGATCCCGCGCGGCCTGGAGCTTGACGGCAGCAGCCGTGTGCTCGTGCCTGCCCAGGGGCGGCATTCGATGAGCGAATGGACGCTGGGTGCCTGGGTCCGCGCCGATGCCGGCAGTGATGGTGGTGCCGTGCTGGCCCGCACGTTCAGTGACCGCAGCGTCAACTATGAAATGGGTGTCGAGAATGATGGCGGTACGCTGCGGCCCTACGTGCGTTTCCATAGCCGCGCGGCCGGCGTCACCAATGAAGTCCGCCTGTCGCAGGACAGCACGGGCACCATCATCGCCAACAATCCGTACAGCGGATTGGAAGTCGATCCGGACACCTGGACGCATGTGGCGACGACCTACTCGCCGAGCAACGCCTTGCTCGCGCTGTATGTGGACGGCATCCTCGTCGGCACGCGTACCGATCCGGTAACCCCGCCGTTTGTCGGTTCCGGCGAGGGCATCGCCCTGGCTGGCGAGTTGACCATCGGCGGCGGAGCCTACGATGATGGCGGTACAAACATTCTGAATGGATTCGAGGGCGCGATTGATGATGTCCGTCTGGCTAATATCGCCGGTACAGTGGACGACATCCAGCGCATGATGGCTGGCTACCTGCCGGTCCCGGAGGGAACCAATACCACCAACACGGTCTTGCGCCCGAAGATGGCCCAGGCCGACATCATCGAGGGTGAGTTCCTGGTCAAGGTTGTCTCGAAGGACGACGTGCAACCGGTCAAGGACGCGGTCATCACCAAGGGAATGACGGTGCCACGCACCTACAGGAAGACCGCCATGCTGCATGTCAAGGTGCCTGCCGGTGGCGATATCGAGTCCAGCCTGGCGGAAATCCGCAAACTGGGCAAGGTCGTCTATGTCGAACCCAACTTCCGGTTGCACCTGCTGGAAACCCCGAACGAGCCGGACTTTGCACGGATGTGGGCCATGAACAACACGGGCCAGAACGGGGGCACGGACGATGCCGATATCGATGCGGCCGAGGCCTGGGATATCGAGACGGGCGGCGACATCATCGTGGCCGTGATCGATACCGGCGTGGATCATCTGCATCCGGATTTGGCGGCCAACATGTGGGTCAACCCCGGCGAGATCGCCGGTAACGGCATCGACGATGACAACAATGGCTACATCGACGACGTCAACGGCTACGACTTCGGGGCCGACGACGCCGATCCGATGGACGATGTCGTCGGGCATGGCACGCATTGCGCAGGCACGATCGGTGCCGTGGGCAACAACGGGGTCGGCGCTGTGGGCGTCAACTGGAACGTCAAGATCATGGCATTGAAGTTTGCCGATAGCGCGGGCAATCTGGATGGCGCGGCAGCGATCGAGGCGATTGAATACGCCGTGGCGCACGGTGCGCGGGTCAGCAACAACAGTTGGGGCGGCTACGGCTTCTCGCAGGCGTTGTACGACGCCATCCGCATGGCTGGACAGAACGACCACCTGTTTGTGGCGGCAGCGGCCAACGATGCCAACGACAACGATCAGAATCCCGCCTATCCGGCGTCCTTTGACCTGGACAATATCATTGCGGTGGCGGCGACGGACCGCAATGACCAGATGGCTGACTTCAGTAACTACGGACTGACCACGGTTGACCTGGGCGCACCTGGGGTGGAGATCCTGAGTACGCTGCCTTTGGCTGGTTCCCAGATGGGTACCGAATACGGCGAAGCGCAGGGCACCTCGATGGCCACCCCGCATGTGACGGGAGCCGCCGCGATCATACTGGCGGTTGATGGCAGCCTGAGTCATGCGGCCGTGAAGGCGGCGCTCCTGGACAATGCCGACCCGATCCCGGCGCTCGATGGGCGTTGCGTGACCGGTGCCCGCCTCAACCTCTTCAACGCCCTGCCGGAAGGCGACGGTGATGACGACGGGGGCGAGATCGTGATCCGCGGCTTGGCTTGCTGGTTCAAGTTCGACGACGGCGGACGCCATGCCGAGGACTTCACCATGATCCGCAACTGGGCCAACGACTGGCGTTTCGCCGGTCAGCTCCAGGGCACGGCGGCTTCCATGACCAATACGGCAGCCCAGCTCCCCATCGCCGACAGTGATGGCGACAGCCTGCCCGACTGGTGGGAGGAAGCCTATGGACTCGATCCGTTCTCGGCTGCAGACGACAATGGCGCCAGTGCGGATCCCGATGGCGATGGCCTTAGCAACCTGCATGAGTACCTGATCTCTATTATGCAGTATGCGCAAGGGCTCCGCGGGTCTAATCCGTGGATGGCGGATTCCAATCTTGACGGCACCGACGACGGGTTGATGGACAGTGACGGTGACGGCCTTAGAAACCGCGATGAAGCCAACCTTTATGGCACAGATGTTTCACGCCCGGATTCAGACGGGGATGGTATTTCGGATCTTGATGAATTGGAAATGGGGACAGATCCCGTTGATGATTTGTCTCCGTTTGTCCTGCGTCATTTGCGCAACAATGGGTATGGCTGGCTGGAAGCGCCTGGTGATATTGATGGGATTGATGAAGATGGTATGCGCTTTGATTTGGCGGATTGGTCGATTGAGGTGATGACACGCTTGACGGCAGTTCCGACCAATGAGGTGAAGCTTGTGCAGCGCCGGGCCAAACCGTTCGGGTATGTGACGTTCGAACTGGGTGTGCAGACGAATTTACTTCCGTATGTGCGTTTTGAAAGCTCCAGCGGTAGGGAGTACCGGGTGACGGGGGCAGCTCCGCTGGCGCTCAATCAATGGGTGATGCTGGGTGGACGGTTTGGAATTCCGGTGTCTGAGCCCGATATATCAACACGGCAATTATCGTTGTTTGTGGACGGGGTTCGGGTTGCCCGCGATGCAGTTAACGTACTGAATGCGCGCGGTCCGCAGTACGCCAATCTGATGATGGGCAGGAACCTGATCGGTGATTTGGATGAGGTACGCATCTGGCGTTCTAGCGTGCCGGATGAATGGCTCGACAGCCTCACCTACAAAACACTGCTTTTCGGGCGCGATAGCATTATTATGGGTTCGCTACGTCCGAATGTGGGGCTATTGAATGTTGAACCAACGCCAAAGCAACATATGGGCGCAGCGTTCACACTGCAAGCCTGGGTGAAATCGAATGATGACGGAATGATTGTTGATCGCGTAGGTGGCTCGTCCCCGCATGATGGTCAGCCTCTCTATAACTACCAGCTTGGTATTGAAGGGGGCTCTGCGATTGCACGCATGACAGCAGAGTATGTTATTGACCCTGAGCAAGACCGCATTCGCTGGGCCACGCATACACTATTATCTGAAAATGAGATCGAACCGGATGTCTGGACGCATTTGGCATTGGTGTACGACGGAAGCAACGCAAAACTTTACGTGAACGGGATCGAGCAAGATGATCGATCGATCGTGAATACGACTCCCGGAGGTCCGCAATGGCACTTGCTCCCCGACGAAGAGCAACCTGAAGAACCGATTAACTTCAACCGTCTCGCTACGGATGCTGGTGGTACAGTCCTCGGTCGAAACCTTGCTGCCGGACTTCTTGATGAAGTCTCGCTACAGTTGGGCGCAATCGATGCGGTAACTCTGCTTTTGAACCACGATAAGCAGATTGAGCTTACACAAGATGTGATGATGTATTTCAACTTCGACTTCTTTAACCCGAATGCTGCTTACGTACAGAATCAGGCAGATTCCGGTAACTTTGGTACACTCTTGGGCGAGGCTGAGATCTTGATTGATACAGATTCCAATGCACCGCTCACGACTGATAGCCGAGATATTCTGACATCGGTTCTGGCCGGGTACTTCTCGATGAAGGATGGGCGCGCTTCGGGAGACAGCGACCAACAGGTGCAGGATGCTGTATCCTATCGTGGTGTGCCTTACTACACGCGGGGTGCCGCTACGCTGATGCCCTCGACGAATCACATTGATTTTGTCGATGTGGTGTTGCCTGTAAATGGTGCGGTTACCAACTTTACTGGAGCGATGCAATATCCGCAGTTCTTCCCGCTGCCGCCTGATTCTCCATGGCGTTTGGATTCAGACGGCGATGGAATGCCAGATGTTTTTGAACAGTATTTCTGGCTGGCGCCGGATGATGTTATAACGCCGAATCGGCCCGATCTTGGCCCCTGGGGCGATCTGGATGGCGATGGCCTGCCGAATATCTATGAATACTGGGCTGGGAGCGACCCGACATTCTGGGATTCCACTGGTGATGGTATTGCCGATGCGGATGCGGATCCCGATGGCGATGGCCTTTCGAGCTATACGGAATACTTGGCGGGCTCTCATCCCGGGCGCCCTGATACCGATGACGACGGCATCGAAGACGTTGTGGAACTCCAACCGCTGAAGTCGGCTGGATTAAATCTGCCGGAGGGCGTTTCGAATCCAAGCGATGCGATGGATCCTATCGTTGGTGACCACAGCAATCCGCTGCTACGGTACAAGTCGCTCCGGCTTGCGGCAGGTAGCGATCGTTTAGAAATACCGCGCCCCGCCTTTGATAAGCGTCGATTCAATACGGCGTCATGGACGGTCGAGACATGGTTCAGGCCTGCGACATCTTCTGAAGACGGTAGCCTGCTTGAGTACGTCGGTGCTCGCTGGGTTGACGAGGCTGCAGAGGAGGTTGTGTTTTATCGTCTTGGTCTGGATAACGGGCAGCCGTATGTCGAACTGACGACAGCGGTTGATGATACCACGACGACCGGTGCGGTCACCGTAGCACGTGTCTCGCTTCCGGTAACTTTGCAGGCAGGGGAATGGGTTCATCTTGCGGGAACATTTGATCCTGCGACCCGTTCGCTGGCGCTCTATCGAGATGGTGGCGTAAGTAAGGCCGCCCTTGAGGTGCATGGCTATCCGCTATCCGGAAGCGAAACCTCGTACAGGTTGCCGGGGCGTGCTTGGATTGGCGATACGGGCTTGCGCGGTCATGTGGATCAGTCGCGAATATGGAGCGTGGCACGCACGGACGGGCAGGTGAATGTGGGTGCTTACGACTTCGTGCAGCTTTATGAAGGCGGCATGATTGCGAACTTCCGCTGCGACGATGGCCGGCGTGGTTCGCTGACCGATCCGAATGCGGATGGATTCGGAGCCAGGGATGGGCAAGGGACAATCGACTTTGCGCACCCGATCAATCGGATAGATCTGGAAACAGTCTGGGCATACAGTTTGCGCGGCGTGATCTTCGATGCCGATGAAGTCTCGCCCGGTTCCCGTAGTGGATTTGATGATGCGGATGGTGATGGGTTAGCCGATTTCTGGGAGGATCTGTACTTCACCCAGGACGTAGCGTACTACGATACTACGCGCAGCGAAAACGGCTTGATTATCGAGTCTTTACAATCTTCCGCAAGGTT
>DIZZ01000088.1:19836-20055 GCA_002428045.1 Verrucomicrobia bacterium UBA6015
TCGCTGGACTTTGCGCCACTGGAACCCGTTTACGAGCGTCGTCTCTGGGAAGAACCAGATGCGGCCTATTATCTGAAATCCTTCCGGTTGCCTCATGCACCGCAGTATGCTGAATTGCGTATTGGATTCAGTCAGTCAGCGGAACCCGCGAGTCGGCGTATCTGGATCAACGGAACTGAGGTCGATCTGACGGATGAGCGCACTCTACGTTCGCCGGAT
>DIZZ01000228.1 GCA_002428045.1 Verrucomicrobia bacterium UBA6015
CATTCCGCCGTAAAACACGATGCTTGGGATATTAGCCCGGATGCCTGTGATTGCCAACCCATTTTTCTTAAAAATAGTCACCGATCACTCACCGATTCTGCCCAGTCAGCGACCTGCACACCCCATGCAACGACTGGGCCGACCGATCCCCTGCCGAGCGTCTCGAAGGCCTTGAACTCCTACGACAAATGTGGCACGACTATGATCCATCTACCGCACGACTTCCGCGAATTTATACAATTGCTCAACGATCATGGCGTTGAATATGTCATTGTTGGCGGGTACGCAGTGGCCATTTACGGGTACGTGCGCTACACCGGTGACATTGATTGCTTTATTGCCATCAGCACCGCCAACGCGGAACGAATGGTCAAGGTATTCAACCTGTTCGGACTGACCCAACCGGACATCAACACCGGATTGTTCATGGATCCCGGAAAAATCCTGCGTATCGGTGCTGAACCGATGCGACTCGAAAAAGACCTCGCCGATGCAGCAGAACTGCAAAAGCGCAACGACTAAGGGTGTTTGGGCAAACACAGGCTGACATCCAGAGCATCAGCCCTCCGCATCCGGAGCGAACTGTGCCACGAACGCGCCCATCCGTGGCGCGGCTACAGATGGCTGATGCTCGTAGGGGGTCGCACAGCAGGTTAAATCATTGCTAGTTGTTCTCTTTCGTGCGAAGCTCAGTTTTATTTAGCAAAGGAATCGTGATCTATGACAGCAGCAATACCCCCGCGACCGGCAAGACCGAAGAAAACGGCGTCCCCGGAAAATGCCACCGACGTGCCCCACCCTACCCTATTCCCCATCGTCGGGATCGGGGCCTCCGCCGGTGGTCTGGAAGCGCTGGAGCAGTTCCTGGCCCATGTTCCCGCCGGTAGCGGCATGGCGTTTGTGATCATCCAGCATCTGGACCCGACGCACAAGGGGCTCCTGCCCGAACTGCTGCAACGCGTGACCGGTATGCGTGTCGTTCAGGTTCGGGACCGGACCCGGATCCACCCGGATTGCGTCTATGTGATCCCACCCAACAAGGATATGTCGATCCTGCATGGGGTTCTGCATCTGCTCGCCCCCACCGCCCCCCGCGGCCTGCGGCTGCCGATTGACTTCTTCCTGCGGTCCCTGGCGCTGGACCGGCAGGAGCACGGCATTGGTGTGATCCTTTCCGGCATGGGGTCGGACGGTACCCTCGGCCTGGGGGCCATCAAGGAGAAGGCGGGGGTGGCACTGGTCCAGGATCCGGCGACAGCCAAGTTCGACAGCATGCCGCGCAGCGCGATCGAGGCGGGCCTGGCGGATATCGTGGCCGCGCCAGACGCCCTGCCGGGGAAGATCAACGCCTACCTACAGAGCAAACCGCTGATCGCCCCGCCCGCGTTGGCGCTGGAGGACAACGCGCAAGGCTCGCTGGAGAAGGTCGTCATCCTGCTGCGCGCCCATACCGGGCACGATTTCTCACTTTACAAGCGCAACACCATCTTCCGCCGGATCGAGCGTCGCATGGGGCTCCATCAGCTCGACAAGATGCCCGCCTATGTCCGGTTCCTGCAGGATAATCCTCAGGAACTGGATCTGCTGTTCAAGGAATTGCTGATCGGGGTGACCAATTTTTTCCGCGATCCCGCCGCCTGGGAAAGTTTGCGCGATCAGGCCATTCCGGCACTGCTGGCAAGCCGCCCGTCCGGAAAGGCCGCTCTGCGAGCCTGGGTACCCGGCTGCTCCACTGGCGAGGAAGCGTATTCCCTGGCGATTGTGCTCAAGGAGGCGATGGAGGCGTTCAACCCCGTGGAGCGGTGTACGCTGCAGATCTTCGCCACGGACCTGGACCGGGACGCGATTGACAAGGCCCGGCAGGGATTCTTCCCTGAGAACATCGTTGCCGATGTCTCGGCGGAGCGACTCAGCCGTTTTTTCACAAAGGAAGACCGGGGCTACCGCCTGCAGAAGGAAATCCGCGAGATGGTTATCTTTGCCCCGCAGGATCTGATCATGGATCCGCCTTTTACACGGCTGGATATCCTGTGCTGCCGTAATCTGCTGATCTACCTGACGCCGGAAGTCCAGAAAAAGCTGATCCCTCTGTTTCACTACAGCATGAACCCCGGCGGGATCCTGTTCCTTGGCAGCTCGGAGACCATTGGCAGTCCGGCAGGGCTCTTTACCCCGCTTAGCGGGAAGTCAAGGATCTTCCAGAAAACCGAATCCGCCTTGAATTCGGTTCCAGTGGAATTCCCGTCGTCATTCAGTGCCGGCCCGGCCACCGGTCCCGAGTTGCGTCCGGTCGTCAAGCTGCCGGCGAGCCTGCAGTCGGTCGCCGATCAACTGATCCTGCAGCATTATGCTCCTCCATCGGTGCTTGCCAACGACAAGGGCGATATCCTCTACATCTGCGGACGGACCGGAAAATACCTGGAACCGGCCGCGGGAAAGGCCAATTGGAATATTTTCGCGATGGCACGCGAAGGGTTGCGCTATGACCTGGCAGGTGCCTTCCAGAAGGCACTGCGACAGAAGAAGAGCACAGGCGTTACCATCCAGGGCATCAAGCTCGCCGATCAGGACGACGGACGATGTGTGACGCTCACCGTTGAACGGCTCGACGCCCCCGGTCCGTTGCAGGGGCTGGTGATGCTCGTGTTTGCCGACGTGGCGGCCCCGGCGGTCGCGCCAGCGGCAGGCCGCCGGTCCGGCACACCGGCAAGAAGCACCCGCCTGGCCGAACTGGAGAAGGAACTCCTGAGGATCCGCGATGAGTCGCGGACGACGAATGAAGAGATGCAGACGTCTCAGGAGGAACTCCGGTCAGCCAACGAGGAACTTCAGTCCACCAACGAAGAACTGCAATCCACCAACGAGGAGCTCACGACATCGAAGGAGGAGATGCAGTCGCTGAACGAGGAACTGCAGACCGTGAATGCAGAACTGCAAGCCAAGGTGGACGAGCTTTCGCGCGCCAGCAATGATATGAAAAACCTGCTCGACAGCACGGACATCGCCACCCTGTTCCTGGACAAGGATCTCAACGTACGGCGGTTCACCGCCCTGGTGACGAAGATCATCAAGCTGATCCCAGGCGATGTGGGCCGCCCGATTACCGACCTGACGTCGGCGCTGCATTACCCGGAACTGGCCCGTGATGCGCAGGATGTGCTACGGACACTGGCTGCCGCCGAGAAGCCGATCACCACAGACGACAACCGCTGGTTTATGGTGCGGATCATGCCATACCGTACCTTGGACGACCGGATTGACGGCGTGGTGATAACCTTCTCGGATATCACGGTATCCAAGATGTTGGAAGCGAAACTGCGAAGCCGTCAATCGGTGCTTGAAAAAAATGCCGCCGGGCGGAAAAGGGGCTAGGCGGTAGGGACTAGGAGTTAGGGGCCAGGGGCTAGGCGCTAGGGACTAGGAACTAGGCGCTAACCCCTAACGCCTAACCCCTAACGCCTAACAAAAGAGAGGCCACGATGAAAAAAACTGATTTGCGCCTACGCGCCGAGGCACTCCTGCCGGAACCGTCGCAGAAGGATTTGCCAAATGGCAAAAAGGCGACTGACCCCCGGCGGCTGCTCCATGAACTGCAGGTACACCAGATCGAGCTGGAGATGCAAAACGCGGAGCTGCAGGAATGGCGAAACCAGGCCGAGACCCTGCTGGAGAAATATGTCAACCTTTATGACTTTGCCCCAATCGGCTATTTCTCTCTGGATGAGAAAGGTCGGATTCTGGAGGTCAACCTGACGGGGGCGTCGTTGCTCGGGATGGAACGGTCCCGCCTGGTTTCCAGATCCTTGGCATCCTTTGCCTTGGCGGCCAGCCGGTCCGTCCTCACGGATCTGCTCGATCAGGTCTTCGCGGGCAAAGGGAACCACACTGGCGAAGCCAGTCTCCAGAAAGAGGACGGAACGACATTCTGGGGCGGCCTTCATGCGAGCCCCGCGGGTACCTCGGACGGTCGGGGTAAAGTTTGCCGGATGGCGATTTCGGATATCACGGCCCGTAAGCAGGCGGAGGAGACCCAGCGTCATGCCGAGATTCTCGCACGTTCCAACGAGGAACTGAAAAGAGAGATCGTCCGTCGGCAGGCGATCGAGGATGCCCTCAAGGACAGTGAGCAGCATCAGCGCCGGCTGCTGGATCAGGCGTGCCGCCTGCAGGAAGAGTTACGCGCCATGTCCCGCGACCACCTCAAGACCCGTGAGGATGAACATAGACGCATCAGCCGGGATCTGCATGATGATATCGCGCAGACGATGGTTGGCATCAAGGTGCACCTGGAGGCTCTTGCCCGGATGTCTGAGATCTCGCCAACGGAACTCAGAAAGCACATCGCCCGGACGCAAAAGCTGGTGGAAAAATCGGTGAAGGAGGTCCTGAGGTTTGCCATTGAGCTGCGTCCGGCGGCCCTCGACGATCTCGGACTGAACGTGTGCTTGAAGACGCTTCTGGACGAATTCATGAAACGGACTGGAATCCGTGTGCAATTTAAGACGTTTGCCAGGGCTGACAAATTAAACACCGATCAGGGGACAACGCTTTACCGGATTGCCCAGACGGCGCTTTCCAATGTGGCCGAGCATTCAAAGGCCTCCCGAGTGGAACTGAGGATCTCCAAAATTGGCGAAACCGTGCATCTGGAGGTTAGCGACAACGGCCATTTCTTTGATGTGCAGCAGACGTCCGACCTGAGAGCGGGCAGGCATCTGGGATTGATCAGCATGCGGGAAAGGGCGGAGATGCTGGGCGGTGCGTTTCTGATCGAGTCCAAGGAGGGCAAGGGCACCACCCTGCACGTACAGATCCCAGTGTAATGAGGACTACCCTACCATTCTTTTTTTATTTCGACGCCGAAGGTTCCATACATATCATCCTCCACGCGCTGCTCATGAAACAGCCAGACGCGTTTTCCGAAGAATCCCAGACTAATACGTTTCAATCCGTATGTGCCGGTGGCGGTATCCCACTCAACCGTTGTCTGCAGCACCGGCCACCAAGGTGATGCAGGCCGGTGACTACCGCCTTTCCAGAAACGTCGAATCTCGGCCAGATTGTCCGTACCAAGGGTAAGCGTTCGAATACTGTCGACGTCGGATGGCACCCTCCAGTCGAATTCGCCATCCCGCTCGACAAGCACCAGTGGAACCCCTGCACGGATAATTCCTGACAGAATGGAAATGTTGCGTGCCCCCCCCCCGTCCATCACCGAAGCTGCATAGGTACGACACGACGTCAGACAAACCACGGCGCATGCCGCAAGGCGTCGAATACTGCCTAGGCTACCTACTCCAGGCCTAGTCCTCCTCCTGGTTTTTCTTGCCTTTATCACGCCATTTGTCATTGTCCACCAAGGTTCCCGCCGTCATTTCGATCCGCCCCTTCGCAACCTGTAGTGATCCTCTCATAATGAACCCTTCAATCTCAATCCCGATTTACATGTTTTGCATCCGGACTAATGTTTATCGACTCACGGTAGCTGGACGCCAGATAGCGGTACGGTTCCACCATAACCAAACGAATCGGTCCTGAATCCATAGGTGCTGAGCATCCGATACCACCGCCCGCTCTGGGCATGGTACACCCCGAAATCATCCCGTCCATCGCCGTCCCAGTCGCCGATCACCGACACAGTTCCTGGGTAACCGAACGAATCGGCCCTGTAGCCCTCGGTGCTAAGCATTCGGTCCCATCGACCGATTCGTGCATCGTACACCCCGAAATCATCCCGTCNNCCGTCCCAGTCGCCCAGCACGGGTACGGTTCCCGCATAACCAAACGAGTCAATCCTGAACCCATCGGTGCTGAGCATTCGATACCACCGCCCGCTCTGTGCGTGGTACACCCCGAAATCA
>DIZZ01000014.1 GCA_002428045.1 Verrucomicrobia bacterium UBA6015
CATCAGGGTTTGCACCTTGGATGACCATCTGGGCGTGACGTCGGGACCCATCGTCAATCTGTCCGAATCGATTCAGGACGGGGGTGCCCACCACTGGGCACGACCATCCCGGATCAGGTGAATGAAGTAGGCCTCTGGCAGGATAGACTGGATCAATCGCATACTGACTGAATATGCGGGTGTTTTGTCACCCGCTCGCGACTTGTCGGAAATTTGGCTATACAGGCCATAGAGTTCGCGCAATGCATTCGCTAAATGAAAGGGTTGGATCGCGTAAATCACATGCTGCAGCGCTTCGGTATCGATTTGCCAATCGTGCCAGCGAGGGTTGGTATCCGAACTCGCGACCATATGGATGAAGGTGGCGTGCGGGTCTGGTGAATTATGACAGGCAGCACAGAGCTGCGGGATGAACTTGGTTCCCGGCGTAATGGCCAGATCAGGATGAGCATCCAACATCATCCGCAGCAAGGTCGTCCCGGAACGTGGCAGGCCGTCGATAAAGGGCATGGGATTACGTGTCAAAAAAGAGTTCCTCTGTCTTTCGATAGGGAAATGCGGCCAACAAGGGAGCGATATCCCGGATTTCCCCGTGCTGCCCTTCGGTGTACCACCAATCCATCCCGGCTCGTAGATTGGGCACGAAGGCGATGCGCATGCGGAGATAATCGGCCCAATCATGCCATTTTTCAGGCACATCCACGCACCCATCGTCGTACGCCGCCCACGGTACCCCATAAGCTTGGGCCAGAATGGCACCGTGCAGGCTTCCGGTTAACACAAAACCTGCGCCTGCAATGCGATGGATGACCTGCCAAGGCGTGTGGATGGGAATGCCCTGTCGCATCCAAGCGTAAACCATGCCATGCAGTCGTCTAGGCGAGATGCGCCTTCCCCGCACGGGTGCGCCAATGACTCTCATGGCAAGCAATGCGTCGCAGCCGGTCAACACGCAGCGTTGTTTGGCCGGTATCTGATCGCTGCGATGGAAGTGCGGAATGACCAGAGTTCGCCCGTGGTGTGCCACCGCATCGGCTTTCAACGTAGGTAGCAACAACGCCGGATCTCCCAGCGGAATGTTCTTGGATAATCCAAGGCCTTGGGCTGTGCGTGGTCCGCGTACGGCATGGAATTGCGCTCGTGCCCGTGCGGATGGAGATAGTGGCGTCCCCCGCCAGCCGGCGCCCCACACATCCACGGGTTCCGACATCCTATCGAAGGTGCGGTTCCACACTATGGAGCCAACGGAAAGGAGGCAGCGTCCCGGGTTGACCACGTGCGGGTGAGCATAGTTTCGGTTTACGCAGCGATAGCCCAAGGCATCCAGGATGATGGCCGTGAGATAGTCGCCCAGATTCTTGACCACGGCACTCTCCAACCAATAATAACTGTGCAGGAGGGGCTTATTCATTTGTCAACGGATAAGGGAAAGCTCGCAGCAGCGTGTCCAGATCGCGCACCCGGCCCCGCTGCCCTTGAGACTGCCACCATTGCTGACCTGCTGCCAGGGTTGTTACGTATTCCATGCGAATTCCCAGATAGGCTGCCCAATCAAGCCATTTGGGTGGGGCATTAACATAGCCATCCTCATAAGCGGCCCATGGAACCCCATAAGCTTGTGCCAGAATGGCTCCGTGCAAACTTCCTGTCAGAACAAAAGCCGCACCGGCGATCCGTTCGACTGCACCCCACGGGGTGAAGGGGCGCAGGCCTAGGCGCAGCCATGACTTGGCCAGCCCGACCGCCTGGATGATCCAACCACGGCGACCGAGGCCTTGTGGTTGGATCACCAACGGGGAAATCAATTCATCACAACCGGTCAGACGGCATCGCTGACCGACAGGCATGAGTCGTGAACGGTAAAAGTGGGGAATAACGATCGTGCGATTATGAGGAGGCCGATGTAACGTCGTGAGGCGCGGCAGCAGTAGCGCCGGGTCGCCGAGTGGTGTATCCGGGGACAGCCCCAAGCCGGCCACAGTTTGCGGTCCGCGCACGGCGCAAATCCGCAAGCGCGCCAGCAACGAAGGCGGGAGGGGCATGCCTTTCCATCCGCAGCCCCACACCTCGACGGGGCCTCGAATCAGACCCAAATCGTGCTCCGTTAAGAGTGAGCCGATGGTGAGCAGGAGCGACTCCGGGTTGAGCACCTGAGCGCCCGTTGCGGCCTGCGTGACAAGCTTGTAACCAAGGGCTTTGAGTAGAATCGGAACCAGCGTATCTCCCAGATTGCCAATCAACCGATTATGTTGCCAGTAGTAACCGCGCAGTTGTTTTATTGTTGTCATAGTAAATCAGCCGGATTTCTTCGCTGAGAGGCGTTTGGCCTATCCGATGTATCCAGCCAGGACGATAAATCCTTGCCGATAATGGATTGCGTCAGCAAAATATCGGAGCGAAACTCAGCGGTCAATTTCATACGCAACGGCGCATCCAGCACAGACGGCATCGTGTTTATTCGGCTCATATGTAGGAAAAGCTTCTTCCGCAGACGGGCGGGAATAAGTCGCCAAACACGTGCCATTTTGGCGTTGTGAGGGCTGCGCAACCAGGGCCAGAGTCCAACGCAGGCGGGGTTGCGGTTGACGGTCGTATCGGGCTCAAAATCAGGATCAACGCCCAGAAATCGGTAGAGTTCGCGCACCACCTTGGTCGGATTCCGGCGAAAGTCGTCGAATAGGCTGACCTGAATCTGATCCGGTGAAAAAAGGTCGAAAAAAACGCCCAGTTTTTCAGCATACAGACTGCTTTCACGATAGCGCAGAAAGGGGAACCATGATTCCGACAAGCGGCGCGATTCATCGTCCCATGCCGCCTGAAACGCGGATTCCGGTTCCCATCCGACACGTCGGGCATAGAGATACTGCGAATAGGCTTTTTCTGCCGGTTTNNACGCAGCAGAACAATAATCCGAACGTTTGGAATGTAGTGATGCATGCGTTCTGCCGCGCGCCGGGTGAAATTGAAAAAGGAAGACCCTTCGCCGAAAGCGATCTCGTGTTTCGCATCTGCAAAGAGCGCATGGAAGTGAGGCAGCGTGGGCGCATACACGGTACGAGTTGATACCGGTCCGCCGTAGGTCGGCGCAGGTTGCTCCCCAAGACCAAAGAAATTCGTGACCCGTATTGGACTAAGGAATATCTGCGGATGTTGTCCGAGATATTGATAGACCGAACTAGTACCCGACTTGGCGAGGCCGCCGATCACAAAATGGGGAAGGCGATTCAGTCCGGCAGAGGATGGGTGAACCGTGGCATGATCCATGGCGTCGGAAGTAATCGGATTCATAAGGATTTCCGTTCTATAGACCAATGTTCATTTTCTTCATAATCCAGTTGCTCAAGTATATGTCCGTATCGTTCTTTGAAGGCGCCCGTTATCCGCGGGGTGAAGTGATTGCGCCAATCCCCAGGAGAGCCTTTTCGATATTTATGTTCCGGCGCCTCTGTCCCACACGGGCGCCCGTTTGTCTGCTGACTGAATGCTCGGGATTCAAGAATCTGCTCCAAAATGCGTTCCGGCAATTGGTGAACTCTCAAAACAGGTCGCCCGAATATCCGGAGCGTGAGTTGATTGAGCAGGATTCTCTGCATGGATGCACGGGACTGCTTCACCAGCGGCAGGCCACAAAAGGAAAAGGCCGATGTGAAGAAAATGCGGGGATTTCCCGCCATCTCCTCATATCGCATTTCGAGAATATTACGCTGCTGATAATTCCACGCGGCCATAGCTGCCAGATAACACGACGAAAACTCCAGCTCTTGCAGTAAGCCCATTTCTTTGTTCGGCATGCCCTGCAAGCGTTGCCGGCGCTCTACGTTCCATTCATTGGCGGGGTTCTTGTCGATGGAGTTTTCTGATGTGTGCCAAAAATAACCAGAGATGAGGAGATCGCGTGGGTCCCGGATGACATGAAAGCCGCGAAACGGACCTCGGTTTTCCAGCGTTGCTACGACGGCGTTGTCGGCGTTGCCATGACCGAGCACATCATAGGATGCTGTAGCCAGCCTCTGGTAGGCTTTTTTAATGCGATCCGCTTGCTCAGGCTTTTTTTCGTAGCCAAGCGGAAGCCGGCTCGATACGTACTCGCTACAAAGCCGCAGACCAAGAAACTGCGCAACGCCTCGCAGTACGGACATAATATAGGTTGAAGCGCACTTGTGATGACCAAAATATGCAATCGTATCCATTTCTTCGACACCTGCTACTCGTAAAGATTATTGGATTGTCGGTGCAGAACAGCCGCATCTAGGGTGGTCAGACAACCAAACTCCTCCTGCACGCCACACGATACAATCCACCGGCCATTCTGGAAGACACTCCCACATGGATATACCGACCGTTCAATACGAGAATCCAATTGTGGAACGTGCTGACGCGGCAGCGGTGGCGGATGAATAACCGGCTGGGGATGCATCCAGAGCGGAGTAAAGGGCGGAGTGGCCGAAAAGGCATAAACGCCGGCAACGTAGCGAATGGTCTGTTTTGGAGACGTGCGCAATAACCGGAACATCCTGTGTCGCCAGGGACGAACGACATAAGACGAATGAAAAAAAGAGACGAAATAATCTCCGAAGAGAACGGGGGGCGTTCCACCGCGCGGGCACCCATAACGGGAGGCATAGGCCGTAGTATCCCAGGCGACAGAGTGAGCGGGGCGGCACAGAACGTTGTCGGAGGCACTCAGGTCAAGGTTTAGGAGCTGATGGGGCGAGATGGAATAGACGGCCCACAATTCACCCGCGTGCTCAAAGAGCATCCAGTTCTTTTCAATGGTTCGTCGCGGTCCCTCGAGTACTAACTCTAACGCGCGCCCCTTGGGTTTGAGGGTGGCAGGGTCCACCTCTAAAATATAGATATGGTTCCCGCCCCGCCGTCCGCGCAGAGAGCCATCGTTGTAGTGGACAAACAGGCGATCACGAAACGTACAAAATCGTGCATCCGCGTGCCAATCGCCGCCTTTTTCAATAAGATCGGAGAAGGGAACTACCGAATGGGGTACCACATGGAAATCCGGCATCAGCCGACACGCGGCCAAGCGGCGCAGTCCATCTGACATCACCACCCGATAGATCATCAATAGCTCCCCTCGGTAGCAGGTGATGGCTGGGTTGAAGATGTCGCCATCGTGCTTCCGAGCGGTGTGCCATGCCGATGGGAACAGCTGGTTATGCGCCCCATTCAGGATTGTCCAGCCATCGGTAGAACAGGTCGTTTCTGCTTCTGTGCCGTTGTTGGCCATAGCCAAGGGACGCGGCGCTTTGCTGTTGACTTGCATAGGTGACTGCTTTCCTTGTGCACGGATTGGCAGATATTGATACTCTCCCAGATTGTTGTTGTCAACAAAAAGGCCCCAGGGCAAATAACGGGCCTCCTGATTCCCTTTGAATCGGCCATTCTTCATTATGGCTTAGGCGGTGAATACGGGCGCGTCGCCGCCTCGCCATCCACCCCCGCTTGGCTGACCCTTTGTTCGAAACATGGCGGCCTCTGAATGGCCAATGATTGTGTTGCGATGGACGAACGAATAATCTAAATTGAAGCGAGACATCCATATAAGGAATGACCATGGCCCGTTTTCTAAACAACGTTGTTAGTGTCCGTTCAAATAGTTCTCAACTGGGCAACCTCATGAAGGTTCTGCCGTCCCAAGAGGCGGGACAGGGAGACTAGTCTTGATTTCGGATCCACACGACAAAATCATCATTCCCACGGCGGACTTGGCGTCTCCCTGGTGCGCCTCCGATGTTCCAGATGAATCGGTGCGTATCTATAATCCCGCCTTGGTCCGTTTCCAGGGGCGCTTGCTTATGGCTTGGCGATGGGATTCGGG
>DIZZ01000127.1:0-3737 GCA_002428045.1 Verrucomicrobia bacterium UBA6015
CTGGACATTATTCGCTCCGTGGTGGAGGATGCCGCGATTGCACTGAAAAACGATGGCATGTTGTTTCTTGAGATCGGCGAGGAGCAAGGCGAGGCCGTCCGTGAGTTGCTGGAGGAAGCGGGGTTCGGCGACGTTGCCGTGTACCTGGATTTGACGGGAAGGGATCGCGTCGTGTCCGGTCGCCTGGCGATGTGAACATGAAGGAGTTGCTGAAGTGATCAAGCGATTATTGTTAATCGGGGGAATGGTGCTAGGGCTATTGCCGGTCGTCATGGCCGCTGGCGGCACCGAGCTGCCCGTTGATGCGCTGGCGGCATCCGGCATGCCTTGGTGGGGCTGGTGCCTGTTGCTGTTTATCACCACCTTCCTGATCGGGATTGTCGCCGTCATCGGCGGTGTTGGCGGAGGTGTTTTATTTGTGCCGATTGTCAGTGGGTTCTTCCCGTTTCATCTCGACTTTGTGCGAGGAGCCGGCTTGCTGCTAGCATTGGCTTGTGCGTTGTCATCTGGACCTGGCCTGCTGCACAGTGGCATGGCGAATCTGCGATTGGTGATGCCGCTGGCGCTGGTCGCCTCCAGTTCGTCGATCATCGGTTCCATGATCGGGCTGGCCTTGCCTGAGAATGTGGTGGAAATCACACTCGGCCTGACGATCATGGCGATTTCCGGACTCATGTTCTTTACTAAGCGAATGGATTTTCCCGTGGTAAAGCAGCAAGACCGCATGGCACGTTGGCTGGATGTCAGCGGAATCTATCATGATCCCTCGCTGGGTTCTGATGTCGAGTGGCAGGTACACCGTACCCCCCTCGGAATGGTGCTTTTCTTTTTCATCGGTATCCTGGGAGGAATGTTTGGTCTAGGGGCGGGCTGGGCGAATGTCCCCGTGCTTAATCTGGTGATGGGAACGCCTCTTAAAGTGGCGGCCGCCTCCAGTGGATTCCTGATCTCGATCGCGAATACCTCGGCCACCTGGGTCTATCTTAACAATGGAGCGGTGCTGGCGGTGATCACGGTACCGTCGGTCATGGGGATTATGCTGGGGGCCAAGATCGGGCAGCGGTTATTGAAGCGGATCCGTGCCGCCAATGTCAAGCGGGTCGTGGTGATTATGCTGCTGCTGGCTGGATTACGGGCGTTCCTGAAGGGCACGGGGCTCTGGGTTTGATGTAAGAAAGGGGGATTCGATGATTGAGGTTCATGAAACCGTCCAGTACACCACGCCGCGCCGCATGGCGTATGCCGCCCTGCTGCATCATTGCGTGAATATCGGGTTTGTCATGCTGCTGGTGGCCTTCGGGCTGTATGCGTCAGGACTTGTGCCGGCGCATGTCGCGCTCGACAGCTTGCCGTCCCAGTGGGGGCTTTCGGCCAAAGACTTCATGGCAAAAAATCAACTGCGCGGGGGCTGGTCCTGGCTGCGGTTGCTCAACCGGGGCGACTACCTTTGCTTTGTCGGCCTGGCGTTCTTGTCGCTGACCACGGTCTTCTGTTATGTGCGCGTGCTGCCCTTCTTCCTGCGGGAGAAGAAGCATGCCCTGGCGGTGGTGATCGTGGCCGAGATCGTCGTTCTGCTGGCTGCCGCTTCCGGCATCTTCAGTATCAATCATTAACCTGGAGAAGAACGCATGGAATCCCTGATCGTTCCATTGGCCGATGATTGGCATGTGCATTTACGCCAGGAGGCGATGATGCGTACGGTCGTGCCGCAGGTACGGGCAGGCGGGGTCGGGCGCTGCGTGGTGATGCCCAACACGGTGCCGCCGATTGCCGATCCCGCAGCCGCCATGCGCTACCGGGATGCATTGCGGGCATTGGCACCCGGGGTTGAATTCCTGATGACGCTTTACCTGCAGCCGACGCTCACGCCCGGCATGATTCGGGAAGCGAAGCAAGCTGGCGTGTTCGGCGTGAAGTGCTACCCGCGCGGGGTGACGACCCATTCGGATCGGGGAGTCGAGGATCTCGCCGAGTATGAGGCGGTGTTCGCGGCGATGGAGTCGGAAGGGTTGGCCCTGTTGCTGCATGGGGAGGTGCCCAGTCAGGCCGAGCGCGACATCTGCGTCCTGAATGCCGAGCAACAGTTCCTGCCGGAGGTCGAACGGCTGCATGCGCGCTTCCCCGGTCTGCGCATCGTCCTGGAGCATGTCACCACCGCCGAGGCCGTTTCCTGCGTACGGTCCTTGGGCTCCACCGTGGCGGCAACGGTTACGGCGCACCATCTGGATCTGACGGTGGATGACTGGGCGGGTAAGAACCATAATTTCTGCAAGCCGGTGGCGAAATACCCGCATGACCGCGAGGCGCTGAGAGCGGTGGTACGCGAGGGACATCCGCGTTTCTTCCTGGGGTCCGATTCGGCCCCGCACCCGCGCCATGCCAAGGAGGCGGCCTGCGGGTGCGCGGGGGTGTTCACCTCGCCCCTGCTGCTGCCCTATCTGGCCGACAGTTTCGAACGGTTCGGTGCCTTGGATCGTCTGGCCGATTTCTGCAGCGTCCACGGCCGCACCTTCCATGGCATGCAGCCGCTGGAGGGTACCGTCACGCTGGAGCGAGTGCCGCAGACGGTGCCCGACAGCTATGGCGAGGTCGTCCCCTTCCGGCGCGGGGAAACGCTGGCCTGGCGACTGGCTGAATGATCAGCATCAGGAGGAAGACGACTGAAAAAGATCGGCCATATGCTCGTGTTCTGGATCGGTTCCATCCAGCGGTTAAGAGAGGGTCTGAATGAGTGAGCCGAACATACAAACGCCCCGCAAAGCCTTGAACAAGGCCTACCTCAAGATCAAGCCTTGCCGTGAACAGGTGGACGTGTTCAAGCGGGAGCTGAAGAAGCTGCTCCGTTCACTGCGCCCGGACGAAAGCGAGGAATTCAACAAGAATCATATCTCGGCCTTCCTGCGCGAAGCGCATTACAAGGGCGATTATTTCATCAACACCAAGAACCGGGCGGATCTGGTTATCCATAATGGCAATCGCGACAAGGATTCTGTCGGGGTTTTGATTGAAACCAAGCGGCCAGGCAACAAGTCGGAGATGCCAGGCAAGGATAACCTCAACACCAAGGCCATACAGGAATTGGTGTTGTATTTTCTGGATGAACGCATTACCGCTGGCAACGACGAACTCAAGCATCTGGCGGCAACCAACGGTTACGAATGGTTTGTCTTTGATGCCCACGTCTTCGAGAAAGCCTTTGCCCAGGACAAGAAGCTCGTGGCCAAATACAAGGATTTCCGGTCGGGCCGACTGACCAGCACAGGGACCGATTATTTCTACACGGAGATTGCCGCTCCCGGTATCGCGGAACACGCGGCGACGCTTGTATTCACCTGGTTCGATATCCGGGACTATGAAAGCCTGATCGACAATCCCGTCAAGGAATCGCGGTTGGTGCCGCTCTTGAAAATCCTGTCGCCCGCGCATCTGCTCAAACTGCCCTTCCTCAACGACAGCAACAGCCTCGATCGCTCCTTCTACACCGAACTCCTTTACATTATCGGGCTATCCGAGATCAAAAGCGGCGGCAAGAAACTGATTGAACGGTTCCCCAAGGAAGCACGCCAAAGCGGCTCGCTGCTTGAAAACACCATCTCCCAGTTGGATAGCCTCGGGAAAATGGAAAAGTTCCGTGGCAAACAGGTTTACGGGGCTACCCACGAAGAGCGCATGTTTACCGTGGCACTGGAGCTGGTGCTGACATGGGTGAACCGCGTTCTCTTCCTGAAGCTGCTGGA
>DIZZ01000127.1:3745-4200 GCA_002428045.1 Verrucomicrobia bacterium UBA6015
GCAGACTTGGAAGTACAGCCAGTTGTGCCAACTGGCTGCCCCAGCGCTACCGAATCAATCGAATCCCGCGCGATTCAATCGAAACCCAATACGCAAGACACCAACCACAGAAAAACACACCACTCTTTTCTCCACGCCGACCGCATCCAGAATCTGGATGATTTGAACACGCTCTTTTTCCAGGTGCTGGCGCAGAAGCCGGAGAGTCGGCGGGACCGGGTGTCCGCGCGTTTCGGTGATATCCCGTACCTGAACAGTTCGCTGTTTGAACCGACCGAGATGGAAAACGAGTGTTTTGCCATTGCGCAGTTGGACGATGGCGAGACGTTGCCGATACACCCCCAGACCGTACTCAAGGATCAAGGCGGACGCCGCAAGTCCGGCGAGCTTAATACGCTGGTTTATCTTTTCGAGTTCCTGAATGCCTACGATTTCAGTTCCGAGGGTTCCGAGGA
>DIZZ01000152.1:0-124 GCA_002428045.1 Verrucomicrobia bacterium UBA6015
AGTTCTGGACGAACACGACGCCGATTTCGGCGACGTCATCGAGCGGGCTGGATGTGATTTTTGCGGTTGTATCGGGGCCGGCGATGCTGGGGAATGGGACGAATGGGACGTATGCGACGTATGG
>DIZZ01000152.1:195-30980 GCA_002428045.1 Verrucomicrobia bacterium UBA6015
TGTGGTCGGCCCGCAGTTCGTGTTCCTCGGCACTAACGGTGCCGTGGTGGAAAGTGGTGCAGGCGTCTCGCCTGCCGCTGGCACGGACTTCGGCGAGGCCATCATCGGTGGCACCTCGCTGACCAACGTGTTCGCCATCACCAATGCGGGCAGCGCGCTGCTGACGTTGGGGACGTATGGGACGAATGGGACACATGGGACGAGCTTCCAGTTGCTGGATGTGCCTGCGACCTTGGCGGTCGGGGCGGTCACGAACGTGACCATTGTTTTCGCGCCGCAGGTAGGCGGCAGCAACACGGCCAGTTTCGTGTTCAGCTTCGACGGCACCAACTCGCCGTACACGGTGAATGTGGCGGGCGTCGGCCTCGGTGGCGGGATCGCCCTTGAAACCAATGCGCTTGCGTTCACGGGCACGTTTGCGGGCATGAATCCGCCGGCGCAATTTCTCGGCATGACCAACGTGGGTGTCAGCGGCTTTACCTGGACCAACACCATCGCCTATAGCGCGGGAGCCAGCAACTGGCTGAGCGTGCTGCCGGATAACGGCACCTTGCAGCTTAGGAGCGCGGCAGTCTTGACTAATGTTGTGGATCTGGTGGGCGTCGGTGCCGGCATACATACCGCACGGGTTACGATCGCGGCTGTCGATGCCACTAACTCGCCGCAAGCGTATGCCGTGGTGCTCACGGTGGGGCGTGCGGCGCAAACCATTACGTTCGCCAACCCGGGGCAGCAGATCGTGACCAACGAGACGCCGCTCACGGCGACCGCGTCCAGCGGTCTGCCGGTGACGCTCTCGGTGGTGTCGGGCGCGGCGGTGCTGGTCAATGGGACGAATGGGACGGTTGCGACGTATGGGGTGCCGGGGCTGGTGACGCTGCGGGCCTCGCAGGCAGGTGATGCCGATTGGCAGGCGGCCGGGGCGGTGGAGGTGTCCTTCCGCGTGCGTGCCGACCGCGTGCCTTATGCCGACTTCGACGGCGACGGGCGTAGCGATCTCACGGTCTATTGGCCGCTGAGCGGCACCTGGTTCCATTGGCTGAGCGGTGCGGACGAGTATCTGGAACGGCGCTGGGGCTGGTCGGCGGTGACCCCTGTCCCGGCCGACTACGATGGTGACGGGATCGTCGATCTGGCGGTCTATCACCGCGCCACGGGCGAGTGGTACATCTACAGTAGTTTGGAGAAGAAGCTGATCCAGCGTCAGTTCGGGTGGTTTGCCACCGAGGCGGTGCCGGGGGATTACGATGGTGACGGGATCACTGATTTCGCCGTGCACAACCGCGCGGATGGCAAATGGTACATCATCCGCCATGATTGGACGGGGTACCGTGAGCTCTCGTTCGGGTGGCGCGAGACAGTGCCGGTGCCTGCGGACTACGACGGTGACGGGATTACCGACATCGCGGTCTATTGGCCGAAGCAGGGGCGCTGGCACGTTGTGCGCAGCAGCGATGGCAGGTACGTCGAACGTGGCTGGGGCTGGTCGGCGGCACTGCCGGTGCCTGCGGACTACGATGGCGATGGCCTTGCCGATGTCGCTGTATTCTGGCCGCAGGCGGGGACCTGGTACATCCTAAAATCCAGTGTCAACAAGCTCCGCGAGCAGCATTTCGGGTGGTACCGTTGCGTGCCGGTGCCCGGTGACTTCGACGGTGACGGGATTGACGATGTGGCGGTCTATGAGCCGCTCGAGGGACGCTGGAGCATCCTGCACGCGCCGGGTAGGTTCACCACCCGCTTGTTCGGCTGGAGCGAGACCCTCCCGCCCTGGCCTTCAAGGAGGTAGGGGCGTGTCGGGAATTCAAAATTTACTTTCAAACGGGGGATGTCTGTAGTAAGGATTTTAAGGATCGTTATATATTCGATGTTAGTGCCAGTTATGGGTTATTGGAACCGGACATTTGATGGTTTTAACGGGAGATCGGTCATGTGTATAGCTTTCGGTTTGCGTCGTGCATCATGGTTGGTGGCGGTCTTGGGGCTCGGCTATTTCGGGGGGCTGCCACGGCAAAGTTATGCCAATGGATTTCCTACCTACTACGTGGATGCAGCGAACGGAAACGATGCCAATGACGGGTCTTCATGGGCGACGGCCAAGCAGACGATCCAGAATGCGGTGGACAATATTGGAGACGTCCCCGGCAATCAAGTGATTGTCACCAATGGTGTGTACGACCTCGGTGGTGCGGTTATCCCCGGATTTACGCTGACGAATCGCGTCTGCATCACCAAAGCGATTACGGTAAGGTCTGTGAATGGACCGGAAGTGACGATTATCGCCGGCGCACCCGGTTCGAATGGCAGCAACGATGTGGATGCCATCCGCGGTGTGTTCCTGGATGGCGGTGCAACGTTGTCCGGTTTCACGATCACCAACGGTTACACGTGCGCCTCGGGCAGCGAAATCTACGATCAAAGCGGCGGCGGGTTGTGGATGACAACCAACTGCACGGCCAGCAATGTGGTCGTCAGTGGCTGCCGGGCCCATGACTACGGTGGCGGCGTCATGTTTTACCAAGGTGGAGGCCTGCATAACAGCACGATCAGCGGTAATACTGTGGTGACATTCGGCGGCGGCGGTGCGTATTTCGAAGGCCCTGGAGGCCGGATCCATAACAGCAAGCTGCACGGCAATACCGCCCGGGAGTTAGGCGGCGGCGTCTTCATGAAAACCGGAACCGAGCTGAACAACTGCCTGATCACCGGCAACGGGACGGCGATGAGCGGCGGCGGAGCCTTCATTGATCTAGGAGGAACGCTCAACAATTGTACGCTCAGCGGGAATAACGCGAACGACGGCGGCGGCGTTCACCTGGTCGGTGAGGTCGGTCTCTTCGCTACCGTCAACAACAGCATCGTCTTTGGCAACACGGCATCCAACGCCTGGAATGACATCTTGAGCGAAGGAAACAACCCGATTCGCAACACCTGTGCGTCGGATGGCGTGACCAATGGCGTCAACGGCTGCGTCACCAATAATCCTCTAATGAATGCCGATTTCACACTCAAGGCGGCATCCCCCTGCCATAATGCAGGAAATAACACGTACGCCCCGACGAATGTGACTCCCGTTGACCTCGCTGGCAACGCGCGGATTGCCTTTGGTACTGTGGATATGGGGGCCTATGAACTGCCGTTTGTCGCGATCCCCGATCGAGGCCCGCAGGCGGGTGGCAATACCCTCACGATCACCAACGGCACGTTTCTCGGCACCATCACCAATGTCCTCCTGGGAGCGCCGAGCTCCAGCTCGGCAACCCTTGTGTCGTCCGGCTCGGACTGGTTCACGATCACGCTGCCTCCTGCCACCAACGCAGGGCCCGTGGCCATAACCGTACAGACTGACGGCAACGGGGAGATCACATTGCCGAACGCATACACCTACAATCAGGCAGGCTGGATCGCGGATACGGCTCTTGCCGAGGGCGGATCGTATATCGCGGCGGGCCGGGCTCATTCGCTGGGTGTGAAATCGGACGGCACGATCGTGGCGTGGGGGTGGAATGATGACGGCCAGACGGACGTGCCGGCTCCAAACACGAATTTCGTGGCGGTGTCTGCGGGTCGTGTTCATTCGCTGGGCTTGAAGTCGGACGGCACGATCGCGGCTTGGGGGAATAATGGTGACGGCCAGACCAACGTGCCTTCGCCGAACGTGGATTTTGTGGCGGTGGCGGCCGGGTATTACCATTCGTTGGGCTTGAAGTCGGACGGTTCAGTCGTAGCGTGGGGGGCCGATTGGAGCGGCCAGGCGAACGTGCCTTCTCCGAACACGAATTTCGTGGCGGTGGCGGGTGGTTTTTATCATTCGTTGGGTTTGAAGTCGGACGGAACGATTGTGGGGTGGGGGGGTAATGATGATGGCCAGACGGATGTGCCGTTGCCGAACGCGGATTTCGTATCTGTGGCGGCCGGGTGGTATCATTCGCTGGGCTTGAAGTCGAACGGGACGATCGTGGCGTGGGGGAGTAATGGTGTTGGCCAGTTGGACGTGCCGTTGCCGAACACGAACTTCGTGGCGGTGTCGGCTCTGGCCGATCATTCGCTGGGCTTGAAGTCAGACGGGACGATTGTGGCGTGGGGGGCGAACGATTATGGACAAACGGACGTACCGTTGCCGAATGCGGATTTTGTGGCGGTGGTGGCTGGTAGTTATCATTCGCTGGGCTTAAAGTCGGACGGTTCGATTGTGGCGTGGGGGAGGAATGAAGACGGTCAGACGAACGTGCCTGCGCCCAACGCCGATTTCGGGATGTTCACGTATGGGGTTCTACCCGCATCCGGTTCCTGGACCGGCGGTTATCCGGTCGTCATCACCGGCACGAATCTGGGCAGCGGCTCCGACATCACCAACGTGACCCTCGGCGGTGTAGCGGCCCAAAGCATTGTTAGCCAGTCGGCGACGCAGGTCGTGGTTGCAGCGGGGACTGCGGTGGCCGCCGGGGTCGGCGATGTGCGGGTTTTCTCCACGAGCTTCGGCGAGACCGTCAAGAGCAATGCCTTCGAGTACCTGCGCTTGGAGCAGGCAGCGCTGGTGTTCAGTCCGGCGAGTCCGCAGGCCTTCAACACGACCAACGGGCTCGCTGTGACAGGCGGCAGCGGCACGGGCGCAGTCAGTTATGTAGTCAGCAGTGGTTCTGGAACGATTGTTGGCAGCACAAATCTAGTGATGAACGCCGGAACGGGAACGGTTACGATCGTGGCAGCCAAGGCGCAGGACTCGCTGTATTTTGGGGCTTCGACGACTTCCACTGTGGCGGCGGCCAAAGCCTCGCAGGCGATCACGTTCGGTAATCCCGGGGCGCAGGTGACGACGAATGAGACGGCGATTTCGGCCACGAGCGATAGCGGGCTACCGGTGACGTTCGCGGTGTTCAGCGGGTTGGCAACCCTTTCGACCAACACGTCGCCTGCGACGGTGATGTATAGCGGGGCAGGGGAGGTGACCTTGACTGCGGAACAAGCTGGAAGCTTGAACTACGAACCTGCGCCGACGGTGACCAACACATTCACGGTATCGCTGACGCCGCAGGCGGCGCTGGTGTTCGCGCCGGCCTCGCCGCAGACCTACAACACGCCCAATGGGCTATCGGCTACCGGCGGCAGCGGGACGGGTGCGGTCAGCTACGCCGTGCTGAGCGGTCCGGGCAGCATCGTGGGCGGCACGAACCTGCTGGCCAGTTCGGGCACGGGCGTGATCGTGGTGGAGGCGAACAAGGCGGCCGACAGCATGTATTTGGTGCAGACGGCCAGTGCCACGGTGACCGTACAGAAGGCTTCGCAGACGATCACATTCGGCAATCCTGGGGCGCAGTTCTGGACGAACCGCACGGCACTGGCTGCCAGTTCCACCAGCAGTGGGGTGGTGAGCTTTGCGGTGGTATCGGGTCCGGCGGTGCTGGGGAATGGGACCAATGGGACTTATGCGACGTATGGGGGTTATGGGACGGTGACCCTGACCGCCGATCAAGCTGGAAGCTTGAACTACGAACCGGCTCCGACGGTGACCAACAGCTTCGCTGTGGTCGGCCCGCAGCTCGTGTTCATCGGCACCCACGGTGCCGTGGTGGAAAGTGGTGCAGGCGTCTCGCCTGCCGCTGGCACGGATTTCGGCGAGGCGATCATCGGGGGCACTGCGCTCACCAACGTGTTCGCCATCACCAACGCGGGCAATGCGTTGCTCACGATGGGGACCTATGGGACGAATGGGACCCATGGGACGAGCTTCCGGTTGCTGGATGTGCCAGCGACGCTGGCGGTCGGGGCGGTCACAAACGTGACCGTTGTCTTCGCGCCGCTGGAGGGCGGCAGCAACACGGCCAGCTTCGTATTCAGCTTTGACGGCACCAACGCGCCGTACACGGTGAATGTGGCAGGGGTCGGCCTGGGTGGCGGGATCGCCCTTGAAACCAATGCGCTCGCCTTCACGGGCACCTTCGCAGCCACGAATCCGCCGACGCAACTTCTCGACATGACCAATGTGGGTGTCAGCGGCTTTACCTGGACCAACTCCATCGCCTACAACGTGGGAGCGAGCAACTGGCTCAGCGTGTTGCCAGGCGACGGCACCGTGCCGCTGGCTGGGGCGATCGCCCTGACCAATGCGGTTGACATCGCGGGCATTAGCGTCGGCAGCTACACGGCGACGGTGACCATCGCGGCTGGAGACGCGACGAATTCGCCGCAAGCGTATGCCGTCGTGCTGACGGTGGGGCGTGCCTCGCAGGCGATCACGTTCGGTAATCTCGGGGCGCAGGTGACGACGAATGAGACGGCGATTTCTGCCACGAGCGATAGCGGGTTGCCGGTGACGTTCGTCGTGATGAGCGGGTTGGCAACCCTTTCGACCAACACGTCGCCAGCGACGGTGACGTACAGCGGGGCTGGGGAGGTGGTCTTGACTGCGGAACAATCTGGAAGCTTGAGCTACGAACCTGCTCCGACGGTGACCAATACGTTCACGGTATCGCTGACGCCGCAGTCGGTGCTGGTGTTCGCGCCAGCCTCGCCGCAGACGTATAACACGACCAATGAGATCTCCGCTAGCGGGGGATCGGGCACCGGCACGGTGAGCTACGCGGTGGTTTCGGGTCCGGGAAGTCTTGCGGGCGGAACAAATCTGGTGGCCACCTCGGGCACGGGCGATATCGTGGTGGAGGCGACCAAGGCGGCGGATAGCATGTATGCCGTGCAGTCGGCCACGGCCACCGTGACGGTGGCGCGTGCCTCGCAGGCGATTGACTTCTCAAACCCGGGCACGCAGTTCTGGACGAACGAGACGCCGATCGCGGCGACGGCCGACAGTGGACTGGCGGTGCAGTTCGCATGGGTAAGCGGGTCGGCGAGTCTGGAGAATAGGACCAATGGGACCTATGCGACCTATAGTGGCTACGGCGTGGTGCGGGTCGCCGCCAGCCAGACGGGCGATGTCAACTGGGCGGTCGCCCCGACCGTGACCAACACCTTCACGGTCGTCGGTCCGCTGCTGCAGGTGCTCGGCACCAACGGTGCCATGATAGAAAGTAGCACAGGCGTCTCGCCTGTGAATGGAACCGCCTTCGGCGAAGCCATCATCGGCTTCGAGACCGTCACCAACACGTTCACCCTGACCAACGCGGGCAACGCAACGCTGACGATGGGGACCTATGAGACGAATGGGACCCATGCCAGCAGCTTCCGCCTACTGGATGTACCCGCCACAGTGCCTGCTGGCACCACGGCGGTGTTCTCCGTGGTGTTCGATCCGCAGGTAGGCGGCAGCAACACGGCCAGTTTCGTATTCAGCTTCGACGGCACCAACTCGCCTTACACGGTGAATGTGGCAGGCGTCGGTCTCGGTGGCGGGATCGCCCTTGAAACCAATGCGCTCGCCTTCACGGGCACCTTTGCGGGCACAAATCCGCCAGCACAGCTTCTCGGCATGACCAACATGGGGGTCAGCGGCTTTAGCTGGACCCATGCCATTACCTATGGGGCTGGGGCGAGCAACTGGCTGAGCGTGGTGCCGGGCGCGGGCACCGTCGCCCTCGGCGGGGCGACATCGCTGGTGCATCGCGTTGATATCAGCGGGCTGGCTGCGGGTGCTTACACCGCGACGGTGACCATCGCGGCGGCCGATGCCACCAACTCCCCGCAGGCATATGTTGTGCAACTTACTGTAGGCAGAGCCCCGCAGACCATTACGTTCACGAACCCGGGCCAGCAGATCGTCACCAACAGAACCGCTATCACGGCGACCGCCTCCAGCGGGCTGGCGGTGGGGCTGGAGGTGGTCTCCGGGACGAACAGCGTGATGGGTCCGATCGGTCCGATCAGTCCGATCCTGCTGACCTACCAGAAGCCCGGGATCGTGACGCTACGTGCCACGCAGGAAGGCAATGCCGACTGGCTGGCAGCCTTGCCGGTGGATGTGTCGTTCCGGGTGCGGGCCAAGCGGGTGCCGTTCGGCGATTTCAATGGCGATGAGCGCAGCGACCTGACGGTGTACTGGCCGCTGGGCGGCAAGTGGTATCACTGGTACAGTGGTCTCAACACGTTCCAGGAACGCGGCTGGGGCTGGTCGGCCGTCACACCGGTGCCGCGCGACTATGATGGCGACGGGGTGGTTGACCTGGCGGTGTATCATCCGGCCCGGGGCGACTGGTACATCCACAAGAGCACCAACGGCAAGCTCATCCAGCGCCAGTTCGGCTGGTTCGCAACCGAGCCGGTGCCGGGGGACTATGACGGCGACGGGATCGCCGATCTGGCGGTGCACAACCGGGCGGACGGAAAATGGGACATCATCCGTGTCAACGGAACCGGGTATCGCCAGGTTAGCTTCGGCTGGCGCGAGACGGTGCCGATCCCTGCGGACTACGACGGCGACGGGATCACCGACATCGCTGCCTACTGGCCGAAGAATGGCCGCTGGCATATCGTGCGCAGCAGCGACGGAAGGTATGTCGAGGGCGACTGGGGCTTCCCGGCGGCCTTGCCGGTGCCAGCGGATTACGATGGCGACGGCAAGGATGACCTAGCGGTGTTCTGGCCCGCGACGGGCATGTGGTATATCCAGCAGTCGAGCGACAAGACCCTGCGCGAACAGCATTTCGGCTGGATCCGCTGCCTACCGGTGCCCGGCGACTATGATGGCGATGGCAAGGACGACATCGCTGTCTATGAGCCGGTCGAGGGCCGCTGGAGCATCCTGCAATCCACCGGAGGATTCACCACCCGGTTGTTCGGCTGGTTCGAGGCACAACCGCCCTGGTCGGCGAGGCGGTAATTTCTCATATGGTTCACGACAAAGGATGGCGATTATGAACAGATTGTCGGCTAAGGTGGTCATGGCTTGGGTTTGGCTTGGCTTGCTGCAGCATTCTGCGTTGGCGGTGCCGTCCGCCAAGGCGGTCGTCTACTCCCCGCATGGAGATAAGCTGTCGTGTCACATGAACATGGGCCCCACGGGGGCCGCCGCCTGGATGCGAGGGTATCATTTCCAGGTGATGCGTATCGACCACGGATCGCCTGCGCATGGGGCGCTTGAGCTTGGCGATGTGGTGATTGGTGCCGACGGTACCGCCTTCGGGCCGGATGCCGATGCGCGAATCACGCTGGGGAATGCGATCGGTAAGGCCGAGCGGAGTGGGACACCGCTCTTGCTCAGCGTGCTGCGTCACGGGATCGAGCAGTCCGTTTCGATGACGCTTCCCCGACTGGGTACCGATGCGACCGGCTGGCTGTTTGATGACGCGACCTCGAGCGTGATCCTGTCGGCAGCATGTCGATCCTTGCTGGATGCACAGTTGCCGAATGGCAGGCTTCCGACCGATGGCGACATGGGGTCATTCCTTGCCGGTCTACTCTTGCTTGCTTCCGGTGATGGCCTCTATCTGGATGGTGCCCGCCGGGCGGCTTACTACGCTGACTCCGTTGACTATCTAAAGTTGGACTACAACAACTGGCCCATGGGATATGGCGGGCTGCTGCTGGCAGAGTATTACCTATCCACAGGGGATGATTCCGTGCTCGGAAAACTTGCCTGGATTGCCGACGAACTCGCCAGGGGGCAGATGCTTTGCGGTTCGTGGGGGCACAAGAGTCCGGGGGAAGGCTATGGCGCGCTCAACCAGCCGGGCGTGGTCGACGCCATCGTGCTGGTTCTCGCCCGGGAATGTGGCATCACGGTTGATCAGCTCGCCATGGATAAGGCCCTAGCGTTCTTCGGCCGTTTTGCGGAACTTGGCAGTGTGCCTTATGGTGATCATACGCCTGGCAACATGCTTGACGATAACGGAAAGAATGCCTCGTCGGCGGTATTGATGCACCTTGCCGGCAGGGACCGTGAAGCCACCGCCTTCAGTCAGTCGGTGGCCATGAGCTATTGGATGCGCGAGGACGGACACACCGGTGCGTTTTTCTCGACGGTCTGGGGCCCGCTCGGGGCGGCCCTCGCCGGCCCTGTTGCATTGCGCGAGTTCCTGCATAACCAGGGTTGGTACTACCATCTTATCCGCACATGGAAGGGTGAACTGCTGCATCTGCCTTACCAGGAGGCATTGACCCGGTTCGACGACTCCGGATACATCTACTTCGGTGGCGACTTCACGACCGGTGGCATCGGGTTGGCTTATGCCTTGCCGCAGCGTCGGCTACGCATTCTCGGCGCATCGCCCAGCGTCTTCAGCCCCCATACCGAACTGTCGTCGCCAATGTTACGCGATGCCCGGCAGTATTACCGGAGACGGGCATGGGAGGCCCTGGATAAGACCTTGGCAGCGATATCGCCTGCTGATCTGGCAACCGATGTCGACAAGCGATGCTTTACCCAGCTCAAGGACGCCCGTGCGCTGCTGATCGCATCGACCGAGCAGACGCTGCTGGAGATCGAAAGCAACCTTGTCAACGGGGCTGCGTATGATGCCTCCGAACAGTTTCAGGCCTTGAAGCGTGGTTTGGGTGAGCAGGGGGATGCGCGGTTCGCGACGCTGGACGAACGTTTTGCCGATGGCGTCGTCGCAGGCGGCGTTCGAGAGGGTAAACGCTATAAGGACGCCTGGGCCGCATTGAAATCGATCACGGTCATGAGTTGGACCGCGCAAGGCTGGCAGGCAAGACGACTTATTGAGGGATTGCCCACGCTACGCTCACCCGTCTGGGAGACGCTTTCGCCCACGGCGGAGATGGCTCCGCCGTCCTGGCGGACGCTGCAGGTTGGCACCATTGGGAATCTCCCTGTGGGCTGGGAGCGGCCGGGATTTGACGATCGTGCATGGGTGGCGGGAAAAGGCATCGCCCTTGCCAGTGATGCGGACGCAGGTCGGTCGAGCCCTACTGGCGCGGTCGCTGCGCGCTGTACGTTTACCGTGACTGACCCCGTCGGCGACAAACTGCGAGTGCGTTTGCAGACGGTTCGTCCTGCCCAGACGCGCGTCTATCTGAATGGTCTGCTTGTGGTCGATGCCGTTCGCGGTCAGCGTGGCGGTTACGCGGTGATCGAGCTGGATGACTCGGCTCTGGGCTTATTGCATCCGGGCGAGAATCTACTGGCGGTGATGTCCACGGCGCAGGATGCTGCAAACAACCGACTCGATGTTGGACTGGACCTTGTCCGGACCCTTTCGGAGCGTCGTTCCCTGCCGGTGGATCGAATCGACGCCCCGCCAATGGATGCATACCCCGGCATGGATGATACGCTGCGCGTGCGCGAAACACGGGACCGCATGGCGGCCGCCTTGCAGGCTCGCTATGATCAGAAACCGGTGGTTGAACTGCTGTCGGATCTTGAGCATACCGTCCCCTATGTGCGACTGCTTGCGGAGAACGCCTTGGTGAGTAAGGGGCCGGAGGGGATCAAGGCGGTTGTCGCCCAGGTTGGGCATCCGGACTGGAAGGTGCGCAGTTCCGTCTGTAACGTGATGGGGAATGCGTTAGGACGCTATCGCAAACTGGCCGCCAGTGAGCAGGACATTGCCTTGTTGCAGGCGGATGTGCCGACGCTGTTCCCGCTGCTGAGCGATGATCATTTCTGGGTCCGGTTCCGGGCAGCTTCCGTTTTGGGCGGGTTTGGCGAGGCGGCGGCTCCGGTCTTGCCCGCCTTGGCGCTCCTCGTTCAAGATTCAGAGGAATGGGTTCGTATGGCGGCGATCCGGACCATTCGTCAACTCAATCCCCCACCCGCCGTAGCGGTGCAGGCGGCGATGCAGGTGTTGATGCATCCAGGTTCTGCTTATGGGGTTCCGGACACCGCGGTCGAGCTGCTGAAGGCAAACAGGGGTGCAACGGGTGATGAGCGGCTGGTGGCACTGCTGCAGTTGCTGCGTCATCCCCCTGAGGGCGGCGGGGGGCGTCTGCTGGGCGATGTCATGGAGATGGCGGCGACGCTGGATCCTGAGGGTGCCCGGTT
Source organism: Verrucomicrobia bacterium UBA6015 (assembly GCA_002428045.1). Taxonomy (GTDB): domain Bacteria; phylum Verrucomicrobiota; class Kiritimatiellia; order UBA8416; family UBA8416; genus UBA8416. Next base: position 12,086 of record DIZZ01000152.1, read on the forward strand.
GATTCCCGTGCTCATCGAGGCGGCGGCAGACAAGACACACCTCCGTCGCCAGCGGGGCAATCCACGTGGCAAGGCGATCGAGCTGCTTGGTCGCTTCGGTAGCAAGGCGTCAGGGGCGGTACCCGTGCTCGAAGCCATCTTGAAGTCAGATGCCGATAAGTCACAGCACGCCGTTGTGCAGTCGGCTTTGGATGCGATCAACGCGAAACCGTGACGGGCTGCCTTTGCCACGCGCGGCTCGCCCGGAGGTCTTCGCCCAACCTGCCTTTGCAGGGCCTGTGGTTGATTCGGGGATGGATCAGGGGCTGAACATTCAGGTCTGATCAGAAGGACTGTCCGATGCCGATATAGAACATCGGCGATCGGTCTTCTGTAGCGCGTCCGATGTTGATCTGGCGGGCGATATCAAACCGTATGATGCCCGGGAATGCGCCCAGGGCGTCGACGTGCAGGCGCACCCCTGCACCGACGCTCCCGTAGGTGTTGTGGCTGGCGAACAGTTCGCTGGTGGTGTCGCCGACATTACCCGCATCGACATAGGTTGCCAGTTGGATGCGCCGTAGCCAGGCGGTTGTGATGGCGTGCAGGTTATTCAAGTCGTTCCAGAGGATGAAGCGGTATTCCGCCCTGGCCAGCCATTGGTGGTTGCCCAGGATGAGCCCGCGATTGATGCCGCGGACGCCGTCGAACCCGCCGATGTCGTAGATCAGTTGCACGGGGGTGGATTGCCGGTCGGAGGTTCCCAGTTTGGCGTGCAGTGCAAGCAGATGGCGGTCACGGCGGAGGGGGACGACTCCTGCCTGCCATGCCTGCGCTTTCCAATAGCGGAAATCGCCGCCTGCCACGGTGTCGCCCGCCTCGAGCTCGGTGGTCCACGTCCAGCCGTCCAGCCGGTTCCTTCCCGGTTGTGTTGTGCGCAGTTCATACCCGAGTTTCAGGGCGGCCACACGTCCGCTGTCATTCTCTCGCGTACTGGATGCATCTAGGAAGTCGTCATCGAGATCGGAATACAGCAGCCCCCACATGACTTCGTGGCTGAAGTCTATGGTATCGAACGGACGTCCGAAGGCGTGGACATGCCGCAGCTCAATACCGTCCTGTTCCTGGACGGTGAAACCTGCGAAATGGTAGCGGTTATGGTAGTTATTGCCGATAATCAGAGCTCCGCCGACGCTCAGTTCGTGGTCGCGTCCGTTCAGGTCAATACGCAGGCGCAGATTGTCCAGCAGGATTTTAAAGCCAGCGGGATACTGATGGTTTGCCCGTGTGGTTTCCTGCAGTCGGCGATCTGGATCAATCCGCAGGCGCCGGGTATGGACAGGGGTTTCAATAACGGCAACCCCGGTCTCGCCGTTGCCGTTCCATTGTGTTCGGTATGTCGGTCCCGTTAACGGGCAGATTTCGACCGTCACGGGTTCATGAATGGCTTGGCCGGACCGTTTGAGGGTTATTTCTGAACGCCAGCGGTCGTGCGCTTCACGGGTCTGGTGCCAGGAGACAAGCGTGTAGTTGACGCAGGGATAGGGATCTGTCCATTGGGCGATGAACGTGTCCAGGGTCTGTCCGTAGGCTGTCTCGGCCAGAGGTTGTAGCGGGGTACCGGTTTGCAGTGCGGCCGAGACGCTATTTGTCCAGGCGGAATCGCCCAGCAGATCGCGCAGTTTTTCTGCTGTGATGCGGCCATGCGCTGTGATCCGGTTAAACCGTGCGAAATCCTCGTTCAGGGGATCTCTCTCATAGAAATCGCCAAAGAAGGGGCCGACAAACGGGAAGCGGGGGGCATTCAGCCAGCGGTCAACTTCTGGAATAAAGCTAAACGGACGAAGGTAGGTTCGTGCGGATTTTTCCCGCTGGCTGTATGTTTCCCAGAAGCGTTTGGCTTCGGTCCACGCGAGGGCCTCGGTCTCCCAGATCCCGGAACGATCGTTGCAGAGCGTGCGTGCGGTTTTTAGTAATACGGCATAGACGGCTTCAACAACGGGAGCAAGGTGATAATCGCGGCCATAGGCAAAGACCTGGTCAAAGCGGTCCGAAATCAGGATGATGCCATTTGCCGGGATGGCCAGATCCCGGCGTAGCGGGGTTTCCACCAGGAGGATGTCGTTGGTTTCGATGCCTGGGCTGCGTTGCCGGATCTGGTTGACGGCAGGTACCAGGGCCTTGAAGAGGCGTGTGGCGGTGTCCGTGCGCGTTTTGCTGGTCAGGTAGCGGATATTGACGGGCGGCAGGGTGTGGCTGGCGGTATGCAAAGAGGGGCGGAACAACAGGGTGACCTTGTCGGCGTCCAACGTCGTTTGGCCGTCTGATCCCGTGCCAGGGGTCCGCCAGTGCCGGTTGTTGAGAAAGAGGTGTCCCTCGGTGGCGATATGCAGCCGGATATCAAACGTGGATGCAGGCGGTTGTGCGTGCAGATCCCATTCGGCGGTATCCTTGTGGCGGTTTGGCAAGCTGGGGTACCATCCGCCGTTGAGCGTGATGCTGCCGTCATGTGCACCAAAGGTGCCGTAGCGTTGCGGGATCGTGACATCGAACGTCACGATGATGTCGGTTTTGGCGCCCGGTGGAATGTCAGCGGGAAATTCAATGGAAACCAGCACGCCGGGCTTGAAATCCGGATGCGTGACGGGCGTGACGCGGCAGGGGCGGAGATCCGCATGAGCGGACGCGATCCGCATGGCACCTCGGTTTGGCCTGTCAGGGAAAATACGGGGATAAATATCGTCGGTCAGGGATGGGTCATCGTCGGTGAGATGGTTCGGGTAAGCGAACACCAGGCAGGCGTTGGTCGGTGTTGCACCGAGGTTGACAAACGTAAACCGGTTCGTGCCGGTGATCTGGCGCGTCTCCGGGGTCAAGGTGGCGTCGATCGTGTAGTGGGGCTGCGCGTTCGAGGTAATGAGGGACGCCAGCAGCAGCAGGCTGGCGCGGACGATTACCCCCCCGTTGGGTATTGATATTTTCGGTTGCATAGCGCGAATGCCCCTTGGTAGGGTATTGCAAGTGTCGCTGGTAAATAACTCATGCTGTTAGCATGGGGTCGCTGGAAAGTCAAATTTATGATTCACAATAAAGTCTATCCGCCCCGGTGGTATGATGGCATCCTCGGTCGATTCTACCGGGTGGCGGCCAGTGGCGTGGTGCCTCCAGCCTGGTTCCGCGAACCGCTTCCGCCCGTGCCGGATCGTCGACCGGGACCTGCGGTTCCAACCCTGGAGATCATCAGCCACTGCTGGCGGTATTCGCATATGCTGGCCTATCAGCTCAGCTCGTTTGTGTTGTACCCCCCTTCAAAACTGCGGGCGATGATTACCGTGTTTTATGCCGGGGAGGATGATGGCACCACCAAGCTACTAGCCTTTATCGGCAGCCACAAGGTTCCGAATATCACGTGGAACTGGCAGGCGTTACCGAAGGAGCAATTGTTCCGGCGCGGGATCGGCCGCAACCGGGCCGCGCTGGCCACCCAGGCGGATTGGGTCTGGATGACGGATTGTGATATCGTCTTTCACAAGGGCTGTCTGGATTCCCTGGCGAGGCAGCTTGTGGGGCGTCAGGAGGCGCTCCTGTATCCGAGGCAGGAGCGGACAACAACGATGCTGGCGGATTCCTGTCCGATGCTGCAAAAGGGACGGGCCTTGCAACTGGTGGATATCGACACCCGTGAGTTCAGTGTGCATAGTCGCGATCGAGCCAAGGGCGCCTTCCAGATCATTCATGGTGATGTCGCTCGGGTCATCGGGTATTGCGACGGGATCGGTCTTTACCAGACGCCTGCCGCGCACTGGTGCAAGTGCTATGAAGATCGCGCCTTCCGTTGGTTGGTGGGGTCGCAAGGGACGCCGATCGAGGTTGAGGGGGTCTGCCAGATCCGTCATGTGGAGAAAGGCCGCTACCAGCAGGGAACGCTACGCTCCCGGATTCGGAGCAAGATTCGTCGCATGCAGGAATGATCCTGCGCGGTCCGTCTCCCTACAGATGAATACGGACGCCGAACGGCCAGTATTGCACAAAATCAGTCCACCGGAGTTGTCGAATGAGTGCTTGGCAATAATCGGCATGGGGTGGCGAAGGCCTTGGTCCCAGAGTCAGCGGAGTGGCGGCGTTTGATGCCTGTCGAATGCCTTGATGGAAGCAAGATTGTGCCTTTTGCAGGGACTCGCGCATACGCCCCGCCTGCCCGTCCTGTTTCCCGAAAACCGAGGTGGCGGTCTCCTGGATGTCTTCCGGGGTGGTTGCCAGCGCAATCCCATTGAATTCCTCGGCGAGCCATCGGTTCTTGTGGGTGTTGGTCATCATCAGCACGCTGGGTACATCGAGCAGCAGGCTAAATAGAGCCATGTGGTATCGTCCTCCAATGTGCAGTGCGCATTGAGCGATCCATGTCTCGGCTTCCTGCAAGGTCGCCTGCTCGATGAACTGACCTTTCCTGTGGAGAACATCGGCACGGATGGCTTTCAGGTCTTGGTGCTTTTTGGTCAGGACGAGGGGCTTGAGTTGGTGGTCATCACAAAACCGAAGGGCCGCCTTGGCCACCTCGACGTTCATCCGCTTTGAAAGATTGGCACCGGTGGTGATCAGCACATAAGGCCTGGAGGCGGCAGGCCCTGTTGATAATTCATGCATGATGGCGGAATCCGGCATGAATGTTACGCCATAATGACCGGCGGCGATCCGGTCGCGCAGCGCCACGAACCGGCAGGCACGCAGGAATGTCTGAATAATTTGGTAACGCCGGTCATGCGAAGGGTATATGGGGAAAGTTCCGTTCATGGTGAACGTGGAAATGCCGTGTATGCAGGCAAGCAGAGGGAGAGACAAAAGATTGATGATTCGTGACGCATCATGGTAGTTACTGATGCTTCCCTCGGGGTGGAATATGGCCAGATCGGTGGACATCGTTGCGGTGACCGCATCGTTCCCATATTCCTGCCGGGCAAGTTGCGTTAGCCAGGCAATGAAGCGGTCCGTCTGGCTTGAGCGACTCGCTGAGAGAAAGGTTCCCAATCCATTTCTCCACACGTTGCCCGTCTTGCGTCCCTTGCCGAAATACCACGGAAAGGGCGACAGGGATACCGGGGTGAGCGGCGATCCAAAAGTGGCGCGGATCTGCTGTTTTAAAGTTGAACTGGTAAGTCGGCATCCGATATTTTCACGACCGTCTGTATCATTGAGGAGTACGATATTCATGACAGCTCTCCCAGGATGGATTGTTTCACATCCCCTCGATCCCAGAAGTGGCGGTTGAACATGTAGGTGGCGAGGGTTGGCGAAAAGGTTCCGTCTACCACCTTGGGCCAGTAGCGCAGGGAACTGAGGCTGATATAGCGAGGCATGACGGGATCGAACGAAATCGGTATGGTTGTCCATCCCATGGCATCCAGGACCGGCACTCTGTGCATGCCTTGGGTGACGCGGAATACATAGTCCCCTTTAGCGTCGATCAGGAAGTAACCCCTAACCGAACCGTACTTCTCAGGGTTATATCCATGGTTGCGGATCGAGTGGATGATGTGCTCGTATTTCTGGATTTCCTGTGTCAGCTTGGCAGGCGATACGGGGCCGAAGTTCTGGTTTCCAGACGAATTGCCGCCGGACATCACGACCTCTGAAGCGCGCCAGGGTTTCAGGCGCAGGTAAGGTGGTGCGTCATTGAGTATTCCCCAGCGAGAGTGCTTGCGTGTAAAATAGGCTTCCGCCAACGAGGGCGGTTGGAACCGATGGTAGTAATGGGCCAGCCGTTGCCATTTCCCGTGAGCAAGGTATTCCTGAACGGCCGGGGTGAATGGATTCCAGCCACGCTTGCCGAAGCCGAAGTACAAATGGCCGACGCAACGGTCAAGGGCGACGGATCCCGAACATTCCCCCTTATCATCCTGAAAGCAAAGCACGGGTCCTTCGCTTTCAGTGCAAAGGCGGGGACGAGGCTTCTGGAACAATCCTTTCCATGGCATATTCAAAGTAATCGTGATCTCCGTCGTTTTTGTTTATACCTGATCTCCTGTATGCATGTGACATGTGGGAGTATGTTCAGTTGCCCGGATGTCGTCAATGATCCATTTTGCAATATCGAATTGGTTTGAATGCCGGATCGACCGCTGATAGGGTCTTCAGGAAATCGTACTCGCCGCACGGGACTAGGTGGACTCATGGACTTTTTCTTCATATCGTCAACGCTGCATTTAATGATGGCTGCCAACATGGCCATCCAGGATAGGTCGAGGAAGCGGATCGCGGTGATCATCGCCAAGGATACTTCGGCGACCGCTCGCTATGCCATGCTGGCAGGCCGTTTTCCCAACCTGTTCGATGAGGTGGTGGCGCTGTCCCCGTTGCAGGGGCCGTCCTGGCGCTGCCTTTCGACGCCGCGTTTCCGCACCTTGAAGACCTTGTTCACGAGGCCGATGGATGCTCGCTTGTTCACGGGCAATGACCGCCGGATCGAGTTTCAGTATGCGATGCATATCGCCATGCGGGCAAACCGTGGCAGATCCATTGAGGGCGTGTATCTGGATGAAGGGGCGGTAACCTATGTTGGACACAAGTCCATGCATACGTTTCAACATCGTTATGTGGATCCTTTCTTCAAAAAACTCTTTTACGGGGGATGGTATCGCCAGGCGCTGACGACCGGTACGTCGGCTTGGGTCAATACCGTATATGCGGCATTCCCCGATCGTGTACATCCGCTGCTACAGTTAAAAGTTGTCCTTCTGATTGATCCGCAACCCTTCAAAACCGATGCATTCAAGGCGTTAGCGGTTGCGATGCTGAATGGGCATGACGATTACCGCGAGGCATTATCGGGCATCCGGCTGGTGTTGACCTTGCCCCACGAGGGCAGTTATACCCGAAATCCTGAACACTATCAGCAGATTAGTCAGGCGTTGTTGTCTGTTTATGCGCCAGCAAGCATGGCGATCAAACCGCATCCGCGAATTACCGATCGCGAACGCATCGAGACGCTGTTCCCCGGTTTTTTGCTGCTGGATCATACGGTTGGGATGGAGGCGCTACTGCCGTTGCTTGGGGATGGGTGCAGGGTAGTTGGCGATATCTCGTCCACGTTGTTGACCACGCGTTGGCTACGTCCCGATCTGCCGGTCGTTGCCGTGCTTGCTGCCACCCCGCCCGCGGAACTCTCTGCACTTTACCAGCATCTGCAGATTCCGATGGTTGCGCCGGGTGAATTCAACCATTGGCTGGGTGCTCACTGATCCGATTGGCAAGGTTCGCTTGGCGCTGGCTTCGTCAGCAGCGCCAGGATTTCCGAAGGCGAGGCGGTACCGGTCTGATGCAGCTTGCCAGCGCACACGGCAGCGGCGAGGTTGCCGATAAAGGCCGCCTGATGAGGGGTTGCCCGGCTTGCCAGGGCGGCGGTAATGCCTGCCATCGCCGCATCCCCGGCACCGGTGGTGTCGATGGGGCCTTGCAGCCGGATGCCCTCAATCTCCGATAAGCCATGCGCATCACAAACGACCATGCCGTCGGGTCCGCAGGTCACGAAGACCGGGTGACGGCGCTCCGCAAACAATCGGGCCGCTGCCGCACAGGCCTGGGCGTGTGGAATCCCAGGCTTGGTCGGTAGATCACACATCCTCGAGGCTTCGATATCGTTGATTTTCAGGATGCCGCCAGAATACATGGCCAGGCGATCCCGTGTGTCGATGGTGAAAAGGCGATCGGGCTGGCTCTGGATCAAGGCCGCCAGCCGGGGGCGCAGATGTGCATGGTGCAGGCCGGCGCGGGCCTGGGCATTGATGACCAGAGCGTCCAGCCGTGGCAAGGTCTGCGAGAGGCTGTCGATCAGTCGGTTGGTGGTGTCGGCATGGAGTTGGTTGAAGTCGCCAAAATCAAAGCGGTTCTGCTCAACCCCCTGGATATGCGGTTTAACGTAGGCGACCGTATCCCAGTCCTGTGGCTGGACCAGCAGCCCGGCGGTATCGACGGTATGGGCATCCAGCCACCGCCGCAGTTCGTTGCCCCAGGGATCGGGTCCGACAACGCCAAAGGCCGAGATCTTCCCGCAGCCGAGTGCGGCCAGATCGGCGACCACGTTACCCGCCGCGCCAGCCGCATAGTGCTGGGTGGACACAGGGCGGGTTGGCTTGCCCGTTTCCACCGACGGCAGTTCGGCAGCCGTGTCCAGTTGCCAGTAACAATCCAGTGCAAAATCCCCGATGACCCCGATATGCAGGGCAGAAAAACGGGCAAGCAGGTGTTCAACATCAGCGCGAGATACGGAATTCATGCACGGAAAGTTAAATCAAACCGGCGATGTCGTCAATCGTAATGGTCGTCTAAGCCTCCTGTCACCTGTTTTGGGGCTTGCCAAGTGACCCTGTCGGGAATAGGTTATTGCCACAGGGGGCAACATGGGCACTTGGCGGAAATGGAGGCTGGCTGATGACAACGGGACGAGGCGGATTTACACTGATTGAATTGATGATCGTGGTGATTATCATGGCGGCGTTGGCTGGCATGGTCCTGCCACGGTTGATGGATCGAGCGGACGACATGAAAAGCGGCCCAGCCCTTGCAGGTATCGAGAGTATTACGACAGGGCTGAAATTGTACAAGCTCGACGTCGGTCGGTATCCGAAATCAGAGGAAGGCTTGGCGGCACTGATGGTCCAGCCGGGCTCTGCCGGGAAAGGATGGAAGGGTCCCTATCTGGAGCGTGAACCCAAGGATCCCTGGGGTCGACTCTATCAATACCAGTTGGATCCCGGGAGTCTGATGGGTTTCAAAGTGTGGTCGACCGGAGCCGATGAGGCCAGCGCGGCGGATGATGTGACAAATTTGGAAACCCCGTAGCAATGGCCGCCCTAACGTCTACTAGCAGGGGCCGTTGCGGCGGATTCACCCTGATCGAGATCCTGATTACCGTGGTTGTCTTATCCACAGGTATCGTGCTGGTGCTGCAGGGCTTGCACGGGTTGTTGAACACCTGGGACGGTGCCGTTGACCGGTTGCGCAGTGTGATGCTTGCGCAGGAGAAGCTCGAGGATATCCAGTTGACCGCCCAATTCGGGGAGACTGCATTAGCCGATGGCCAGGGTGTCTTTGATCCGCCGTTTTCAAACTATCGCTGGCGCACGGAAATATCCCTAGTAAAGGACCTGGCAGGCGGTGGTTCGGAGGCCGGAACCTTGCACGATGTCCTTTGCACCGTCTGGCGCGGCGAAGGGGGGCGCGATACCGCCGTGGCGACACGGATCTATGTTGCTCCTGCCGCCGCGAAGGAGGCTCCATGAAAAGGTCGTCGCGTCGCGGTGCGTTCACCCTGATTGAGTTGCTGCTGGTGGTGCTCATGACGGGCATGGTGATGAGCGTGGTGTTTGCCTGTTTCTTTGGGGGGCTGCGTGTTTTTGAACGGGTCAGCTCCTTTCGTGAGGATGAAATCTATCGGGTCGGCGAACAGTTTGCGCATGATCTCAAGAATGCCATTGTCCTGCCCGGTGCGGTGATGGAGGGCTCGTCCGATAGTATTGCGTTTTCTGCCTCGCTATATGTAGTGGAAGGGACCGACCTGGAACCGCAACGGGTGCGTTACCAAGGGGTTGCGGGGAAGGGGATCCTACGGTCTGTGGCAAGCGCTGCGGGGGCGGCAGCGGACCGTGTGGATGCCGCAGGCAATGCCGATGTCCTGCTGGCTGGGGCGTATGTCATGAGGCTGCGCTATCTGCCACGTGACCGCGAGTCGGGTGTCCTCGGGGACTGGCAGGAGGGATGGTCAGATGGCACGAATCTGCCGATGGCGGTGCGCCTGATGATCTCGGATGGTGCGCTGGCGGAGGAACCGATCGTGCGCACGGTGATGCTGGCCATCTCGGAAGGGGGCGAATGATGGCGTATCTTCGGGATACGGATCACCCGGCTTGCCGGGGCAGTGTGCTGATCCTGGCGTTGTGGGTGGTGTTCTTCCTGGCGTCGTTGGCGCTGGCGACGGGTACGCATGTCGGCTCCCTGCTGCGCACGGCCGAACGGATGCAGGCTCGAGTACATGCCCGGGCGCTGGCGGCAGCCGGTGCGGCACAGGCGGCGGCGGTGATCATGGGGCAGACCACCAATGCGTGGGATGGTGTCGCGAAACAGTCCTGGAACCGGCAGGAACGATTTTTCAAGCAGGTGGAGTTGCCGGATGGTCGCTTCTTTTCGGTGGTCTTCCCGGGGCATACCGAACGACCAGCGGAGAAACGGTTTTATGGGGTCTGCGGGGAAGAGGCCCGGATCAACCTGAACTTGGCGTCAACAAATCTGCTTATGACCTTGTTTGTCAAGGTGGGGGAGCTGGGCGTGGAGGATGCCCAGCGTCAGGTTGCTGCGCTGTTGACGTTGCGAGGGGATGCGCCCGATGAATCATTGACAGGCGGGGGGGGCAGCGGGTATAGTCCAAGCATCGAAAAACAGCAGGACTCTGCGGGTGCTCCCTTGCGGGATGTGGAGGCTTTGCGGCGTGTGATGGATGATGCCAGTTATGCGCGGATTCGTCCGTATGTGACGGTTCATGGGCGGGGGACGATCAACATCAATGCCTCCGAGGCGGTGGTGTTGCAGGTGTTGGGTGAATCGGTGGCCAGTCTGGATGCCTCTACAGATGCCGAACGTGCCGTTGCGGGGTTGGTGGAGAAGATCGTCCGTTATCGGGACGGCGGAAAGGCGTTTGAGAAGGCCGAGTATGCGCTGATCAGGATGGCGTTGCAGCCGTTGACGGCGGACGAGGAGCGTGTGTTGGCGGCGATGACTGGCCAGAATGTGAACGTGCGCAAAATGCTAGATGTTAGTTCGTCGGCTTTTGGTGGAACGGCCACCCTTGATGATCCTGAGTCTGATGGTGGTGGGCCGGTGTTGCAGGTGGATTTTGTGTGGGATGTGGAACAGCGAACCTTTGTAATGTGGCGCGAGCGGTAATTTTCTTGGATGGCAGTAACACAGCATGACGAGACAAGCGCATAACAAACCGGAGTGGGCGGGGCGGCCAGCGAGCAGGGCATTGCTGCTGGAGGTCAGTAGTGACTGGCTCAAGCTGATCGAGGTGACCGCTAGCCGTGGCAACGTGTCGGTTTGCCGTTCGCACCTTGAACCGCTCGAGCCGGGGGCGGATATCGCGCAGGCATTGCGCAAAGCCATTGCATCTGGCCATTTCAGCCGGATCCCGGTTCGCTCGTGCATCCCGCGCCAGCTTGTGAATGTCCGTTTGCTTGAGTTACCGTCCACCGAACCGTCTGAAATCGCGGATATGGTCGAGCTGCAGATCGGGAGGCAGACGCCCTATTCGCTGAACGAGATCTTGTCGGGCTACAAGCTGCTGGGTCTGGTGCGGCAGGGTGCCTACACCCAGGTGATGCTGGTTATCGTCCAGCGCAGTATCGTTCGCGAGCGGTATTATACGATCGAGGGGGCGGGGCTTGCCGTGGAACGGATGACGGTCTCGTCGGAGGGGGTGCTCAACTGGTTTCTTTACCATACGCGCAAGGAGGCTCCGGACCGGTTGCGGATGTTGCTGGATGTGGATGCCTCGTTCACCCACATGATCGTTATCCAGCATGGCAACGTGGTCTTTTCTCGCAGTCTGATGTGGGGTGCCCGTCAGGCGACGGAGGGCCTGGATGTTTTTGTGCAGCGGGTCAAGGAAGCCTTCCAGTCCTGTGTGGAAGCGTTGCGCGGAGAAAAGATCGCGGAGGTGACCCTTTCCGGTGCCAGCCATTCCCTGGACGGAATTGATGCCGTCATCCAGGAGGCGCTCTCCATTCCTTGCAAAAAGGCGGATTGCCTGTCGGATGTCAACTTGACCAACGGCCGAGTCACCTTGCGCGATGCGCAGTATGCCACGGCATCGATGACCGCCTTGGTCGGTATGGCACTGGCGCCCAACCGCCTCGATTTTAATTTTGTGCCGGATGTGGTTCGTCTACGTGAACAGATCAATCTGCAATCCCGGCTGTGGATGCGCTTCTCAACATGGCTGGTCGTGGCGCTGGGTTGTGCCTCGCTTTATGGGTTGCTGACCACAGGCTATCGGACACATCAGCGGAACCGGTTGCAGGATGAGGCGACGGCACTGGAAGCCCTGGCTTTAAGGGTGGAGCGTCAGCATGAGGTGATCCGTGCCGCGCACGAACGCCAGGATCAACGCTTCCTGCCCGAGCACTTGTTGCCCGTGATTTACGGCAGCCTGCCTGTCCATGTGTATCTGGAGATTCTCGATATTGACGCCGCCAAGGCCCAGGTGACCATGAACGGAACGGCACCCTCGCGCAAGGATATCCGTGAGTTGATTCGTCTACTGGAGGAAAGCCCTTATTTCAGCGGGGTTGAAGAGGGTAGTGGCACGGTGATGAACCGGGATGAACGGTTTGTTTTCCAAGTGATCGCCCGCTTTGAGGGAGGAGAGCCGCAATGATCGGGAAGCTGATGCATCTGCCGCGCCGGGAGCGAATCGGGCTGGGGGTGGCCCTCTTGCTGGTGGCGTTTTATATCCTCGACGCCACGGTTGCCAGTCCATTGATGGCGCGCTGGCGGGTATTGGATTCAGATATTGCCATCGCGTCGGCGCGTCTTGAGCGCAGCAAGAAAACGCTCAGTTACCAGACGTCTGTAGATGCCCAGTATGTGATGATCAAGGACCTCATCGGGAACTCCGCCACGGAGCAGGAGTCCATCGAGATATTTAAGAACGAGATTGATGAACTCGCCCGCAAGAACGGCATGCGGTTACGTTCCATGCGGCATCTGGTGCCGGAGCGGACGGATTTCCTAGTGACCTTTCTGGTGGACGTTAGTGATTACGAGGCTGAGACGGGGGCATTGGTTCGTTTTCTGCATGCCATCAGCCAGGCCCCCGGGTTGATCCGCGTGCGCCGGTCTGTCATCAATTCGCGCACTCCCGACGGCGTTATCAACGGCTCCCTGCTGGTGACAAAGGTGATGACACTGGCGGGTGACGGGGGCCCCGAATGATCGCCGACGGCACACCAGATAACCCGGCTGCCGGCCGGACAGAACTGGCGGCGCTGCGGGACGAGATCATGCTCGACCGTGCCCGGTCGCGTAGCGTCATGGGCTGGTTTGTTTCTTTCTTCGTACTGGTCGTCCTTGCCGCTGTGGCCTTGCTGCTCTTGGCGGGGATCACGGTGTTGCGCCAGGCAAGGGAGGTGCAGGGTGCCCTGATTGGATTGCAGGACGATGGGGCGGTGCATAGCGTATCATTGGCGGTGACGACCAACCGGCTGGTGGACATAGAGCGAACGCAGCTCAGTCTGTCCACGCGGCTGGGGGCGCTGCAAACCGCACAGGAACAAACCCTGGAGCGGTTGAGCAGTGAAATCCAGCAGCAGCGGCGCTGGATTGACGACAGGGAGGCAACCGATGCCCGCGACCAGCGGGTGCTTGGCGAGCGGCTGCTGGCGATGGGGGAGGACGCCGCCCGCATGGCGTCCGAGCTGGACGCCATGCGGCGCCGGGTTGATGCCATCGTTGCGCTTGATGGCATGGTGGTGGTGGCAGATCGCGGGGCTCCCTTGCAGGATGCGACGCCTCGCGGTGCAGCACCGGCAGGGGGCGGTACGCAACAGGCGTCGCTCGATATCCTGAAGGTCGAATCCATGCAGACGATGTTTGACGCCGTGGTGGCTGAAACCGCTGTTCCGGAACGTGACAAATCCGTGCCGACAACGATCTCGGTGGTCACATTCCCGAATGGCGATCGGTACGAAGGCGAATTCCGCCATGGCCTGATGCATGGCTGGGGTGTTTATGTAACGAAGCTCGGCGATCGTTACGAGGGCCGGTTCGAGAATGATCTGCGCAGTGGATCTGCAACCCAGACGACCGCCTCCGGCGAGCGCTATACCGGACTTTTTGTCAAAGGCATCCGTCATGGCCGCGGTAGCCTGACTATGGTGGACGGAACGCGTTATGCGGGCGACTTCCACAACGACCTGATCAATGGACGGGGGGTTATGATCTCTCCCGATGGCGGAACCTATGCGGGCGACTTCATGAACGGGCGCCGTCATGGCCAGGGCATCATTCGCTTTCCGAATGGCGATATCTACGAGGGTGAGTTTCGTTCCGATCTGCGCACGGGCAAGGGGACCTACCGGTTCACGGATGGCGCCGTCTACGTCGGTGACTTTGTGGAGGGTGTGCGGCATGGATCAGGACGCTACACGGCAACCGATGGTGCTGTCTATGTCGGTCCCTTCAAAGAGGGCCGGATGCATGGCGAGGGGGTTCGGATCTACCCCGATGGCCAGCGCGTAAAAGGGCTGTGGCGCGAGGGTGAATATCTTCGCGATATCCGTGATTGACCGCCGAAGGCGGACATCAATCACCCGCCACCGGGACCATGTGACCGGGGTATCGCGGGGGTGCGTCCCGTCAACCGTTGCTCACGATAGGAGATTGTTGAGGATCGACTTCATCGGCGTTTTGCCTTGGGCTACTCGCATGACCTGACGCCAGCGGGCCGGGCTGAAAGCGGGCTGTAGGTGCTGTTCGACCCTTTGCAACTGCGCAAAGGCAGGTTTCAGCAGGTCGTCCCAGTGCGAGTGATGGCGCTTTAGATCATCGGGATATACCACCTTGCGGCGGGTGCCTTCGTCGCGCGGACGGAAGGGTTCGCGTATATTCAGGAAGCCGTAGTCGTTGAGCAATTCCTCGCCCGCCTCGATATCGCGTACGGCCAGTTCGCATGCGTAGGCGGTGGCGACGCAATTGGGCAGGAAGCTGTGGTTCATGTAGCGCGCGTGATCCCAGCAGAACACGTAATGCCCGCGATGGTTGCGGTAGCTGTAATGCTCCAGGGTGTCGCGCTCGACCGGTCGCATGCGGGCCACGGCGGACGGGGTGAAGGTCTGGTCCAGTCGATCCATGACCCATGTCACCGTGCCGCAGGGGATCGGGCGGGTGGCCCTTACGCCATAGCCGACATCCTCATTGATAAAATGCAACGCTGTATGGGGATGGATCATTGTCTCATTGCTCGTAGTAGGTGTATCCGCGCAGACCGGATTGGTAGGCCTCGACCAGAGCCTTGCGATCGGCAGGCTGCAGTGCGCCCCGACGCACGGCCCGTTCGCTCTTCTCTTTGAGCAGCTTGATCAGTTCATTCGGATCATACTCGACATACGAGAGCACGTTCTCGACCGAATCTCCTGCGATCTCGTGGGAGAGTAGCATTTCGCCATCCTCGCCGACATGGATCAAGGCGATATGCGTGTCGCCAAACAGGTTATGCAAGTCGCCAAGGGTCTCCTGATAGGCTCCCACCAGGAAGACGCCGATGTAGTATTCCTCATTGGGCTTGAGCTCGTGCAGGGGCAGGGAGTGCTTGACATCGTGCAGATCAACGAAACGATCCAGCCGCCCATCGCAGTCGCAGGTGATATCGGCGATGGTCGCATCGCGCGTGGGCCGCTCGTTGAGGCGGTGGATCGGCATGACGGGAAAGAGCTGGTCGATGGCCCAGGAATCGGGCAGGGACTGGAAGAGGCTGAAGTTGCCGTAATACACATCCGAGAGTGCCTTCGAGAGTCCTTCAAACTCATCGGGCACATACTTCTGGGACTGGAGCAGCTTTTCCACACTAATGGCGATCCGCCAGAAAATCTGCTCGGCAATGCCGCGGTCGCGAAGGGAGACAACCCCGTGCGAGAACATGGAGCGGATCTCGTCCCGGTAATAGGTGGCATCATGGAAATATTCTTGCACGTTCTTGCTGTTGAGCCCATCGAAGACGTCGGCCAGCGAGAAGAGCATTTCGTGGTTTACATCCTTCTTCAGTTGCGGGAGGTTCTTGGACTCGAACCGACTGGAGTCGAGCACGTTGAAGACAAGCACCGAATGGTGGGCCACGACGGCCCGGCCGGATTCGCTGATCAGGATGGGGTGGGGGATCTCGTTCTCGTCGAGGATGTTCATGACCCCTTCAATGATGTCCGAACAATATTCGGGCACGGAATAGTTACTGCTGCTGGAAAAATTCGTGTGCGATCCGTCATAATCCACGGCCAGCCCACCGCCGACATTCAGGATGCCCATCGGTGCGCCCTCGGCCACCAACCCGGCATACACCCGGCAGGCTTCGGAAATGCCCGAGCGGATGTTGCGGATGTTCGGGATCTGGCTGCCGATGTGGTAATGCATCATCACTAGGCAATCCAGGCGGTTGCGGGCACGCAGGGAGTCGACGACATCGAGGATCTGCGCAATGCTCAGCCCGAAACGGCTGCGGTCGCCGCCCGAATCGGTCCAGTGACCATCGGCACGTGAGGAAAGCTTCACGCGAACCCCCATCTGCGGGCGCACGCCGACGGCGTCGGCGCGATCAAGGATCGCCTGGACCTCGCCAGGCATTTCTACCACCAGAAGGACATTGACACCCATCTTCTGGGCATACAGAGCGAGGTCAATGAACTCCTCGTCCTTGTAACCATTGCAGACCAGGTAGGCGTCGGAATCGTTCATGTACGCCATCGCGGCGATGAGTTCCGCTTTGCTGCCGACCTCGAGTCCGTAATTGTAGGTCTTGCCAATGCGGGCGATTTCAGCGACGACCTGTTGCTGCTGGTTGACCTTGACCGGATACACCCCGCGGTATTCGCCCCGATAGCCCGCATCGGCAATGGCGGTGCGGAAACTCTCGTTGAGCAGCTCGATGCGGGACTCCAGGATGTCGCCAAACCGCAGCAGAACCGGGGCGGTGATGCCTCGTTCGCGCAATCCGTTGATAACCTCGTGAAGATTGATGACGGCGTTGCTGCGGGGACCGCGGGGGCTGACCAGGACATCCCCGTCGTCGCTGACGCGGAAATACCCGCCCGACCATTCGCGAATGCCATACAATTCCTCAGAGCGCTTGCATGTCCAACGATCCAGTGTATCTTTTTTCATTCCCCCCCTGCGTTCATGGTAATAACGTCAATTTCTTGATGGGTATCAACCTGATAATATCAACGGGTCTAAAGATACCCACCTCGCCGACTATTTGCAACAGTCTTGTCTAAAACTTCGATTCTCTCATCGACAATGCGGGTTGCGTTATTTCAGGGTACCTCTCGCCTCTCGAGCGCGACGTCTTTCGCTATTGCCGCCAACGCTCAATGCCGAAGTGACGGTTTGCTATGGCGATACAGCGGCGTCAGATCCACTTATCGTAGCTTTTCAGCACCAGCAGGGTCTCCGTCTTGGCAATACCCTCGACGCCCGAGAGCTGCTCGACCAGAAAACGGATCAAGCCTTTGTTCGAGTCGACAAGCACTTCGAGCATTAGGTCGTACTGTCCCGATAGAATCGCGACCGATAGTACATTCTCCAGGGCAGACAGTTCCTGCGCCTTTTCGTCGAGCAGGCGTGACTCAACCAGGTTGACCGTCACATACGCAAGCTGCTGGTTCGATAGTACTTCAGGATTGCGTAACGCCCGCACGCGGATGACCCCATGGTCCTGCAGCCGCTTGATGCGCTGCCGGATCATGCCTTCCGATACGCCGAGCGCCCGCGCGAGCGCTGTGTTCATTTCATATTGTTCGGAAAGTCGTTCGATGATCTTCCAGTCGGTTTCATCGATCTGCATAAACTCATCTCAACAGTGTCGTGGCCGGAACGTAGTCCAGATGAAGGCTGCTAGCTACCCCCTCATGCACGCATTGCCCCTCAAAAGTATTTAAACCTGCCATCACCCCGGGATTCTGCCTGCATGCCGATTCAAGCCCGTCATCCGCAATCTGCAGTCCGTACACCAGCGTGGTGCTGGTCAGGGCCAGCGTCGAGGTCAGGGCAACGGCACCGGGCATATTGGCTACGCAATAGTGCACCACCTCCTCAACGGTATAGACCGGATCGTCATGGGTGGTTGGGCGGGTTGTCTCGAAACAGCCGCCTTGATCCACGGCAACATCGACCACGACCGCTCCCCGCTTCATCCGCTTCAAATGGTCGCGCTTGACCAGCTTGGGTGCCTTGCGTCCGGGTAGCAGGACGGCACCCACGACGACATCCGCTTCCGTTACCGCCCATTCAATGTTGGTTTCCGTACTGTAGAGGGTCGTTACCTTTGAGCCGAACAGGTCGTCGATATATTCCAGGCGTCGCGGACTGATATCCAGCAGGGTCACATTCGCCCCGCAGCCCACCGCCATTTTGCAAGCGTTGATCCCTACGATGCCGCCGCCGATAATCGCGACATGGCCACGCTTGACTCCGGGAACCCCCCCGAGAAGGACGCCTCGACCGCCAAACGGCTTCTCCAGGTACTTGGCCCCTTCCTGAATCGAAAGCCGCCCGGCAATCTCGCTCATCGGCTTCAGGCAGGGAAGCTGGCCATCGGGTCCCTCGATTGTCTCGTAGGCCACCGCTTTTATCTTGCGGTTGATCAAGGCGCGGGTAAGCTCCTCATTGGCTGCCAAATGCAGGTAAGTATACAGGATCTGGCCTTCGCGCAGCAGTCGGTATTCCTCCTCGAGCGGTTCCTTGACTTTGACGACCATATCGCACGCCTCAAAGACAAGATCGCGGTGGGTGACCAGTGTTGCGCCCGCGTGAGTGTATTCCGCATCCTCGAATCCCGCTGCGATGCCCGCCCCGGCTTCGACCCACACATCGTGACCGTGGGCGACATACGAGGCCACGCAAGCTGGCGTTAACCCTACACGATATTCATGACGCTTTATCTCTTTGACTGTTCCAATTCGCATAATATTCCTCTTATTGTTCGATAATCGTATGAAATGCTACGAATATAACCAATCTATTCCCATGCACAAGCGAAAAATGCAAATCGAGGGAGGATTGCAGGGCAGACGCATCTTAATTCTGGATTAATCGGTAGTTGGCGTGCTGTATTTACGTTGAACCGACCATTTCACCACTTTCGGGCCGATTAAGTCGATCG
>DIZZ01000237.1:0-1551 GCA_002428045.1 Verrucomicrobia bacterium UBA6015
GGCATCTGTCGGCAATTCGTTGGTAAACGCAAAAGACTCCTGAGCCAGGGGGCTGAGACCATTTGTCGGCAGTAGCAGGTGCTCCGCCTCCAGGAAGTCGTAATACTGCTCATAGACACGGGTGGCCATCTCCATGACCTGATGGATGGCGTCTGGGCAATCATACATGGCCATGTAATAAGCCTCCATCCCCATCAGATGAACAAGCGGATTGGTGATTCCACCGGTCAGGCTACCCATGACCATGCGCACGGGAAGGATATCCCCGAACAGGTCCTCGATCAGTTTCTGTTTCTGCGCGGTACCCTCCCGGTTGACCCCGAAGGCTCCCCCTCGCAGCTTATCCACGTCTGCCGCCAAGTCCGTAATCACCGGATCGATATGGAACCCCTGCGCGTTGGGGACATCAGCCCGCGTCACCTTGGCATCGAGGCCGAACGGACGCACATGAGTTTGCCAGCCAATATCAAACGTCGGAGAGATGGGCGTGTCATCGTCAAAAAGCTCACGCCCAACCAATGTGCCCAACAGCGTTGCTTCGATGCGACGCGCCTGCTCACCCTCGCATTGCAGACGGGGAGTAATGACCTCATGGCAGAAGTTGGAGAACAGCAAGCGAACCGGTGGAGACTCCCGACGTCCTTCCGCCTGAGCCCGCCACTTTGTCAGAATCACCTCATTGCGTGGCGAATTCGCATAGTCGAGCTGAAGCTTCGCACGCTGTCTAAGTATTTCACGATCCCGCCCAGTCATCATTTCCATTTGATCATCCTTTCTACAACAAGATTCCATAGTATCATGAACATGGATTGCATGTTAGCTTCATATTTACGACAAAAACAGAGAGATATCACGACAATTAATTGATTTCTTCCTCAAGCGCACGCCCGATACGATGACCGGATGATCATGTCATCAGGGTGGATTTCTGCCGCTCGCGCCCCTTGACACTTTTCTCAACAAAACAGGGTTCCCCCGTGAACGGATTACGCTCCGTCCAGTACATCAGGGTCGAGTAGGTGGACGGGGTCGGCGTGAAGATCTGCACTTGCTCTGGATTGACATGCAGCGTCTCGACGGCAAATTTCCTTAACTTCTGCATATCCTTATCTGTGCAGCCCGGATGCGCGGCCATCAGGTAATACGTCAGGAATTGCGGTTTCCCTGCCCGTTGCGTTGCCTCATAGAAGACCTCCCGGAACATTTTCAAGGCGGCGGAGCCGGGTTTCCCCATGGCCGCCAGCACACCGCTCTCAGAATGTTCCGGGGCCACCTTCATCTGGCCGGACACGTGATCGCGCACGATCATCTCGAGGTACTGGCGACCATGACAACGGTCGGCCATCACCAGATCGGAACGTATCCCGGAGGCGACGATCACCCGTTTGACACCCTCAATGCGGCGCAAGGCAGCCAGCAGATCCATCTGGCGTCCGTGATCGACCGGCAACTCGGCGCATATCTGCGGATAAAGACAACGCTTGCCAGCACAGCATCCCTTGCTGGCCTTGCGCTCGCAATCGATGCCGTACATATTGGCCGTCGGCCCGC
>DIZZ01000237.1:1629-6042 GCA_002428045.1 Verrucomicrobia bacterium UBA6015
CGTCCCTGATGAAGCGCGATCGCACAGAAATTACATTCCCCATAACATCCCCGGTGGGTCGTGATTGAGAACCGGATCGTATCCAACGCCCGCACCACACCATTCCGTGCATAGTACGGATGCACATCGCGCTCATAATCCAGTTCATAAATCGCATCGAGGGCCTCCTGCTCCAGGCGAAAGGGCGGGGGCTGCTGCACATAATAGCGCGTATCCTGCCGCTGGGCGAGCGCCTTGGCCGTCAAGGGATCCTGATGGGCATAAAAGGCGGTGAACATGCGGGTAAAGGCATCCTTATCCGCAGCCACTTCCGCGTAAGTAGGCAGTTCCAGTGCTCCGGGAGGCACCTCTGCGGCAATATAGCCGATGCCCCGCAAACCGCGCGGGTCGCCCCCCCCCCGCAGCGTTTTCGCCAGGGCCGAGACCGACGACTCGGCCATACCGTACAACAGGTAATCCGCCTTGGCATCAAACAGGATCGAGCGGCGTATGCGGTCCGTCCAGAAGTCGTAATGCGCCACCCGCCGCAAGCTCGCTTCAATTCCGCCCAGGACGATCGGCACCGTCTGCTTGAAATGCTGGCGGATCAGGTTGCTATAAACCGTGACCGCCCGGTCCGGGCGCCGCGTGTTCTCTCCACCGGGGGTGAAATCATCACTTTTGCGGCGGCGTCCAGAGGCCGTCCGATTGGCGACCATGGAGTCGACGCAGCCTCCGCTCACACCCCAGAACAGGGTCGGCTCGCCTAAACGCGTGATGTCCTCACCGCTGCCCGGATCGGGCTGGGCGATGACGCCCACCCGGAACCCCGCCTGCACAAGGCATTTGCCGATAACGGCCACCCCGACAAACGGCGAGTCGATATAGGTATCCCCGGTCACCAGGATAACATCCACGGCGGACCATCCGAGCTTCCTTACCTCGTCCAACGTTGTGGGCAAGAACATTAAGCCACCCGCCTATCTTCAGATGCCAAGCACCCTTACCAGGCATCCGCTTCGGTGCCTGGGAACATCATGGCCATACTGAATTCAAACTGGAAATCGGCATCCAGCGACAGGTCCACATGCTCTGTCTGGAGACATAGCGTAGCGGCATAGGCACGTTCATCGGCAGATAGCAGTACCATCTTGGCCCCGAGCGACGCGGCATTACCGATAAAGCGGATATGCTCGGTCGGCAGCGGAGGCAGCATACCAATCCGGCGGGCATGATTGCGACGAATGAAATTGCCGAACGCCCCGGCAAGCAGGACTTCGCCCAGCTCATGGGCCTGCAGCCCCGCCCGTTTGAGCAGGATATTGATGCCTGCCCGGATTGCTCCACTGGCCAACTGCAACTCGCGAACATCCTTCTGCCACAGGCAGATCGCCTCGCCCCCGGCGGAATCAGCGGCGGACACCAGTTCGAAACACACCTCATGGCCTTGCGGCAGAAGCCGTCGTTTAAGCGCATCGCTAACACAGGAAGGTACTTCATCCGCCTCCTGGATGCGCCCGGTCTCATCGATGATCCCCGTCCGCAGCAACTCCGCTACCGCATCGATTAACGCCGTACCACAGAGTCCTGCCGCCGGCACATTGCCAATCACATTGACCTTAACGTCCTCGTCTAAAATCACTTTTTCGATGGCCCCCGGCGTTGCCCGCATACCTTGCCGGATGCGTGCGCCCTCGAAGGCTGGGCCCGCCGCCGTGGAGGCCGCATATAACTTGCCGCCGCTAGCCAGCACGATTTCCCCGTTGGTGCCGATATCGATCAACAAGGTCGACGTCTGCTGCTGATCCAGGCGCGAGGCAACCATCCCCGCCACGGTATCCCCACCGACAAAACCGCCGATCTGCGGGAAGACATAGACGTCGGCCCCCGCATTCGCCTGCAGGCCGATACCCACGGCCGGACTGGTTATTGCCCGATCAAAGACCTGCACAAAGGGGACCTCGCCCAGCGCTGACGGATCCAGACCGAGCAGGATTTGCTGCATGGTGGAGTTCCCCGCCACAACCACTTCATAAATCCGGGAACCGGCAATGCCGGTCTGATGACAGACCTCCTCGATGATCGCGTTCAGCGTACTCACCGCCGCAGCCTGCAAACGCGCTAGGGCCGCCGGGGATTCGCGGATCTTCTGGATGCGGGAAATGACATCATCCCCATGCGCGATCTGTCCATTCATGCGCGAGGCCACCGCGCATTCCTTGCCGCTTTCCAGATCGAAAAGCGTACCCACCACCGTCGTGGTGCCCAGATCAAAGGCAACACCAAACACCTTGGGATTCTCCACCCGGCAATCCAATCCCAGCAACCGGTCGCCAGCGAGAATCGCACGGCCACGCCAGGCGTGCGACCGCAGGCATCCCGGGATCTCGCGCATGACGTCAAGCGACATGGAAACCTTAGCACCGATGACCTCACGAAGCCGTTCCGCATCCGAACGGACATCCCCGTGAGAGGGGGCCGGGAGCGCAAAGGGGACCACACGAATGAAGGGGTTGACGGCAGCCAGGGCACCGCTATCCGCCGTCAGGATCTGCTGCCTGGCCTCAAACATCGAAGACGCGGGGACATCCACGATCATCGCCGACTGGACCCGTGCATGACAGGCCAGCACTGGCTGACCCTCGACCATCACCCGGCATTTGCCGCAGGTTCCCTTGCCACCGCAAGGGGTCTGCAGGATAATCCCCGCCCGGCCAGCCGCCTCCAGCAGCAAGGTCCCAGGCAGGACATAAACGGACCGACCGGAGGGTTGGAACGTCACCTTGACTTCATCGGGTTTCACGCCTACCTCCGTTCCATGGGACAGCCCCCTCCGGCACAGGAACCGGAAGGGCACTTACCCATGCTGCACGATGGCGCTTTAGCGGCAGCCACCGTCGCTGCGAAACTTGAAAACTGCTTCTTTACCTTTTTTGAACCGCAGGCAGGACAGGTAGGCAACGGCGCAGACGCATTGGGAACAAGCGTTTCAAACGCGCCCCCGCATTGATCACAGCAATATTCATAAATCGGCATGATGCTGCCCTCCTGCCCCACTCCGCGTCGATTACTTCTTCAGCATCTCGGCCATGGCCTTGCCCATGGCTTCGCCCACATCCATGTAGGTTTCTGCATGCTTGTTGTAGTGACCATTCCCGCTGCCACCCTGCGACAACGGATTCGAATAGACGGTGGCCACATTCCCCTTGAACTCGGGGTGCTTGCCCGTGGCGCCATCCACGGCGAGCTGCGCATCCATAACCAACTTGCCATTCCCCTTGCTGCCGTCCTTCGTGGCTTCGCCCAGCGTAGCCAGCACGAAATTCGCATTCGGCGCATTGAAATCCTTTCGCAGTGCCTTGATGAAATTGACGAGATTCTTTTCGTAGTTACTCGCATGGGCGGCGTTACCGCAGTCCTTTTCACCCTGCCAGAAGAAGAAGCCTGCGACCTCGCTGCCCTTCGCGCCGGGGTAGAATTTATCCAGATCAGCCAGTACCGTTTTGGCATACTCGACATCATCGTCGTACTGCTTGCCGGCATACCAGCCAGCACCCACCGGTTTTTCACCGTTGCCTTTGGGATTTTCAGGGGTCCCACGATAACCAGGGCAACCATCATAAGGCTCGCTACCGGGTGGGAGAAGATCCCAGCCGAGGCTGCGGTTGCCGATGCAACTCTTGAGAATCATTACCGGCGCGTCGATGGCGTCGCCGACAACATTCGCAATCCCGAACTCCGGTCCGATGCTCTTGCACTTGGCCACGGTCATCGGCTCATTATTGAAAAGCTGCATGCCACCACCCTTGCCTTGCATGACGCGCACAAAGCGGACGTCCTGCCGGGAGATCCATTCGCCCTTTTCGTCAATTAGGTAGGGATACTTATTCTTGGTCTTCACCGCTTCCGTCAGCGTGGCGAGCGAACCCATACCAACCATGTTGGACTGGCCCATCAGAATAAACACCTTGACCGGCTTGGACATATCCGCCGGTTTAGACGCGGGTCCCGCGACCAGCCCAGAGGCAACCACTGACACCGCACCGACCAACGCCATACACCCCGTGAGTCTTTTCATTACCCTCTCCTGTCTTGTTTTGTTAGTACCGGTCCATGACTAAAGCTACAGACATCGACACCATTCTTTTTCAGTATAAGAGAAACGCAGCAGCAAAAACAATAGCCAATTAAATTATTTTTTCAGAGGCTCTTGCAAAACCCCTGTGAACATTGAACAATCTGAAGAATTGCAATGGAAAAAGCAGTGCGTGCTACTGGGGACAGTACAGCTATGCACGGGGTAGCCATCATCGGTACGCTTTGAACAGGCTTTGTGTTTGGCCGCTTCAGAGCGTTGCGCCGGAGCCACGGCAGACATGCTCGTTCGGATCACATAGAAGCCGTCAAGCAGGGCCTCGTCCTTGATTTGCTGTT
>DIZZ01000024.1:0-2507 GCA_002428045.1 Verrucomicrobia bacterium UBA6015
CGCACGGATCTCGAAACGCGAGGTCAATAGCCTGCTCGCCGCGCATATCAAGACGATCCGCAGTCTCAAGCAGCAAGTGGCGGAACTCAAAAAGCAGATCGGGCAGCCAGCAGTCAAGCCGCCAGCGGAACCCAAGGTGGCCAGCACTGACCAGCCCGATGGCAAGTGCGGGTGGTTTACCAGTAAGGGGGTGGCCGGTATGCGCAAGCGTCTCGGGCTGACCAGGGCGCAGATGGCGACGCTTTGCGGTGTAACTGCGGGTGCGGTCAGCCTGTGGGAGAGCGCCAGTACCGGCAAGCTCAGGCTTCGCACCAAGACGCGCGAGGCGCTACTCAAGCTGCGCCAGATGACGCCGGCGGCTGCAAAGAAAGCATTGGCTGCGGGTTCGCTATAGGCACCAGTATGGTACATCAGGAAACGTGGTGAATGCACAATTCCGTATCGCTATCCGTACCCTACGTTCCGCAGAACGTATAATAGGGAAGTGCGTCAACGGGCGCAGGATCTTGGTAGGTTTCGCGCAAACGCTCATGCGAATAAGGGGCCTGCAATGCATCGATCAGTCTCTTTAAGGGTTGGAAATCGTTTTCAACGCTTGCTGCTCGAAGTGCCATCTCAACATGATGATTACGCGGGATAATTGCCGGTGTTGCCCGTTGCATCATCCGGAGCGATTCCTCGCTCGACGGTGACTGCCTCTTCCGCCGCTCCTCCCAGGATTTCCACCAGTCCAATAGCGAAGGATGCTGGATGAATATTCCAGCAGGTGCATCCATCCCATCCATCAGGCTGCGAAAGGTGTTGACGTAATCCCTGCGATTCAACTTCATCCATTCCAGCAGCGTCTCCGCGAGGTCCCTGTCTCCGTCTTCTGTATTGAAAAGACCCAGCTTCTTCCTCAAGGCATGCGACCACTGATCATTAAAATCCTGTTCGAAGCTCGACAGGATAGCCTTGGCCTGCTCGACGGCGTTCGCGCGATCGTTATTAACCAGCGGTAATAATGTCTCGGCAAAGCGTGAGAGATTCCATAGCACAATGGCTGGTTGGTTGCCAAACGCATAGCGTCCATAACGGTCAATTGAACTAAATACCGTTGCGGGATCATACCTATCCATAAAGGCGCAAGGACCGTAATCAATGGTTTCGCCAGAGATCGCCATATTATCGGTATTCATAACCCCGTGAATAAAGCCGACATTCATCCAGGCGGTCATTAATGCGATCTGACGCCGCATAACCGCTTCGAGCAAGGCCGTATAAGGGATGCGGGAGTCTGATAATTCAGGAAAATGACGGTTGATGGTGTAATCGGCTAGCGTTTTTAGTAGTACCGGATCCTGCAGGGCCGCTGCATATTGGAAGGTACCCACGCGGATATGGCTCAATGCGATTCGCGTCAACACCGCCCCGGCGAGTGGAGTCTCTCGGTAGACACGTTCGCCCGTTGTCACAACGGCAAGGCTGCGTGTCGTAGGAATCCCCATGGCATGCATCGCTTCGCTGATGACGTATTCGCGCAGCATGGGTCCTAGCGCAGCTTTTCCATCACCACTTCGCGAATACGGGGTCAGGCCGGAGCCCTTCAGTTGAACGTCACGGCGGCCCCCGGAGGGATCCACATGCTCCCCGAGAACAATAGCCCGACCATCACCGAGCATGGTAAAAGAACCAAACTGGTGACCGGCATACGCCTGCGCGATCGGATCTGCTCCTGGCGGTACTTTGCAGCCAGCTAGTTCCGCTATGCCGGACGGAGACGAGAGTAATTCGGGATCCAACCCCATATCCAACGCCAAGGCATGGTTTATTATGCCCAGCTTCGGCTGCGGTACCGTTGCAGGCACGACGCGAGAAAACAGTGCTGTGGGCAACTGTGTATAGGTCTGATGGAAATTCCAATGCATGTGGGGATATTATCATGCCATCAGAAATTTATAAAGGTCATTTTGTGTGAGTGCCACTGGTAGAATGTCCAGCATATTCGACAAACACTTTGAACGGGTGTGGCGTCAGCTTTCCCGTGTTGTTCGCTGTCAGTTTCTTGAGTGCGGAAATCAGTGACACGAAATGACGGAAACAACAACAATGATGCCGGATTGCCCGGATTTTTGCGTTAACGTCCACCGGCTCATGGAGGAATACAGCCGTGAGCGTGGACGTGGCCACTTCCTGCAGGGTCTCAAGCACCTGAGGAAATCGCGACGGTTTCCGCCTTGCACGGGTTCGATAAAATCATGCCGGACGCACCCATGGGACCGGTCGATGAGAGTATCTTGCGACTGTGGTATGATCAGCAGGTCCCCCGCGAGCTACAGGTGCTTGGTATGGGTGTGAAGCACCCAGCCTAGAAATAAACGCTCAAGCATCGGTCCCCCTGCACGTGTTCAGTTGCGGGGGGAAGAGGGTTCTGCCGTGGGTGCGCTGGTGGGTCTCGACGAAGGAGTTGACGAGCAGCCGGGCTATGGATGTGGACGTAAGCCCCATTTCAGAGCCCATGCGCTTGA